>DASRFH010000209.1:0-19404 GCA_035651675.1 Chloroflexota bacterium | reverse complement strand
GTAGCGGGGACGGCGGCGCCGGTGGGGACAATGGGCAGGGCGCCAATGGCGCGGCTGGTGGCAACGGCGGCGCCGGCAGGAGTGGGGGCGACGCGAGTGGTGGGGGCCTCTACAACGCCGGGATCGCAGGGCTCGCCAGCGCGCAGCTGACCTCGAACACGGCGACCGGCGGCCCTGGCGGCGTGGGCGGCGGTGGTGGCATCGGCGGAGGGGCAGCTTCGGGACGGGGTCATCTGGAGGTACAGCCGCGACGGCCGGAAAGAATGGCCGATCGGGCGGGGCCCCGATGGCAAGTCGCTTCTCGTCCGCCCGGTCTTCGTGGCGACCGATTCAGCCGGAAGCGTTTACGCGATCAGCGGGGAGTCGAGCCTGATCCAGCGTTTCGACGTCCAGAGGCGGGTCAGGTAACCAGCGGGATCCACTCGTCGAGGATCCACCGCATGTACTGCAGGTACTTGACGGTGGTGCGGACGATATCGCCCTGGCCGCCCTCGTGGCAGACCCAGCCGCGGAAGCCGGCCCGCCAGAGGGTGACGGCCATCTCGCGGAAGTCCAGATCGCCCTCGTCCAGGTCCACGTTCCAGCTGTACCCGCGGTGGTCGGGCGGGACGAGGATGCGCTTGTAATTCTTGACCTCCCAGTAGTTCGTCCTGGGGGCAAGCTTGCGGATCTGGTCGCGCCACGTCTCCGGGTGCTCGTAGGGGACGCGGTACCAATTGCCGACGTCGGGGTTCACGCCGACGTTCGGTTCGTCGATCAGCTCGACGAGCCGCAGGCAGCCGTCGGCGGTGTCCTGCAAGCCGTCGTCGTGCAGCTCGATCGACAGGTCAGCGCCCAGCTCGGCGCACGTCCGGGCGACGATCTTGAGCCGCGCGGCCGCCTCGCGGTAGGCCTCGGCGCTGGCGTAGGCGCCGCGGAATATCGGCCGCGCGGCCATCGCCATCGGGTCGAGTCCGTGCGGGATCGGGACGTTCACCGAGATGTCGAAGATCGCCGGCCTCAGGACGCGGCAGACCTCGAGGCAGTGCTCAGTCCGCCGCTGGTCGATCTCGGCCAGCTCGGGCATGAACAGGCTCTTGCGGAGCGCGTTGAAGCCGGCCACGGCCAGACCGACGTCGTCGAGCACCTTCTTCGTCTCGCGGAAGTGGTCGAGCGGGGTCCGGTAGAAGTCTGCCGGCCAGACGTCGTAGAAGACGATGCCTTCGACGCCCTGCTTCTTCCACCAGCGTAGGATGGCGGGGCTGACGCCCTCCCGGAACGCGGGCCCTGAGCCGATCGCTAGCCTCATGTCGCCGCATTCTACTGGCCGCGGCGGTGGCCCCGCGGTGCCATCCCTGGCCTAGAACGCCGGCCCGGTGGTGTCATCCCGGGGAGGGATGACGAGGGACCTCGGCCGGCGCCCCGGGGGAGCCGGGGACTGCGCGGCGGCCGAGGTCCCTCGCTCCGCTCGGAGGGACAGCCGAGGCCGGGCCGGCGAACACCGGGCGGCGTTCTAGCTCTCGCGTGCCAGCGTGATCGCGCCGATCCCGACGAGGCCGAGCCCGACCGCGAGCGCACCGCCGCTTCCCGCGCGCGCGCGCAAGGTACGCCAGACGTCCGCGACGACGGTGAAAGTGAACGAGCCCTCGTTGTAGTCGAGGTCGTTCTCCGCTATGACCCGCCAGGTAACCTTGTAGCGGCCCGGGGCCAGGGCCGGCAGCTCGGCGACCAGCAGCGCCGGGTCGGCGCCGTCCTGCCGCGTGTGGCCCGCGTCGACGCGGCGCTCGTCCTGGTCGGTAACCGCGAGCCCCGAGCCGGGCTCGACCAGCGGCACGTTGAACCAGGCGCGCACGTCGCGCGGGGCCTCGGCGAGCTGTGCGCCGTTCGCCGGCTGCGACCGCACGAGGTCGGCGTGGTGGGCCGACGCCGGGTGGGCGAGCGCGAGCGCGGCGAAGAGGGCGACCGGGGCGACGCGCCTGAGCACTCAGCCCTTGATACCCGACATAACGACACCGCGCACGAAATACCGCTGGCCGCAGAAGAAGATCACCATGATCGGCGCCATCATCATCATCGAGCCGGCCAGCAGGAGCTGGTCGAGTGGGCGGGAGTCGGCGCTCGGGCTGATCGCGAACCAGCGGAGCCCGATCGAGACGGTGAACTTCTCGGGCGAGTTCAGGATCGTCAGCGGGAACAGGAACGAGTTCCACTGATCGATGAAGGCGATGATCGCGACCGTCGCCATCACCGGCCCGGAGAGGGGCAGCACGATCCGCGCGAAGATCTGGAAGTAGCTCGCGCCGTCGATCTTCGCCGCTTCGTCGAGGTCGGTCGGGATCGTCATGAAGAATTGGCGGAACAGGAAGATGAAGAACGCCGTCCCGCCGAACCAGTACGGCACGATAAGCGGCAGGTAGGTGTTCAGCCAGCCGAGCTCCCAGAAGAGGATGAAGCGGGGGACGAGGGTGACGATGTCGGGGAGCATCAGCGTCGCGATCGTCAGGCCGAAGAGGACGCCGCGCCCAGGGTAGCGGAAGCGGGCGAACGAGTAGCCGGAGAGCGCGGCCGTGAGCACCGTGCCGATCGTCGCGAGCACGGCGATGAAGACGCTGTTCTGGGTCCAGACGCCGAACAGCTTCGTCGTCCAGACGTCGACGTAGTTCTGCGGCACCCAGCGGCTCGGGAAGATCACCGGTGGGAGCAGCTTGATCTCGGTGTCCGGCTTGAAGGAGCTGATCAGGCCCCAGAGGATCGGCGCGAAGAGCAGGAAGCCGAGCAGGATCGCGATCGTGTAGAGCGCGGCCCGGCCGAGGGCCCGTCGAAGGCCGACCGAGGCGCTGCGGGTGCTTCGGTAATCGCCGACGACCGTCTGCGCCACGCTACTTGACCTCGCCGCCGTAGTAGACCCAGCGCTTCTGGAGCTGGAACTGGATCGTGGTCAAAACGACCAGCACGAGGAAGAAGATCACGGCCAGCGCCGCGGCGTAGCCGTACTCGCCGAACTGGAACGCGCTGGCGTAGATGTGCAGCGAATAGAACCAGGTCGCGTAGGCCGGGCCGCCGTTGGTCGCGACGAAAGCGTTGCTGAAGGTCTGGAGCGCGGCGATGATGCCGAGCACGAGGTTGAAGAAGACGGTCGGCGAGATCATCGGCAGCGTGATGTTCCGGAACTTCTGCCAGCCGTTCGCTCCGTCCAGGTCGGCGACCTCGTAGAGGTCCTTCGGCACGCCCTGGAGCCCAGCCAGGAAGATCAGCATCTGGTTGCCGCCGATCGCGGCCCAGAGGCCGAGGATGATCAGACCTGGCAGCGCCCAATCCTTGCTGGCGAACCAGCCGGGACCCGGGTCGACGTGGGTGATCCGGAAGAGGATCTCGTTGACCAGGCCGTACTTCGGGTTCAGCAGGTAGGTCCAGATGTAGACGCTGGCGACGATCGGGACGAGGTGGGGCATAAAGAAGATGGTGCGGAAAATGTTGGTGCCCTTCAGCCCCTGGTTGAGCAGCATCGCCGTGAGCAGCGCGCCGACGATCGAGAGCGGTACGTAGATCACCGCCCAGTTCAGCGTGCGCCCGACCGCGTTGTAGAACTGCGGGTCGGCCGTGAAGGCGCGCACGAAGTTGGCGCCGCCGTTGAAGGTGAGCGGCCGGCCGAGGCTGTACGGCGTGAAGCTGAGCACGAAGGCGCCGATCATCGGCCCGATCACGAAGACGGTCAGGCCGATCAGCCAGGGCAGCAGGAACAGGTAGCCGAACGTGGCTTCCTGGCGGGCGAGGCCCGACCGCCGCCGCGATGCGGCGGCCGGGCGCGCGACAGCTTGCGCCAACGGAGGAACCCCCGAGGGATCTTAGACCGGCGGCTTGTCCATGATCGCCTGCATCGTCTTCTGGAGCTCGGGCAGGACTTCCTTGGCGGTCTTGTTGCCGAGCCAGACGTCGACCAGCGCGTTGTTCATCGCCGTGTCGGCCTCGAAGTAGCGGCCGTTCGCCGGGTTGTTCCACGGCAGCGCCGGCGGGGCCTTGTCGGGGTTGAGCAGTGTGTCGTAGATGAGCGTCAGCTCCGGCGCGTTCTGCCGGAACTTGTCGTCGGTCCACACGTCGTAACGGGAGCCGGGCGAGCCGAGGCCAGCCAGGTTGCGGTTCAGGCCGTGCTCCTTCGAGGCGTACAGCTTGACGACCTCCCAGGCCTGGTCCGGGTACTTCGTCTGCTTGGACATGCCGTACCCGTCCGACGAGATCTGGGTCGGGAACTTGTCGCCGGCCTTGACCGTCGGGGGCGGCAGGATCATCCACTTGAAGTTGTTTTGCTTGCCCTCGCCGATCAGCCGGTGCAGGTTGCCAGGCTGGCTCGAGGTCGAGACGAACGTCATGATCTTCGAGGTCGGGAAGACCGTCAGGACGTCGGTCTGCTTGCCGCCGGCGTCGAGCGGGAGCGCGACCTTGTTCTTGTTGAACTGGTCGGCGATCCACTGGATGCCCTGGATCGCTTCGTCGCTGCCGATGAGGCACTTGGTGCCGTCGTCGCTGTACACGTTCGCGCCGAACGCGCGCAGCACGCCGACGACGCCCTCGTTGCCGAGGCAGGGCGAGTTGCCGTAGACGGCGACGCGCCCGTCCGCCCCCTTCTGCGTGCCCTTCGCGAAGATGTCCATCGCCTGGTCGAACGTCCAGTGCCAGTTGCTCGAAGCGTCGGGCAGCTTGGCGCCCACCTTCGCGGCCATGTCGGTGTTGATGTAGTACTGGAGGCAGCCGGGGTGGCCGACGACCGGATAACCCCACTGCTGGCCCTGGGCCGTGTAGTTGGCGATGTTGCCCGGGAAGAACTGCTTTTGGTCGTTCTGCGCCCACTTCGTGTCCTTCTGGATGAAGGGGGTGAGCGGCTGGACGACGCCCTTGTTGCGCAGCTCGGGCCCGTTGACGGCGACGTTGTAGCGAACGGTGTCGCCGATCTGGCCGGTCGCGGCCAGCTGCAGCTCCTTCGTGTGGAGGTCGTCGCGCGGGAACCACTCGCGCTGGATCTTGATGCCTGGGTGCTCTTCCTCGAACTTCTTGAAGAGCGGACCGTAGAAGGTGTCGTTCGGATCCTGCGCCCAGTCGTGGATGCGCAGCGTGACCACCTGGCCACTGGTCTGCGGCGCCGCGGCCGGCGCGGCGGTCGTGGCGCCGGCCGCCGGGGCGGTCGTCGGGGCCGCGGCCGGCTTGGTGGCCGCCGCCGGCGCCGTGGTGGCGGCCGCGGCTGGGGCGGTGGTCGCGGCGGCGGCCGGCGCCGTGGTGGCAGCCGCGGCGGGCTTGGTGGGCTCAGCGGGCTTGGCCGGGGCGGGGGTATTGGTCGGCGGCGCGGCTGGGGAGCACGCCGCGATGATCGCGCCGCCAGCCAGGACGAGCGACCCACCGAGGAGCGATCGTCGGCTGACGCGCTTGTTCATGCCTGCCAAATGCATTCCATCCTCCTAAGAGCTCGGCTCGCGGTGCGTTTCCGGAGAAGTGCCCCGCACCCTCACAAGGCTCACCCGCGCGAGCGGCCCCATCATACCTGAGCCTTCGACGGAAGTCACTCAGCGCCGTTTATGCGGGTGTGACTCAGAGTTTCGCGGTTATGTATTGTGAAGCCTGCTGGCGGCCGTGGACGGGTCGCGGCGGGGGTAGACGGGATGCGCGCAGAGGACCTGGACGCGGTCGAGGCGGCCTGGCACGCGGAGACCGAGGCGGTGCTGACGGGGATGAAGGAGTGGCGGCTCCAGCATCCGCGGGCGACGCTGGCGGAGATCGAGGCGGCGGTGGACGAGCGGCTGGCGCCGGTGCGGGCGCGGATGGTCGAGCGGATGGCGTTGGCCTCGCGGGTGACGGACGTGGCCGGGCGGCCAGCGGGCGAGCGGGCGCGGTGCCCGGACTGCGGTGCCGAGTTGAAGCCCCGTGGCAAGAAGACGCGGGTGGTCGTGACCCAGGGGGGCGCGGAGCTGCGCCTGGAACGGGATTACGCGGTCTGCCCGGCCTGTGGGTCGGGTCTTTTCCCCCCTGGATGAGGAGCTGGCGCTGCTGCCGGGGCCGCTGAGCCCGCGGCTGCACGAGGGGCTGGTGCGCCTGGGAACGTGGATGCCGTTCGCGCGGGCGGCCGCCGAGCTGGGCTGGTTCTGCGGCGTGGCGATCGGCGCGGCGACGGCCTGCCGGCTGACCGAGGCGGCTGGGGCGGCGCTGGTCGGCCTGGAGACCGCCGAGGCCGACCGGCTGGAGCGCGCGGCGCCACCGTCGCGGGAGGGGCCGCGGGTCCAGCAGGTTTCGGCCGACGGGGCGATGGTGCCCCTGCGGCGTGGGGAGTGGGCCGAAGTCAAGACGTTGGCCATCGGGGAGGTCGTGGCGACCCGCGGGCCGGACGGGGTGCCGGTGGTCCGGGCCACGGACGTCTCGTACTTCTCCCGTCTGACCGATAGCGACACGTTCGGCCGGCTGGCACTGGTCGAGGTCCATCGGCGCGGCACCGCGACGGCCGGGACCGTCGTCGCGCCCGTCGACGGCTCCGAGTGGCTACAAGGCCTCATCGACCTGCACAGGCCCGACGCGGTCCGCATCTTGGACTTCCCGCACGCGGTCGAGCGCCTGAACGCTGCTGGCCAGGCGACCTGGGGCATCGGCGCCCCGGAGGCGGCCGCGTGGCTGCGGGCGCAGGCGCACGAGCTCAAGACCGGCGACCCAGATGCGGTGCTCGCCGCGCTGCGCGCTCTGCCGACCCACGACGCCGCCGACCGTGCCGGAGCCATCCAAACACGGGACGAGACGCTCGCCTACCTCTCCAAGCGCCGCGTGCAGATCGCTTACGCCTCCTTCCTGGCCTGTGGCTTCCCGATTGGGAGCGGCATGGTCGAGAGCGGCAACAAGAACACCGTCGAGGCGCGCCTCAAAGGCACCGGGATGCGCTGGGCGCGGCCCGGCGTGAACCCGATGCTCGCCCTGCGCTGCGCCGTCTGCAACGACCGATGGGCCGAGGTCTGGCCCCGCATCGTCCGATCCCTGCGCCACCCTCCGGCGCCCTGCCCCACGCGCAGCCGCCGCGAGGCTGGCCTCTCGGCACACCAGGCCAGTCGCCCGATCCCCAACCCACGGCCGCAGCGCGTCCGCGTCGCGCCCATGCCCGTCGACCGACCCAGAAAGATCGTCGACGGCCGACCCACCGACGCCCACGACTGGAAGATCGCCGCCCGCCGCGCCGCCGAGCGTAAAGCCGCTCGCCTACTCACCTCCGCGAAACGCTGAGTCACACCCCGTTTATGCGATTCCTCCGCCTTTCTTACGAAGCTCTGATCCCCGGAGGCTAACCTGTTCCCTATGGACGTGAAGGACATCCCGCAGTGGCGTGACCCGATCCTGGTTGCCGCCTTCGGCGGGTGGGGCGACGCGTCGAACGTGGCGACGACGTCGGCCACCTACCTCTTGCAGAAGCGGCACGTCACGACCGTCGTCGAGTTCGACCCCGAGGACTACTACGTCTTCACCGAGACGCGCCCGCACGTCCGCCTCCAGGATGGGGGGCAGCGGAAGATTCAGTGGCCGTCGCTGGCCCTCGTGTCCGGTGTCGGCGGCGACCGCGACGTCGTCGGCCTCCTGGGGCCGGAGCCGCAGCTCCGCTGGCGCACTTTTTCGCGCCAGGTTGCCGCGTTCTGGCGGGAGCACGGCCAGGGCGGGCCGGCGGTGCTGCTCGGCGCGTTCCTCGCGGGCGTCTCCCACGCCCAACCGACCATCCTGACCGGCTTCGCGACCACGGCCGAGTACCGCGCGCGGCTGGAGGACATGGGCATCCAGCCCAGCGGCTACCAGGGACCGACCGGCATCCATTCGGCGCTCGCCGAGGCGTTCGCCGAGGCCGGTGTGCCGTGCGTCTCGATCTGGGCCGCGGCGCCGCACTACCTCGCGTCCATGCCCAACCCCAAGGCGTGCGCCGACCAGCTCCGAGCGCTCGACCGCTTCCTGGGTGGGCTCGGCGCCGACCTCAGCGGCATCGAGGAGGCGGGGGCGAGCTTCGAGCGGCAGATCAACGCCGCGCTCGCCAAGGCCGGGCAGACCGTGAAGCTCATCGGGACCGCCGAGCCCGATACGCCCGAGAAGGCCGAGGAGCCGCTCCCGCCAGCCGAGGAGCTGGTCAGGGGCGTCGAGGAGTTCCTCCGGCAACGCAAGGCGGAATGAGCTGCTAGGCTGGCTCCTGCCGTAAGGAGGCAGCCCCATGGAGCTTCCCCGCGGGTCCATCGGCGGATCCACGGTCCTCGACGACGTCTACGCCAAGCTGGGCGTCCGCCGCGTCCTGAACGCGACGTGCCATTGGACCCGTTTCGGCGGGACCATCATGCCGCCGCCCGTTCTCGACGCGATGCGCGCGGCGGCCGACGCCTACGTCGACCTGCACGAGCTCCAGGACGCGGCGAGCCGGGTGATCGCCGAGCACACCCATGCCCAGGCTGGCTACGTGGTATCCGGCTGCGCGGCCGCGTTGATGCTGGGTGCTGCCGCGGTGATGACCGGCGACGACCCGGTCGCGATGGCGCGGCTGCCCGACACCGCCGGACTCAAGAACGAGTGGATCGCCCGCCCGTTCCCACGCCGGCGCTCGAAGAGTGGACAGGAGTACGTCCACTACGGCTACGCCCACGCGGTCCGCGGCGCGGGCGGTGTCTTCGTGGAGAGGCTGGACGGGTTCGGCGACAGGACGGCGGGCGTCTACTGGGTCCCAACAGACGAGCCCGGCGTGCCCTCCCCGGAAGAGGCGATCGCGCTTGCCCACGACCACGGCGTCCCGATCCTGATCGACGCCTCGAACACGTTGCCGCCGCCCGAGCACCTGCACCGCTTCCTGGACGCTGGCGCCGACCTCGTCGGTTTCTCGGGCGGGAAGGGGCTGCGCGGCCCACAGGGCTCCGGCATCCTGGCGGGCCGCGCCGACCTGATCAGAGCCGCGCGCATGCAGGGCGCGCCGACCCAGGGCATCGGCCGCGTCTGCAAGGTGAGCAAGGAGGAGGTCGTCGGCCTGATCACAGCGCTCGAGCTGTACGTGCGGCGCGACCACCGGGCCGAGCGGCGCGCGGCTGAGAAGCGCACGCTCTGGCTGGCCGACCAGCTCGGCGGGCTCGTCAACGCCGAGGCCGAGTACGTCGCGAAGGATCACATCGGCCGGCCCTACCCGACCGTCCACCTCCGGCTGGACCCGGCCGAGGGGCTGACCGCTGCCGACCTGCTCGACAAGCTGCTGGCCGGCAGCCCGCCGGTCGCGGCCATGGGCGGTCCAGACGAATGGACGATCCGGCTGGACGTGCGCGAGCTCGACGACCGCGACGTCCAGCGCGTCGCCGACGCCGTCCTGGCTGTCCTGATGCCTGGTTCCGCGGGGCGCTAGGAGGGTGCCGCGCCTTCGCCCCCGCGAGGTCGGGATCGTCCTCGGGTCGCTGCCGCCCGGCGGGCTGAACGCGATCACGGACGTGCCGGGCGTGGCGGTCGGGCACGCGTCGCTGGTCGAGGGGGAGGCCATCCGGACCGGCGTGACGGCGATCCGGACGCACGCCGGCGATCCGTTCCGCGAGAAGACGCCGGCCGCCGCGTTCGTGCTCAACGGGTTCGGCAAGACGTGCGGTTTGGCGCAGGTCGCCGAGCTGGGCGTGCTCGAGACGCCGATCCTGCTGACCGGGACGCTGAGCGTCCCGCGGGTCGCCGACGCGCTGATCAGCTGGACGCTGCGGGGGAACCCGGACGCGGTGAGCGTCAACCCGCTCGTGGGCGAGTGCAACGACGCCTACCTGAACGACATCCAGGGGCGCCACGTGCGGGCCGAGCACGTCTGGGCCGCGATCGACGGCGCGCGCGGCGGCCCGGTCGAGGGCGGCGCCGTGGGCGCCGGCGTCGGGATGACGTGCTACGGGTACAAGGGTGGGGTCGGGACGGCCTCCCGCGCGACCGATGGCTTCACGGTCGGGGTGCTGGTGCTCGCGAACTTCGGCACGCGCGAGGAGCTGCGGATCGACGGCGTGCCCGTCGGGCGCGAGCTAGAGGCAGGCAACGGGTCCCCACCCTGGCCCTCGGAGCGAGGGGACGACGGGATCGCCGCCGCCGGCGGGAGAGGGGAAGAAGGGAGGGCCTCTTCGGGCGGGGCAGCGCGCGCGCCCGACGGCTCGTGCATGGTGATCGTGGGCACCGACGCGCCGCTCGACGCGCGGCAGCTCGGTCGGATCGCGCGGCGCGGGGGGCTCGGCCTGGCGCGTACCGGCTCGGTCGCCGGGCACGGCTCGGGCGACTTCATCCTCGCCTTCAGCAACGCGGAGCCCGTCCCGCACCGACCGCCGTCCACGGTGCTCATACGGCGCGTCCTCGCCGAGGACGGACCGGCGATCACGAGGCTCTTCCAGGCCACCGTGGAGGCGGTCGAGGAGGCGGTGGTCGACGCGCTCTTCCGCGCCGAGACGACCCGCGGCCGCGACGGGCACGTGCGCTACGCACTGCCGATCGAGCCGACGCTCGACGTGATGCGACGCCACGGCCGGCTCGGTATTCCCTGAAACCCGCGGCCGCGCGGCCGTATATATCTGGGGCAGTGCTAGAAGACCTCGAGCTGATCGAGCGCGCGCGCCGCGGCGACCACGCGGCCTATGGGCAGCTCGTCGAGCGGTACAAGGACGCCATCCACCGGCTGGCGTTCCGCATCGTCCGCCACCCGAGCGACGCCGAGGACGCGACGCAGGAAGCGTTCGTCCGCGCATACGTCGCGCTGGACTCGTACAACCCGCAGTATCGCTTTTACACCTGGCTCGCGGCTATCGCCCAGCACGTCTGCTTCCGGTCGCTGCGCTCGCGCGACTGGCGTGTCGTCTCCTTCGAGCCTGCGCTGGTCAGGGCGCAGCGCGCCCACGTCGAAGATGGCCCCGAGATCGGGCTGCTGATACGCGAGCGGGACGAGGTTATCCGCAGGCTTGTCGACGGCTTGCCGGACAAGTACCGCCAGGTGCTCATACTTCGGCACTGGCACGAGCTGTCGTACGAGGAGATCGCCCGCGTCACGGAGCTGTCGCTCGCGGCCGTGAAGACGCGGCTGCACCGGGGGCGGCAGATGCTGGCGACCGGCCTGGCAGCTGGGAGGCCTCAGCTTGAGGCGATCTGACGACCTACTCCCGCTGCCCGACGACTTCACCAGCCGGGTCATCGCGCAGCTCCCGCGCGCCGACCATGCGCGCCGTCGGCGTCGCTACGCCGCCGCGCTGAGCCGCCCGGCCTGCGCCGTGCTGCTCGGCCTGATCGGCGCGCTCGCGGGCGTCACGGCCCTGCCCGCCTACGGCGCGGACGGGGCGCGCGTGGCCGTGCGGGCGGTGTCGTGGCTGATGGTGGGGCAGTCGATCGCCCAAAACCTCTCGAGCTCGCTGCTCGCGGAGCTGCGGTTGGGCTGGCTGCCGGTGGCGACCGCGCTGGTGGTGCTGGCGACGGTCGGCTTGGGCGCGGACCGGCACATGCGCCGGTCGCGCGTTGGTACAGGAGGCGTGACGGTGAGCGCGACGGGCGCGGTCGGGGGACACTGGGGACCGCCACCGGCGATCGACGGGCGCAACGCGCTGATCTCGCTGCTCGCGCTGGTCGTCGTCGGAGCTGGCCTCGTGCCGGCAATGGCGCTGGGGCGGGGTGCGGTCCAGCTCGGAACGCTGAACGTCCCCGCCGACGAGGTGCGCAGCGGCACGACCATCGTCTTCGCCGGCGACGCGACGGTCGCCGGTCGGACCCGTGCGCCGCTGATCGTGGTCGGGGGCGACGCGCGCATCGAAGGGCGGGCCGACGACGACGTCGTCGCGGTGCTCGGCAACGTGAAGCTGGCGCCGGGCTCGGTCGCTAGCCGCGACGTCGTCGCGGTGGGCGGACGCGTGCTGCGCGCCGACGGCGCGGTCGTGCTCGGCAACGTCGCCGGCCAGGAGCTGCGCTGGAGCGTGACGGAGATCCGCGGCGAGGCCGATCTCTGGCCGACCGTCCTCGTGCGGCTGCGGCTGGCGCTGCTCGGCGCGACCGCCGGGATGCTCGGCGCGATCGCGGCGGTGACGCTGGTGCCGTGGCTGGTCGTGCTGACGGCCGCCACCTGGCGCGGCGCGCCGCTCCAGTGCGGCTTGATTGGCCTGGCCGGGCTCTCGTGCGGGCCGCTCGTGATCGTGCCGCTGGCCCTCAGCCTGGTCGGCGTGCCGCTGGCCGGGATCCTGGCGCTTGCGCTAGTGTTGTGCTGGTGGCTGGGGGCGGCGTCGGCCGGCTTCCTGATCGGCCGACGGCTGCTGCGCCTGCGCCGCCGCCGCGAGAGCTCGCTGACGCGCGCCACGCTGCTCGGCGGGGCGCTGGTCGGCGCACTGGTCGGGATCCCGGTGGTGGGTGGCATCGTGTTGGTGTTGTTGGGCGCGGCCGGTGCCGGCGCCGTCCTTCTCGCATTGATCGAAGGCGAGTTCGGCTCGCTGCGTGGACCTGAGTCGACGATGGGGATGATGGCTTATGACTAGCGCCCAGGCGCTGACAGTCGATCGCGCGACGGGATTCCGTGTCGTCAACCGACGGGTGCCGCTCCACTCCGGCGCGGCCACCGAGTTCATCGACGTCACCGACCAGGTCGAGGCAGTGGTCGAAGAGAGCGGCGTGCGCGACGGCGTGGTGGTCGTCTACGCGCAGCACACGACCGCCGGCGTGGCGATCAACGAGGCCGAGCCGCTGCTGCTCGGCGACATGTGCCGGATGCTCGAGCGCTTCGCCTCGCGCGAAGACGAGTACCAGCACGACGATCTGACGATCCGCACCGTCAACCTGGAGCCGAACGAGCGCGCCAACGGCCACGCCCACTGCCAGCGGCTGTTCGTCGGCGCGAGCGAGAGCATCCCGGTCGCCGACGGCGAGGTCCAACTAGGGAAGTGGCAGCGGATCTTCTTCGTCGAGCTGGACGGCCCACGACCGCGATCGCTGACCGTCCAAGTGATGGGCGTGTAAGGGGAAACGGTCAGCTGGTCAGTGGTCGGAAGCGCCAGGACGGCACGGGCGTGTGGGAAGCCGAACGTTGATCGTTGAGGGTTGACCGCTACGCCCTGGCCTGCTTGATCACCTGTCCCACCAGCTTCGACCCCTCGTAGCACTTCTCGACGGTTTCGTAGCTGTAGGCGAGGCGGATGTTCTGCTCGCCGCCGCCGTTCGGGAAGAAGCCGGGGCCCTGGGCGTACTGGATGCCCTGCTCGGCCGCGAGCTGGGCCAGCTTCTTCGGGTCGGTGCCGGTCGGCAGCTTGATCCAGATGAAGAAGCCGCCATCCGGCTTCGAGATCTCGACGTCGGTGCCGCCGAGCACCTCCCACAGCCCCGTCAGCATCGCGTCGCGCTTCTGGTGGTACGTCTTCGCGAGCAGCTCGACGTGCGGCTTCAGGTTGTCGCGCATGAAGTAGACGGCGACGCGCGACATGAACGGGTTGACGCCGCCGCCGAAGTTGAAGCCCTGGAGCACCGGGATCATTTCCTTGGGCGCGGCCAACCAGCCGAGCCGGACGCCCGCGCCGAGGATCTTCGAGAGCGTCCCCGAGCGGATGACGCAGCCCGCGTCGTCGAGGGCGTAGAGCGACGGGAGTTGCTCGCCCTCGAATCGGAGCTCGCCGTAGGCGTCGTCTTCGAGGATGATCGTCCCGAACTCTTGCGCAAGCGCGACCAGCTCCTTGCGGCGGCGAAGCGACTGCGTCGGCCCAGCCGGATTCTGGAAGTTCACGATCGTGTAGATCAGCTTGCAGGGTGTGCCCTCACGCCGCAGCGTCTCGAGGTGGCGGCGGACGACGGCCGTGTCGATTCCCTCGGCGTCCACCGGCGCGTCGAGCACGCGCGCCCCGTGCCGGCGGATCGCGGCGAGCGTGCCTGAGAACGTCGGAGCCTCGGTGATGATCGCGTCGCCGACGTCGACGAAGGCGCTGAAGGCGAGCGCGAGCGCGGCGCCCGAGCCGTTCGCGATGATCACGTTGTCGCGCTCGATCTTCAGCCCCTCGAAGAGGTCGTACTTGTGGACGACCAGGTCGCGGAGGCCTACGTAGCCGAGTGGATCGCCGTAGGTGAGGGCCTGGTCGCCCTCCTCCTTCATCATCCGCGCGGTCGCGTCGACCAGCCCGTCGTAAGGGAAGGTGCCGGGGTCGGGCCGACCGGCGCCGAAGTCGAAGAGCGGGTTGGCGACCATGCGGTTCGACCGCACGCCCATCCCGGGCTGGTAGCCGATCTTGGCCCTGGTCGACAGCAGACGGGCGAAATCAAGCGCGGTCGTCGTGGTCATGGCGTGCCTGCGCTCCTTAGGCGGTGGGTGGCGGCATTATAGGGATGAGCCACTCCCTCTCCCGTCGCGGCAGGGCTAAGGCTAATACGGCTCACTCGAGCAGCGGCGCCTGGGCGCCACGCCCTCACCCTGGCCCTCTCCCAGAGCAAGAGAAGACGTGGGCGGTGCCGTTTCGCACGATCGCCGGGTCTGAACCGTATTGGGGCTAAGGCGAGGGCTCCTCCGGCCGCGACTCGACGGCCCGCAGCACCTCCCGCACGAATGCCGATTCCGGACGGGCGCCGAGGATCTCGATCCGGTCGTTGACCACCGTCTTCGGTACCGCGCTGACGGCGTAGCGCTGGGAGAGGTCCGGGAACTCGGTCGCCTCGATCACGTCCGCCCGCACGCGGTTGCTTTCGATCGCCATCCGGTGGGCCAAACTGGCCACCCGCGGACAGTGCGGTCAGGTGGGCGTGACGAAGACGCGGAGGTGCAGCTCCTCCTTCAGCGCGGCCAGAGCCTGGCGCGTCTCGTCGGACAACCCACTCTCGCCGTTACCGACCTCGACGATCCCGTCGATCAGGTTCCGGAACTCGTTCCCGGCTGGGATGCCGAGGAAGCGAAGCGAGCCGCGGTTCGCACCACGGTAGACGAGGGTCGGCACCTCGGTCACGCCGTTCTCCGCCATCACCTCCGGGTTCGCCCGAACGTCGTGTACGACCAGGCTGATCCGGTCGGAGAGCTCGGACACCTCCTCCAGGAGCTGCTGCGTCTCCTCGCAGTACTGGCACTCTTCGCGGCCAGGTATCAGGATCGGCGACTTCTTCTCGGTGTAGAGCTCGAGCGTGACGTCGCCCCTCAGGTTCTGGGCGAAGTGGTCGCGGATGTAGTCCCGGTCCTGCTGCGAGATCATCGGCAGCGCCATCAAGCTCACCTGGCGGCGTGCCCTGCTCCGGCAAGAGGCGCCGCACCCCTCGATGGGGAATCTACACTCGCCGTGTGCTCGTTTCCAACAGTTCTGCCGAGCGGTTCAGGCAGCTTCCTCACCTGCGGCTCGGGTCGATCGACGAGGCGGCCGCCTGGATCGACGACGTCGGGCTGTGCCTGTTCCAGGGGGAGCGGTCCGGCCTGCCCAGCTTCTACGGCGCCGTCGCCGGACGAAGTGGGCCGGCGCCGCGCTGGGGCCAGCACGACAGCTACTACGGCCGCGCATGGGAGTGGAAGGACAAGCTCTTCTCGCGTCGGCGCGTCTACTACGGCAAGATGCTCGGCGACTACCGGATGCTCGTCTCGCGGCGGCTCCTGCCGTACCTCATCGCCGCCTGCGCACCAGGGCCGGTCGGCGAGCCGGACGACTACGTGGCGCTCTACGAGGATGGATTGCTGGGCGCCGACGCCAAGCAGGTGTTCGAGGCGCTCCTCGCGACCGGGCCGGCTTCCACCCACCGCCTGCGCGACGCGGCGCACTTCCAGGGCAAGGGCGGCGTGTTCCGGCGCTTCGAGCGTGCGCTGACCGAGCTCCAGAACGCCTTCCTCGTCGCGCCGGTCGGCATCGACCGCGACAACCGCTGGAAATACACCTTCCGCTACGCGCCGCTCTACACCGCCTTCCCGGATGAGGTGCATCGCGCGACCGAGCTGAGCAGCCGTGAGGCGACCGCGTTCCTGATTAAGCACTACCTGGGGCTGTGTCCCGGCGCCACGACGGCGCAGGCGCAGCGGCTCTTCGGCTGGAGCGCCGAGCGGCTGCGGCGCGTCAGCCTTTGATGCCGGACATGACGATACCGCGCACGAAGTAGCGCTGCATCGCGAAGAAGATCAGCACTGCTGGCGCGATCATCAGCACCGAGGCGGCCATCATCAGGTGCTCGCGCGGCTCGCCGCTCGGGTCGCTCGCCTGCTGCTGAAACCAGCGCAGGCCCACCGAGAGCGGGAACTTGGCCGGCGTGTTCAGGTAGACGAGCGGGTGGATGTAGTCGTTCCAATTGCCCAGGAACGAGAAGATCGCCACCGTCGCCAGCGCCGGCTTCGAGAGTGGCACGAGGATCTGCCAGAAGATGTGCCACGACGTCGCACCGTCGATCAAGGCCGCCTCGTCGAGCTCCCGCGGGAGCTGCATAAAGAACTGCCGCAAGAGGAAGACCGCGAAGGCGCCGCCGCCGAACCACGGCGGCAGGATCAGGGGCCACCAGGTGTCGATCCAGGTCGTGCCGAGCAGCCAATCGGGCACGAAGTTGAACATCAGGTACTTCGGGATGATGACCACCTCTTCGGGCAGGACGAGCGTGGCCAGCAGCACCATGAAGAAGAAGTCGCGGCCAGGCCAGCGGAACCGCGCGAAGCCGTACGCCGAGGCGGTCGCCGAGAACACCGCGCCGATCAGCGACGCCAGCGTGATGACGATCGTGTTCCGGTAGAAGAGCGCGTACGGCACGTAGGCGACCCGGAAGATCTGGACGTAGTTCTCCGGGTGCACGTCGTTCGGCGGTGGGAACAGCAGCGGCGGGTAGACGTGCAGCAGCCGGATCGGCTTGAGCGACGTGCCGACGGCGAAAAGGAACGGGATCATGAACGCGGCCGAGCAGACCACCAGGACGACGTAGAGCAGCGGCCTCCCGAGGCTACTCGTCCTCACGGCGCACGTCCCCTTCGTAGTAGACCCACCGGTTGCCGAGCCGGACGTTGATCAACGTCAAGGTCACCACGATCGCCATGAAGATCCAGGCGAGCGCGGAGGCGTAGCCCATGTCGAACGACTGGAAGCCGTTCTGGTACAGGTGCTTGATGAAGGTCCAGGTCGCGTAGTTCGGGCCGCCACCAGTCATCACGTCCGGCAGCGCGAAGACCTTCAGCGCCGCGATCACCCCGATGACCAGGTTGAAGAACAGGGTCGGCGAGATCATCGGCAGCGTGACGGCGAAGAAGCGCCGGACGGCGCCGGCCCCGTCGATCTCGGCCGCCTCGTGCAGCTCCTTCGGCACGCCCTGCAGCCCGGCGAGGAAGATGATCATCGTCGAGCCGCCGACGCTGCCCCAGAGCGCAACGATCATGAGGGAGAAGAGCGCGCTGTCGGGGTCGGTCAGCCAACGCGGCCCCTTGATGCCGACCTGCTGCAGCAGGTAGTTCAGGAAGCCGTAGTTCGGGTTGTAGAGCCAGGCCCAGACGACCGCCGAGGCGACGACCGGCGTGAGCGAGGGGAGGAAGAAGAACGTCCGGAACAGCGACGTGAGCTTCAATCCCTGGTTCAGCGCCAGCGCGGCGAGCAGCGAGCCGACGATGCCAAGCGGCACCATCACGAACGCGTATTTCAGCGTCAGGCCGAGCGACGCCCAGAACAGCTCGTCTCCACCACCCAGCGCCTTCTTGAAGTTCGCGATGCCGACCCAGACCGGTGGTCCGGCGATCGAGTAGTCGTTGAAGGCGAGGTAGAGCGAGGCGAGCATCGGCCCGAGCGTGAACAGCAGGAAGCCGATCAGCCACGGCGACGACCACAGGATGCCCTGGATCGCCTCGCGCCGGCGCGCGGCGCTACGGCGCGTCCGGGCTTGGGGTAGCGTCGTCGAGCGCGTCGCCACGTTCGTCTGGTTCCTCGGTCGGGGGCTCGGACGCGATGGTATCACCGGCCGGTGCTTGCGCCCGTGTCAGCCGCCGCATGTGGGCGGCGACGAAGACGCCGCCCAGGAGGAACACGAGCAGCAGCGCGAAGGTCAGCCGGTCGTCCGGCTTTTCGACCGTCGCCGCGTTCGGGATGACGCCCACCTTCGCGTAGCCGATGCTGTTCGGGACGGTCGAAGCGCCGGCGTAGACCAGCGACGGGTCGGCCGGGTCGGCGGCAAGCGCCGCGACTTCCAGGTAGACCCGCTGGTCGAACGGCGGGACTGGCTTCCAGCTTTCGGACGAGTGCAGGCCGTGCTCGGTCCCGAGCAAGAGCAGGTCGTCGATCTTCAGGATGGCCCCGATGCCAGGGGAGTCGCCGTTGGTGGAGAGCGGCAGCGTGGCGAGCTTGACCCAGCCGTTTTCGCGGCGGTAGAGGTTCGAGCCAACCGCGGCGTAGACGGTGCCGTCCGGCGCGACGTAGGCAGCACGGCTGCCTCCGGTCGGTAGGCCGCGCACGAGCGAGAACGTGCTTTCGGTCGTGGCGCGGGCGAAGAGCCCCACCGTGGTGCCGACCAGCAGGTCGCCCTCAGGCGTCACGGCGATCGCCATCGCCGCCCCTTGCAACCCGTCGCCGTCGCCGCGCCAACTGCTGCCGTCGTCGTCGCTGACCCACAGGCCCTCGGACGTCCCGGCGAAGAGTCGCGCGTGGCCGTCGGACGTCGTGGCGGTGAGCACGACCGCCTTGGGCGTGTCGCCGCCAGCCAGCCGCCAGCTCGCGCCGGAGTCGGCGCTGACCCACACGCCGCGCTCGGACGACGCCCAGAGGTGGCCCGGCTGGCTTGGGTCGGCGGCGATCGCGTAGACGGTCTCCGGGTCGGCGCCGCCGGGCAGCGGCTGTTGGAGCCAGGATACGCCGCCGTCCTGGCTGAACCAGAGAGACTGATCGGTCGCCAGGATGAGGTGGCTCGGGCGCGCGGGGTCGGCGAACAGGTCGAAGACGCTCGAGACGGCGGGGCTCGTGTCGATCGGCTGCCAGGTGCGGCCGCCGTCGCTCGACCGGTACAGCGACGGCTCGGCGGCGCGCAGTGGCGTTGTCCGGACGAGCGCGATGACCAGAACGAGCAGAAAGGCGAGGGTTGTGCGCATACCGGCTCGAAGCCAGTCTATACGCGGGTCAGCGGTCAGCCGACTAGCGGTGGGCGGTCAGTATCCGCCATCGGCGCCTGATCGCCGATGGCCTTTTGTCCTAGACCTAGAACGCCGGCCCGGTGTTCGCCGGCCCGGCCTCGGGTGTCGTTCCGGGCGGAGCGAGGAACCCCGGCCGGCGCGCCCTGCGCCGGCGCCCCGGGGGACCCGAGGACGGCGCGCCGGCCGAGATCCCTCGTCGGCCCCCCCCTCGGGATGACACCAGTGGGCCGGCGTTCTAGCCCTGCGCGAAGTAGGCGTAGGCGATGCGGGCGATCTCCGAGACGGCCGCTTTGCCGTCGGTCGGGTTCAGGCCCTGCGCGAGCACGGCGATCGCGAAGGGTCGGCCGGGCAGGTAAACGATGCCGGCGTCGTGCGTGAAGCCATCC
>DASRFH010000208.1:0-10703 GCA_035651675.1 Chloroflexota bacterium | reverse complement strand
TGACGAGCCGTCAGGCCAGGTATTCGCGGAACCAGTCGGTCGTCTCGGCCATAACCTCGTCGATCGCCGGCGGCACGAACACCTCGTAATGCCCGTAACCCTTCAGCACGACTAGCCGCTTCGGGGCGCCGGCCCGCTCGTGCATCCGGATGGACTCTTCGGGCAGCACGAGCTCGTCGGCGTCGCTCGTTATGAAAAGTGCTGCGCGCGGGGCGATGCGGTCGACGACCCACTCCGGTCGGAACCCGAGCGTCTCGTGGACGAACTCGAGTGGCACCTGCATCGCGGCGCCGCTCAGCCCGCGGCGCGCGGCCGCCGCGATCTCGGCCGACTTCGGATCGTGCTGGAGCACCTCGGCGCGGTCCGCGAGCTCCGAGCGCCCGGTGCGTACCTGCTCCGCCCAGTCGCGGGCGCCCCGCTCGACGAGCGCCCGGTAGTCCCAGGGCGTCCGTACCCCCCGCATCCAGCGCGGCCCATCGCCCACCCCCGTGACCGACACGACCGCCCGCACGCGCTGGTCGATCGCGGCCGTGAAGACGGCCGTCGAGCCACCGTACGAGATGCCGTACAGGCCGAGGCGGCCGGGATCGACCTCTGGCTGCTGTGCGAGGAACGTCAGGGCTGCCTGGGCGTCCTCGACGCGCCCGTAAGGGGCCAGGCGGAGCGGGGGCCCGTCGCTCCTCCCCCAGCCCTTGTAGTCGAACGTCAGCGCGACGTAGCCGGCCGCGGCCAAGCGGCGGGCCATATCGTTCAGGTACAGGTCCTTGATGCCGGTGTAGCCGCAGCAGAGGACCACGCCCGCGGCGCGCTCAGCGTGGCCCTCCGGCACGTACAAATCACCCGCCAGACGGGTTCCGGCGCTATAGAACTCGACTGCTCGTTCCACAGCGCCGGAGGATAGCTTGTCCGCGCTGCGCTAGGCTCCAGTCGCCGGCGCGGGGCGGAGATCGGGCTCAAGCGGCTCAGCCGCAGCGGCCTCGCCGCCGACCTCGTCCCAGATCCGGGCGCCCTTCGGCTCACGGAGCCACAAGCCGCCGACCACGACGGTCATGACTGCGACCGCGATGGTGTACGCCAGACCCAGGTAGATGTTGCCGTTCGGGTCGTTGCTTGGGTTGAAGGCGCGGAGGCTGATGTTGGTCTGGATGGGGAAGCCCATAAAGTTGGTCAGGAACGGCACGTACGACTTGCTGCCCTCCGGGTAGGTCGCGCCGACCAGCCCCGTGAACAGCAGCGGCAGCAGGCCGCCGAACCACCCGTTGCCGAAGTGGTACGGGATCGAGAGCGACGTGTAGCGGACGTTGGCGCGGAAGTATTCGACCAGGAACGCCGCGATCGGACCGTACACCATCGTGACGAAGATCACCTGGATCCAGACCAGCAGCGTCAGCAGGAGGCTATCCGGATCGGCCCTGGTGATCAGGCCGCTCGCGTCGGTCGTGACGTGCGCGGCGTCGTGCATCCAGTGGTAGATCGGCCAATACGTCACGGCCGCGATCAGACAACCGGCCAGGATGACGACCTTGCGCCCGACGCGGTCCGAGAGCCACCCGAAGAAGAGAAAGAACGGCGTGCCGAGGGCGACCGCCCACAGCATGATCGGGTACGCCTGCGTGTACGACAGCTTCAGGTAGATCGTCATGAAGTTCAGCGCCTGGAACTGGCCCTGGTACCAGACGACTCCCTGGCCAGCGGTGAGCCCCAGCAGGACGAGCAGGATCGTGCCGATCTTCCGGCCGCTGAAGCTGTGCTTCGCCCAGTCCGCCGTCGACTTCGCCGTCTCGCCGCGCGCCTTCAGCCGCGCGAACAGCGGGGTCTCCTGGAGCCGGACGCGGATGTACAGCGCGATGGCGAGCAGCACGAAGGAGATGAGGAACGGGTACCGCCAGCCGACCGCCGCGAACTGCTCGGCCGACATGCTGGTGCGGAAGAGCAGGATCACGAGCAGGGCGGCGAAGAAGCCGATGGTCGCCGTCGTTTGGATCCAGGCGGTGTTGAGCCCGCGCTTGCCGTCGGGCGAGTGCTCGGCGACGTAGATCGCGGCACCGCCGTACTCACCCCCGAGGGCGAGCCCCTGCAGCAGCCGCAGCGTCACGAGGATGATCGGCGCGAGGATGCCGATGCTGGCGTACGGCGGCAGGACGCCGACCGCGACCGTCGCGAGCCCCATGATGCCGATCGTGACGAGGAAGGCGTACTTCCGCCCCACCACGTCGCCGACCCGTCCGAACACGATCGCGCCGAACGGCCGCACGAGGAAACCCGCGGCGTACGTCGCGAAAGCGGAGAGGAGCGACGCGGTCGGGTTGTCGTTCGGGAAGAAGATCGGCGCCAGGAACGGCGCGAGCGTCGCGTAGAGGTAAAAATCGTACCACTCGATGATGGTGCCGGCCGACGAGGCGGCGATGACGAACGGAAGCCCATAGGACCGGGCACGCGCGCGACCAGCCACTGCCATAGTGGTTTCGTCCCTCCTTCAGGAGGCCACATTACCTTAAGCAAGGTAGGCAGGCAAGGGGTCGTGCCGAGTCCCTGGTTAGGAGCGCGTAGAATCCCGGTCCGACGCACTCTCGACCAGGAAGCGGAGCGCGAGCAGGTAACCGCGCCAGCCGAGCCCGGCGATCACCCCCTCGACAACCGGGGTCAAGTACGAGTGGTGCCGGAAGCTCTCGCGCTTCGATACGTTGCTCATGTGGACTTCGATGCACGGGAACGGCATCGCTTTCAGGCAGTCGGCCAGCGCCACCGAGGTGTGCGTTAGCGCCCCCGCGTTGATCACGCAGCCGTCGCAGTCGTCGATCCGCGCCTGCAGCTTGTCGAGCAGCGCGCCCTCGTGGTTCGATTGGTAGATCTCGACCTCGGCGCCCAGCTCGACGGCCAGGCGCTCGATCCGCTCGTTGATCTCGTCGAAGGTCGTCGTGCCGTAGATGGACGGCTCGCGCCGGCCGAACATGTTCAGGTTCGGCCCGTGGAGAACGAGGATCTTCATCGCGGGCGCCAGCATAGACTGTCCTGATGGGTACGCGTGTCGTGGCGGCCGACGAGGCTGGGATCGCCGAGGCGGCCGCGGTCATCCGACGCGGGGGGCTGGTGGCGTTCCCCACGGAGACCGTCTACGGGCTCGGCGCGAACGCGCTCGACGAAGTCGCCGCGCTCGGCATCTTCACAGCCAAGCGGCGGCCGGCCGACGATCCGCTGATCGTGCACCTGCGCGACGCCGGCGAGCTGGGGCGCGTGGCGGCGCGGCTCGGGCCCGTCGACCGACTCGTCGACCGGTTCTGGCCCGGCCCGCTAACGCTCGTGCTGCCGCGAGCGCCGTCCGTCCCGCGCGTCGTCACGGCTGGGCGCGACACCGTGGCCGTCCGCGTCCCGGCCCACCCGGTCGCGCGCCGGCTGATCGAGGCGGTGGGGGTGCCGATCGCCGCTCCCAGCGCCAACCTCTTCGGACGGCCGAGCCCGACGACGGCGGCCCACGTGCTGGAGGACCTCGGCGGGCGGATCGACCTCGTGGTCGACGGCGGGCCGACGACCGTGGGCGTCGAGTCCACGGTGCTCGACCTCACGTCCGAGCCGCCCACGATTCTGCGGCCCGGGGGCGTGCCGATCGAAGAACTGCGCGCCGTCCTACCGACCGTCGTGGCGCGGCAGACGTCGGCGCAGGACGCCCGCTCGCCGGGGACCGCGCTGCGCCATTACTCGCCGCGCGCCCGCGTCGATCTGTTCACAGAAGAGACGCCAGACGAGCGGCTCGAGGTGCACGTGAGGGATCGGGAGCGGGCCGGCGAGCGCGTCGCCGTGCTGCGGCTGCCGGCGGAACCCACGGAGGCCGCCCAGGAGCTCTTCGCCGCTCTGCGACAGCTGGACGCGACGCGGCCAGACGTCATCGTCGCCCGACTTCCGCCGCCCGGCGGCCTGGGAGCGGCGCTCCGAGACCGCCTGCGGCGCGCGGCGAACGGCCGCGTCCTTACTTGAGGACGCCCGCGCAGGGCCGCGTCTCCCGCGTGTTCCACTCGCGGTGGACGTGAAGCGGGCAGGCCTGCCCGCTTTCGGCCTTGGTGAACAGCTCTTCGTAGACGCGCCCGTACTGTTCGACGTGGGTCAACAGGGACGCGGGGAGCCCGTAGACGGCCTGGTAGACGTCGATCCGCAGCGGGTTCCGGGTGGTGTACACGTCGGACTGGACGAATTTCTCCTCAGCCATCGTGGCACCGTAGCGCGCCCAGAAGGTGCGCGCGTCGGCGACGAACACGCGGCGTAAGTGGGGGCACAGGTCCTCGGCCCGTACCTCGCGCGTGTAGTTCACGAGCGCCCGGCTCTGGGCGAGCTTCATCTTGAGCGCGGCCGCGTCGGCCTTGATGCCGTCGGCGGC
Source organism: Chloroflexota bacterium (assembly GCA_035651675.1). Taxonomy (GTDB): domain Bacteria; phylum Chloroflexota; class UBA6077; order FW602-bin22; family FW602-bin22; genus DASRFH01. The sequence continues at coordinate 6,334 of DASRFH010000208.1, read as the reverse complement.
GTACTGCTCGGTCGTTTCGCTGAGCCAGTGGACGTAGACCGCGACCGCCTGGTCGTGGAGACGGTCGCGCAGGTCCTCGATCTGCCAGGCGTAGGTCGGCCCGAACGCCTCGAGCAGGCGGCCGCGCAGCTCGCCCATGAAGTTCGTGCGCAGCAGCTCACGCAGGTCGTCGACCACCCGATCGCGCGCGAGCGCGTCCGTGGCGTCGTGGAGGTCGCTGACGACCCGCCCGTCGACGATCGGATCGCCCGTCTGGGCGGCGAGACGCCGCTTGACGCTGCCCATCTCCGCGTCGAGCTCGGCGGCTAGCTGCTCGACGTCTGCCCGGCGCGCCTGGAGCAGCCGCTCGAGCCGGGAGATCACGGCGCGGTCGCGCTGCTGCCCACGCGCGCCCAGTAGGGCCGCCGTCAGCCGCGCGCCTTCCTCCGCGTAGATCTTGTTGGCGAGCTCCTCGAACTCCGCGGTCATACGCCGATCGGCCTCCGCGTACAGCTTGTCGAGGTCGGTCGAGCGGCCCCGGATGCGGGCGCCGATCCAGCCAGCGGCGCGCATCAGCCCCTCGAACACCGAGCCACGAATGCCGTCGATCCACTGCAGCGTGGCGCGCCGGGCGTCGATCTGGTTAAGCGCGTCCTCGCAGAGCAGCCGCTCGCGCTCGGCGGCGCGGGCGTGCACGCCGTCCTCGGCGCTCGCCTGCTGCAGCTCCATCGAGCTCTTGTCGAGTCGGTTCGCCATTCCGGCGACCCACGCTTGCGCTGCTTTGAGGCCGCGCGTGCGGCAGATCTCCCAGCAGCGCTCCTCGATCTGCGCCTCGATCCTCTCGCGCAGGGCGACGGCGGACGTCGGCAGCGCCTCGGCCAGCCTGAGGACCTCGTCCTGACGGACGATGCGCAGCTCCGTGCGCAGGTACTCGAGGTAGCGGGCGGCGGTCTCCCACTCGACGCGCTGGTTCCTGGCGGGCCGCGTGCCCCGCAGCCGCTCGCTCAGCTCCTTGACGCGCAGACCGTCCAGGATCGCCTTCGCCGACACCGTCTCGGCGATCTCGTCGACCTGGTGGACGCCGAGCACGGCCCCGCCGCCGTCGGCGCCGTCGGCGCTCCCACCCTTGCCGTCGACGCCGTCCAAGAGCACGTCGCACAGGTGCCGCTGGAGGGCGAGGGTGTACAGATCCTGCTCCTCCCCGTGCAGCAGGACGAGCGAGCTCGCGCCGAGCGAATTGAAGTGGCGCCAGCCCTCGGGGATCCCGGGGTACGTCTCGGTGAAATAGATGTTGCGCTCTTCCCACTCGATCTGCTGGCGGTAGACGATGTTCACCAACAGCGATTGGGCGACCATATCGGTCACCGCGTCCATCGAGGACCAGGTGATCGAGCCCTCGTTCTCCTGATCGACCAGGAAGATGCGGTCGAACGGCACCGACGGGGGCCGCAGCCGCGGCCGGTTCGCGGCTGGCGTGTGCCCGTTGACGGTCGCCTCGATCGCCCCGCCGTAGCGGGGCTCGAGCGTCCGCGCGTAGTGCTCGGGCACACCGCCGTAGCGCTCGGCCTCGGCGATCCCACCCTCGCCGACCGCAACGGCGCTCCGCCGCGCGAACGCCGACTCGAGCGCGACCCGGTTCTGCTGGTCGGGGTAGAACTCGAACTTCGAGCGGTCGGCGGTATTCATGAGCTCGGAGATCTCGAGCAGGGCGGCGTAGGCGTTGGCCTGGATGCGCCGCTGGAGGTCGACCTTGCCGACCATCGAGGGCATGAACGCCTGCGGCAGCACGAAGATGCCGTTCGGCAGGAAAGTCGAGCGCGTCTGCAGCAGGTCGCGCAGGATGTAGGCGACGTCGAGGAAGATGCCCGCGCCAGTCCCGCCGCAGAGCGAGCCGACCAGCCAGACCTGCGGTGCAGGGTCAGGCTTCATGCCGATCTTCGCCAGGATCTGCTGGCTCTTCTGGAGGTTCGCGACGTTCTGCAGCTGCGCCAGCGTCGCCTTCAGCTTGTCGAGGAGCTGCTGGTAGCCGACGTAGAGCGCCAGACGGCCCACGTCGCGCATCTGACCCGCGCCGTTCTTGACGCGGATGCGCCCGGTGTCGTGGCCATTGCCGGTCCACCACTCGCGGATCGACTCGTACAGGCCCTCGGTCTGTTGCATGAACTCGACGACGCGGTTGGCGTCGAAGTCGGAGCCCAGGTTCACGTACTCGTCGGGGTCCAGCGGCTGGTCGCCCGGATTGTTGCGGAGGTCTTCGGTGTCGACGACGAGGTAGCGAATGATCGGCGGCACGTCGCAGCCGCGCGACCGGAAGTACCGCTCGACCATCCGCTTGAGCAAGCGCGTCGAACGGGCGCCCGTGCCGCCCAGCCCGACCACGAGGGTCGGGTAGAGCAGCGCGAAGTTGTTGGCAGCGTCAGTCACGGAGACCTCCTGGCGTTAGGGAAGGAAGCGCGCCATCGCCCAGTACACGGCGACGAACGCGCCGGCGAGCGAGAGCAACAGCGACGTCAAGAACCACCGGAAACGCTTACGGCCCGAGACGACGCTCGAGTCGCCGTCCCGGTGGGCGCGGATTGGGTCGGCGAACAGAACACGCGGCAGCGCGAGCAGACCGGTCATGACGACGGCGATCGCCGCGAACGCGGCGCGCGCCTCGGCGGGGAACTCCTCCGTCCAGAGCGGCGTGTAATACCGGATCGCCACGGGAGATGGGTAGGTGGTCGACGGATGGCCGTCGATCCGCTGTGCCTCGAGCCGCAGCGTGCCGGCTTCGCCACGCGGCGCCGCGTGCTCCGGCTGGAGCAGCACCGTCCGCACCTCGCCGTCCCCGGGCGGGAGCCGGAAGCTCGGCTGGCTCACCCCTGAGTCGACGAAGCGATCCGGGTGGTCAGGGTCGGAGACACGCAGCCGCAGCGACTCCGGGCAAAGGGACGTCGACTGCAGCGCCACCGACAGCGACACCCCTGGCCGCAGCGCGCCGATCCGCTCGGGCGCGCCGAGCGTCACGTCCATCTTCGGCATCGGGATCGACACCTCGATCGGCGCGCCGGCCACGACGATGTCCCCGTTCGACGAGGGCAGCGGCTTGAGCCCGAGCGTGAACTTGAACTGGCCCGCCTGGCCGCAGACGTCGGCGGTCTGAAGGAAGATCGGCTGCTCGAGGACGTTCTTGCCGGGCATGGCGTGGAGGGTCTTCGGCTCGAGCCGCGCGTTCTTCAGCCCGTCGACGGTGACCTCGAAGTCCTGCCCGTTCGCCGGTGGCACGACCGCGAGGCGAGAAGGATCGATGCCGAGCGTCAGCGTCACGCCCTCGCGCGTGAGCTGCGGGTCGCGCGTGAGGCGGGCACCGAGCACGCCGGGCAAGACGTCGAAGCCGTAGTCGAAGCGGCCGATCTCGACCGGTCTACCCCCGTCGTCGACCCGCTGGGCGACGAGCGTGAAGGCTCCCTTCGCCCCACCGGGCATCGGTTGGCCGAGCTTGATCTTCACCGGCAGGCTGCCCGACCGCGGCTTCGGCCGGTCGGAGCCGTCGCGGGCTGGCAGCTCGACCAGCGGCGCGGCCGCGGATGCGCCGTTCAATCCCTGCACGGCGAACGCCAGCCGCTCGGAACGGTAGCTCGCCAGGTCGAACTTGACCGCGACGTCGACGGAGTCCGAGCCGGCCGGGATCGAGCCGAGCGCCCGCGGGGTGTCGCGATCGACCTTGAGCAGTCGTTCGACGTCGACGTCGAAACTCTCGATGCCGGATCGGCTCCCGCCAGCCGCGATACCGACCACGCCGTCGACGCCGGCGCACTTGGCGAGCGCGTGGTCGAGCACGAACGAGACGGAGCCCGGTGCCTGGGGAACAAACCCGTACAGCAGCCCACCACCCGGTGCGGGTCCGATGAGCCTGGCCGGGGCGCCGGTCTCGCGGCCGGGGACCCCCACCGGCGGTGTCGGGTAGCTGGCGTCGACTCGCAGCGCGACGCTCTGGGGTTGGCAAGGTCCGTCGCCCGTCACCCTGACCTGCAGCGGCTGTCCGGCCTTCAGCAGCGTCTCGGCGCTGACGCGCTGGGCCGTCAGGCTCACGTCGCCCTGGCTCAACCTGTCGGCAGTTGCGGCGCCGAACGTCTTCTCGAGCCACGGCGGCAGATCCTGTTTGCCTTCCGCTTGGCCGCTTGGCCGGGACACGACGCGGACCCGGTAGGACCCGTCACGGTCTGGGCGCACCACGCCCGAGTAGCGGTCCGGGCCGAGCGCGCCGAGAAGCAGCGGCGCCGGGTCGTCGCCAGCCGCCCCGCGCGCGAGCACCTGCTTCCCAGGGATCGTCGCCTCGCCGTCCTGCACGGCCAGCGAGACCACCACCCTATCCGCGCCCTTTGGCGCCAGCACCTGGTCGGGCGCCATGGCCACGCGTGACCGAACGACGAGCTCGGCATCCTCAACGGCCTCGTTGAGCGCCAGGCGCCAGGCGCCGTCAAGCGACCCCAGCTTGTCGCGCGAGAGCTGGACGACCTCGAGGTTCGGGTCGGCGAGGGCGCCGCCCCGAACCTCGGAGGCGACGTCGCGGCCCAGCTTCTCAGACAGGAGCTTGGCGACCACTGACCCATCGCCACGCTGTGCCCGCGGCAGCAGCAAATAGGCGTCGGTGACGTCCATCCACGGCTGAACGTCCATCAGGGGCGCCTCGCCGGCCGCGAGCGGGCCGAGAGCGTCGACGTACGTGTTGCGGTTCAGCCCGACGAACGTCTGGAGGTAGAAGCCGAGCAAGTCCTCGGGCCGTTCGATGACGCGCGCCGCGCCGCCGCCCGGCGCGAGCTGGTCGTTCAGCCGTGCGAGCTCGTCGTTCGTGAGCCCGGGCGGCTCGCGGCGTCCGAGTCGGAAGACGACGAAGCGGACGCCCTGCGCCTGCAAGCCGCGGGCCTGCGCCCACCAGGCGCGCGGGTCCTCGCCCGTCACGTCGCCATCGGTCAGAACGATCACGTAGCGCTGCGGCGCGCTCGACCTGGCCATGACGCGGCCCGCCAGGTCGAGAGCCTTCGACATGTACGTGAATCCGTCGTCAAGGCCGGCCTCGTGCGTGGTCTTGATATCGCTGGCGGCCTGGAGGAGCTGCGCTTTGCCTTGCGGCGAGGCATCCGTCAAGCCCAGGATCAGACCAGTTTCGAGCGCGGTCGGCTTGTCGAGCCCCTTGTTGCCCGAGAAGTCATCGGACAGGTTGAGCAGCCCGATGCGCATGCGCGGCGTAGCCAGCGCGATGAACGCGCGGACGGCGCTGATGCGCAGCCGCTGAGGGTCGCTGGCGCGGCCACGGGAGTCGTCGCGGCTCATCGACGCCGAGCTGTCGAGCACGAAGAGGACGTCGGTGGGGACTTCGGCGCCCGGCGACGGCGGTGCCGTCTGGGCGTACACCGGCGCGGTAACCAGGAACGAGGCGACGAGCCAGGCCATCGCAAGCAAGGCGCACGCCGGCCGGCCTACGGGAAGCACCGAGCGACGATATCAATGCCCTTCTAACGCCGTCAACGGAACTTGCCACTCGCCGCTAGCCCTTTCGGGCCACAGGACTACGGGGAAACGGGTATTCGTCTGGCGAGGCGGCCCTTTTCAGGGGCAGTGGCCGTAGGTCCAATAATGGACAGTCGCCTCGCCAGGCCCGAGTGGGCTGGCCGAGGCGTTGAAAAGCTCGACGGTGTACGGGCCGGGCTCACGGTTCGGCACGTTAAGCGTCCCGCCTCCGCCAGTTCCCTGGGCGATCGCCTGGACGCTGGGGACGCCCTCGGTCGTCCCGCTCTGCCCGTCTCCGAGCTCGGGCGGCTTGTCCTGGTAGACGAGGATACGACCGCCCTCGGCCGGCCAGTTGAAAGCCAGCTCACCGGTGACCTCGTGTGTGAACGTTACGAAGAAGCCGCTCCCGACGCCGAGCCGGGGCACCGCGACCTTCGCGTCGCACGGCGAGGGCAGCGGTGTCGGTGTGTTGGTCGGCGTCTCGGTCGGCGTGGCCGTCGACGTCCGCGTCACCGTCGGCGTCCGGGTCGGCGGCTCCGTCGGCTCTGGCGTCGGCGAGAACGCGGAGGTTGGTGTGGCCGAAGGGGTCGCGGTCGCCTGGGGCGGCGCCGGCCTGGCCGGCGCCGGCGAGGCGGGGGGCGGCGCGGCCGTCGGCTTCGGCGGCGTGGCCGGCACGAGCGCGCCAGGCGTAAGGGTGAAGACCGCGTCGGCGGTCGCCTGGACGGCGGCGAGCTTGATCGGCGGCCGCGGGCTCGGGATCGGGACTGCGGCCGCCAGGGCAACCGCGGGACGCGCCGGCTCGGCGCCAGGGCCGAGTGTCAGGTAGGCGACGACGAGCAGCACGACGAGCGCGACGATGCTT
>DASRFH010000207.1:0-6355 GCA_035651675.1 Chloroflexota bacterium | reverse complement strand
CCAGTCGTTCTGGACGAGCACGGTGATCGCGCCGCCCCGCTTGGGCGCCGCGCCTGGCTTGGCCGAGGGCGCCGGCGTGGCGGCGGGCGCCGTCGTCGCCGCCGCGGTCGCCGCCGGGGCGGGGGTGTTCGGCTGGATCGGCGCGGCCAGGACCGGGGCCGGCTTCGTCGCCTCCGCGGCCGCGGGCTTGGCCGGCTCAGTCGGCCTGGGTGGCGCACTCGTCGGCGCCGCGGTGCCGCCGCAGGCCACCCCGAGCACGCCGGTCCCCGCGCCGACGATCCTCCAGAGGAACCTCCGTCGACTTGTCCTCGATGCCATTTCCCCTCCTCGCTTTTCGCTCAGACGACGATCTCGCCGCCGTCCCGCGGCAGCGCCTTTTCCACGAACCCGCCGTCGCGCCAGACGCGCACGCGGTAGCTCCGCCCGACGGGCACCACCGACGCGTCGCCCACCGGCCGGCCGATGCGCACGCGAACCCGGCCGCCCGTGTCCTCACTCTCGATCGCGGTCGTCGCGTACACGCCGCGGCGGTACCCGTTGGTCAACCCGTCGTCCTCGTACAGCTCGAAGCGCGAGCTGCCTCCGGGGTAGACGAGCACGGTCACGTCGTCGAGCGGCCGCTCGCCGGTGTGCTGCATCGTGGGACCCATCGTGATGATCGCGCCGCCGCGAGCGAGCAGGGGAAGGCGGTCGAGCGGGGCGTCGACCGCGACGCCTCGCCCCCCCTCGCGGCGCTCGTGCGTCCAGAAGTCGTACCAGACGCCGTCCGGCAGGTAGACCGGCCACGAACGCGCGCCCTCGCGCGTGACCGGCGCGACGAGCAGTGCGTCGCCCCAGAGGTACTGCGAGCCCATCTCCCAGACACGCGGGTCGTTCGGGTACTCGAGCACCATCGGGCGCATGAGCGGCAGGCCGCGCGTGTGCGCCTGCCAGGCGAGCGTGTAGGTGTACGGCAGCAGCCGGTAGCGCAGCTCGGCGTACTGGCGGCAGATCGCCTCGACCTCTGGTCCGTGCGCCCACGGCACGTGCTCCCGCCAGACCCAGCCGTGCGCTCGGAAGAGCGGGCAGAACGCGCCGAACTGGAACCAGCGCGCGAAAAGCTCCGGACTCTCCGGCACCGGATGGAAGAAGCCGCCGATGTCGGTGCCCCAGTACGGCACGCCCGACATCGCCGTGTTCAGGCCCCACGGTACCTGCATCTCGAACGTCGCGAACGTGTTGTTGATGTCGCCCGACCAGCAGCCGGCGGCGAAGCGCTGCATCCCGGCCGCGCCGGAGCGGCAGAGCAGCACCGGGCGGTGGTCGGGCCGGTCGCGCGATTCGCCCTCGTAGAACGCCTGGTAGCGGTAGCGGTCGAAGATGTTGTGGAGCTGTGTGCCATCGCCTTCGGCGAGCTGGGCGCGCGAGGGTGGGCCTTCGCCGCCGTCGAGCCACCAGCCGGCGATCTGCTGCTCGACCAGCGGCCGGTGCGCGGCCCACCACCACGCGCGCGCCTCGGGGTTCGAGAAGTCGACGTAGCGCTGGCCGTGGAAGAAGTTCGTGTTCGGGTGGGTCGTCGCGACGATCCGGGCGTAGCCCTCGGCCAGAAGGTAGCCCTTCTCGACCGCCTCGGCGTAGAGCGGCGAGTCGGGGTGGAGCACCGGGTACTCGTGCGTGATCAGCCGGAAGCCCTGCGCGCGCATCTCGGCGAGCAAGGCGTCGGGGTTGGGCCAGAGCTCCGGCTGCCACTCGAGGTGGCCCACCTCCCTGTTCCAGCCGAGCGCGTCGCCGTAGGTGGAGAGCCAGATCAGCGCGTCGCACGGGATGCGCTTCTCCCGGATCGTGCGCGGCAGGCGGCGCAGCTCGGCGGTGTCGTCGAAGTGGCGCGTCGACTGCAGGAAGCCGAGCACCCATTTCGGCGGCATCGGCGCCCGGCCGAGCAGCTCGGCGACCTCGCCCATCACCTCGCGCAGACTGGGCGCGACCAGGACGTACACGTCCAGCGGGCCGTCCTCGGCCGCGTAGACGATGCGGTGGCCGCCGTCCGACCGGCCGACGGTCAGGCGCGCGTCGCACGTGTTGTCGAAGAAGAGCGCGTAGCCGACGTTCGAGACGAGCAGAGGGATCCCGGCGTCCGAGCCGGGCCCATGGCCGACGTGCGAGTTCCAGAGCTGGCGGCTGCCGCCGAGTCGATCGAACTGGTGTCCGCCCTGGCCTAGACCGTAGAAGTGCTGCTCGCCGACCGGGTCGAACCACGCCTCCACCCGCCGCCGCCTGCCCCCTCTCCCCCCGGGAGAAGGCCGGTTTGAGGGCTCCTCCGCCGAGGACGCGCCCACGTCCTCGACCGTGACCGCCGTCGCCAGCCCGCCCGCGCCCGACGTCGTCGTGCCAGTCCCCTGGCCGGTGACCGGGCTCAGCCCGCCCTGCCGGACGAACACGTCGCCGCTCGGGCCGCCGAACGTGACGCGCAGCGGGCTGGTCGTCACGCGAACGGTCATCGCGCCGGTGCGCAGGACCGCCGGCTCGCCCTCCTCGACGTCCAGCGGCGCGCCCGGCCACTCGCGCGGTCCGACGTAGCTCGGCCAGGCGCGCGCGTCCACCAGCCGCAGCCGCGCGATCCGCGGCGTGCAGAGCGCTAGCTCGACGATCCCCTGGTCCGTCTCGTAGCGGAGGCTCGAGCCCTCTCGCCCCACCAGTCTCCCATCGCCGAGGAACCGCACCATCAGGCCCGCATCCCGGTCATGGCAATCCCCTGCACGAAGTGGCGCTGCGCGAAGAAGAAGACGAGCACGCTCGGGATCACCACCACGACCGACGCGGCCATCAGGTAGTGCCACTGCGTCGAGTAGACGTCGCGGAAAGCGGCCAGCCCGAGCGAGAGCGTCAGGTTGCTCGGTTTGGAGAGGTAGATGAGCGGCGCCATGAAGTCGTTCCAGTGCTGCAAGAACACGAAGATGGCGACCGCGGCGAGCGCCGATTTGGCGAGCGGCAGGATGATCCGGGCGTAGATGCCGAGCTCGCCGCAGCCGTCGATCCGCGCGGCGTCCGAGAGGTCGGCCGGCAGCGTCCGGAAGAACTGGCGCAGCAAGAAGATGTAAAAGGGCCCGCCGCCGAACCAGTGCGGCACGATCAGCGGCAGCGGCGTGTCGAGCCACCCGAGCTGGCGGAAGATGATGTAGTTGGGCACCATCACCACCGCCCAGGGCAGCATGATCGTGCTGAGCAGGACCATGAAGATGAGGTCGCGACCCGGGAAGCGCAGCCGCGCGAACCCGTAGGCGGCGAGCGAGGCGCTCGCCAGCACGCCGACCTCGTTCGCGAGCACGATCACGAGCGTGTTGCGGGCGTAGGTAGGGAACGGCGCGCTGGTCAGCGCCTCGGCGAAGTTCGACCAGCGCACCGGGTTCGGGATCCACTGCGGCGGGAAGAGCCAGATCTTGCTCGGGTCCTTCAGCGCGCTCGAGAGGAGCCACAGGAACGGCGCGGCCATCAGGACCGCGCCGACCGAGAGCGCCCCCAGCACGGCGGCCCGCGCCGCGACTCGCCCGAGCCGGACCCGTGCCGCCCACGGCCGGGCGAGCGCGACAGCCGCCATCAGCGGCTCTCCTCGTAGTGGACCAGCCGCCCGACGTAGCGGAACACGAGCAGCGAGAACCCGAGGACGATTAGGAACAGCACCCAGGCCATCGCCGACGCGTAGCCCATCTTGAAATACTGGAAGGCGTTCTGGAACAGGTAGAGGACGTAGAAGAGCGTCGCGTTCTGCGGTCCCCCGCGGGTCATGATGTAGCCCGCCGTGAACACCTGGAACGAGCCGATGATCTGCATCACCAGGTTGAAGAAGATGATCGGCGAGAGCATCGGCACGGTGACGTGCCAGAAGCGCGGCAGCGCGCCGGCGCCGTCGATCGCCGCCGCCTCGTAGAGGTGCTGCGGCACGCCCTGCAGCCCGGCCAGGTAGATCACCATCGTCGCGCCGAGCGACCAGAGGCTCATAAGAATGAGCGCCGGCATCGCCCAGCTCGGGTCCTGCAGCCAGGCCACCTTCGGCAGGCCGAGCGTCTCCAGCCCGAGGTTCAGCAGGCCGAACTCGGAGTTGAAGATCCAGACCCAGAGCACGGCGTTGGCGACCGCCGGCACGATGCTCGGCAGGTAGTAGACGGTCCGGAAGAACCCGATCGCGCGGACGTGCACGTTCAAGAGCAGCGCGATCGCGAACGCCAGCGCGAGCGCCAGGGGGACGTGGACGACCGTGTAGTAGGCGGTCGCGACGAGCGCGGTCCAGAAGAGGTCGTCCTCGAGGAGGTGCTGGACGTTCGCCAGCCCGACCGGACGCGGCGCCCGGATGAGGTCCCAGTCGGTCGTCGCGAGCCAGATCGAGGCGAGCATGGGCCCGGCCGTCCAGAGCAGGAACCCCAGCACGGCCGGCGCGATGAACAGGTACCCGGCGACCGCTTCCCGCCGGGCGAGCGATCCAGGCCGAGCGCTCATGTCATGCCGAGCGCAGCGAGGAATCTCGACCGTGACGTCGACGAACGACGCCCGTGCACGCCCCGCCGGCCGAGATCCCTCGTCGCACCGCTCCTCGGGATGACAAGTGTCGCTAAGGCGCCTTCTCTTCGTCGTCGAGGATCTTGTTCGCCTTCGGCACGACGTCGGCGAGCGCCTCCTGTGCCGTCTTCTTGCCGATCCAGACGGGGTCGAGCGCCTGGGTGACCTGGGCCGATGCCTTGAGGTTCCCCAGCACGTCCGGAATATAGATCCCGTCCTTGGCCATGAACTCGGTGACCAGCTTCTCGTAGCCGGGCGGGTGCACCTCGGGGTTGAGCCACTTCTTGATGCCCTCGGGCGTGAGGAGCGTCGTGTGGCTCGGGTGCCAGAGCCCGACGCGCACCAGCGGCAGCATGTAGTCGTCGGTGTTCAGGAACCGGAAGAGCAGCCACGCCTGGTCGGGGTACTTCGTGTTCTTGTAGACGCCGGTCGACGAGGAGCCCATCCAGGTCGCAGGCTTCTTCATCATCGGGGGCACGGCGACGCCGAACTTGAAGCCCATCTTCGCGATGTCGAGCAGCGCCCAGTTGCCGTCGCCGATGATGGCGACCTTGCCCGAGGCGAGCATCTGCCACGGGTTCATGCCGAGCGACTGCAGGTCCGCGGCCAGCGGCGAGAGCTTATCCTTCACCGCCAGGTCGGCGACCGCCTGGATCGCGGCGACGGCGTCGGGTTTGTCGAGCTCGTAGCGGCGGCTCTGTTTGCCGATCCACTCGGCGCCGTTGGAGAGCACGATCGTGTTCGCCTGGCCGGTCGGCCAGTAGAGGCCCCACTGGCTCACCTTGCCGCCCTCGCTCTTCGTGAGCTTGCGCCCGGCGTCCTGGAACTGCTGCCACGTCCACGCCTTCGCCGGGTCGGTGGTGGGCGGCTCGACACCGGCGGCCTGGAGCAGGTCGGGCCGGAAGTACAGCATGTGGATCTGGGCGGTCGAGCCGATCCCGTACCAGCGCCCCTGGATGACGGAGCGGTCGGTCTCGAACGGCTGGATGAAGTAGTCGGGCTTACCGATCACCGGGTCGGCCTTCAGCCGGTCGGTGATGTCCATGAGCGCGCCCTTTTTGACGTAGTCCGGGTAGTTGCCGGACGTCGTCTTGAACACGTCGGGCGCGGTGCCGCCGGCCAGCATCGTCTGCAGCTTGGCGTCGTAGTCCTGCGGCACGTGGATGTACTCCACGGTCACGCCAGGCGTCTGCTTCTCGAACGTGCGCAGCCCGTCTTCGATGTTCTGCTTCTCGAGTGCGCTGCCCCAGGCCATCTTGGTGAGCTTCACCGTCTGGCCAGGGGCGGCCGGCGCGGCCGCGGCGGGAGCGCTCGTCGGCGCGGCCGCGGCGGGAGCGCTCGTCGGCGCGGCCGCCGGGGCCGCGGCGGCTGGCTTGGTCGGTTCGGCGGCCACCGGCTTAGGCGCCTCGGTCGGCTTGGCCGGCGCCGGCGCTGGCGTCGCGGTTGGCGCGGTTGGCGGCCCTTGGGTCGCGCCGCAGGCGGCGAGCAAGCCGCCGGCCGCCAGGAACGCGGCCCCGCGCAGGACGTGCCGTCGGCTGTAACGATCGGTGATCCGCAGCATGCTTCCCTCCCTCGCGTGCGCCAGGAAAAGGCTTTCCCAGGCGGCATCACGATATCTCGGCCACAGAGCAAGGTCAAGCGCCCGACCGCTCTTGGGTCGGCGTCAGGTAGCCGCGGGCCGGTTCGCGCCGCACGACTCCCGCACAACCAGACGGCATGGCTCGCGCCGCACGCCGGACTCGCGGCGACCGTCGATCAGGTCGAGCAGGCAGCGGCCGGCCAGGCGGCCGAGCTGCTCGAGCTCCATGTCCACCGTCGTCAGCGC
>DASRFH010000206.1:0-23925 GCA_035651675.1 Chloroflexota bacterium | reverse complement strand
AGGCGAGCTTCGCGGCCGGCGGCTGGAGCACCGACCTGCTGGGCAGCGGCTCGACGGCTGCCCTCGTTCCTACCCCGGTCTTCAGCGGGGCCCAGGCGGCGAAGCTCACGACCACGACCCAGGCGAACGGCGAGCACGCCTACGCCGTCCAGACCTTCTCGTGGCCAGCCTCCGACGTGGTGAGCGCGCAGGCCTACGTGCAGCCGCAGGTCGCGAGCCTGCAGTACTACAGCAAGGTCTTCGGCCTGGAGACCCGCGGGTTGAACAGTTGGACGACGCGGGCTGGCTTCGTCGTGAGCGGGAGCACGTTCGGCGCGCTGCTGACCACCCGGGACGGGGTGCTGCGCTACCAGGACCTGGGGCTCAGCTACCAATCGGGGCAGTGGTACCAGCTCTCCACCACGGTCGACTACCGGGGACCTAACCCGGTGCTGAGCTTCGCCATCGGCGGCCAAACCGTCTACACGCTGACCGACACGACCACGGGGACGCACACGGACCGGCCGACCGCGTTCGACGTGGGCTTCGGCCCGGTCGCCTGGGGTGCCGCCAACGGCTCGGTCGTCGCCGACGCAGTCGTGATCTGGAACCCCAGCTCTCCGCCCACGCCGACGCCCTCGCCGACGGTCACGCCGACGCCGAACGCGACCCAGATCGCGGTGGGCGCGTGGTCGTCGATCATGAGCTGGCCGCTGGTCGACGTGCACATGGCGCTGCTCGACACCGGCAAGGTCCTGATGTGGGACGCCTGGGAGACGGGCGGGACGCAGTCGGCGCGTCTGTGGGACCCAGCCACCGACACCTTCACCGGTGTGCCCAACGCGTTCTCCCAGATCTTCTGCGCCGGCCAGTCGATGCTGGCGGACGGCCGACAGATCGTGGTGGGCGGGCACAACGGTGCCGACTACGGCATCGTGGACACCAACATCTTCGACCCTGCCACCGGCGCGTGGACTCGCGTGGCCGACATGCACTACCCGCGCTGGTACCCGACGGTGCTCACGCTGCCCGACGGCCGGGTGCTCGCCCTGGGCGGTGAGTCCACGCCCGGCGTGTGGATCGATATACCGGAGCTGTACGACCCCGCCGCCAACACGTGGACGCTTCTCCCGGGGGCGCAGCTCAGCGTCGGCGAGTACCCACCGGCGTGGGTGATGCCCGACGGCCGCGTCTTCCTGGTCGCAGCCACGGACGGGCAGTCGCGGATCCTCGACGTTGCCACCCAGACGTGGAGCCTGGTCGGGCCCGCGCCGGTGTCGGGCGGGGTGACCGTGATGTACCGGCCCGGTAAGGTGCTGGTGGTCGGCGGGGGCGACGCCAACGGCAACGTGACCGCGGCGACCGCGGTGATCGACCTCAACCAACCGACCCCGACCTGGCGGACGACTGCCCCCATGGCCTACGCACGCACCCAGCACAACCTGGTGTCGCTCCCCGACGGCAAGGTGATGGTGATCGGGGGCTCCAACCAGCCGAGTCTGGGCTCGCGGACGGGGATCCTGGCCGCGGAGCTGTGGGACCCGCAGACCGAAACCTGGACGACGCTGCCCTCGATGACCGACCTTCGCATGTACCACTCGACCGCGGTGCTACTGCCGGACGGGCGCGTCCTCGCGGCTGGTGGGGGGCGCCTCTCTCCGGCGATCGACTACCTGACCGCGCAGCTCTACATGCCAGCGTACCTCTCCCGCGGCGCTGGGCCGGTGGTGACCTCCGCGCCGGCGACGACGACCTATGGCGGGACGATGACCATCCAAACCCCGGACGCGGCCAGCGTTACCGGCGTCGCGTTCATCCGACTGTCGTCGGTGACGCACACGCTCAACACCGACCAGCGGTACATCGGGTTGAGCTTCACCGCTGGGCAGGGGACGCTCTCGGTCCAGAGCCCGGCGAACGCGTTCATCGCGCCGCCCGGCGACTACATGCTGTTCCTGCTCAACGCGAACGGCGTCCCGTCGGTCGGCCAGATGGTCCGCATCTCCGCATGAGGGTGACCGGGCCAACGCCCTGACGGGCACCACCACGTCCCCGCCTACCGCAACCACGTACTGGTTCGTCCGGCCCCAACACGCCGGCGTTCGAGCGAGCTGAGAAAGGAGACCCGACGGTGGATTTGTCGATCGTAGTGCCGTGCTTCAACGAGGCCGACAACGTCGGCTTACTGGCGAAAGAGCTGCTGCCCGTCGTCGAAGGGCTGCGCCGCGAGCGGACGACCGAGCTGATTCTCGTCGACGACGGCAGCACCGACGGCACAGGCGACCTGCTCGAGAGCGCGCTGGGACGGTACCCAGACGTCCGCGTGGTGCGCCACGAGCGGAACCGTGGACTCGGCGCGGCGATCCGAACCGGGTTCGCACACGCGGCGGGGGACGTGGTGATCACCGCCGAGAGCGACGCGACCGCACCGTTCCACCTCATCCGTCGGCTGCTCGAGCTGCTCGAGCCTGGCGTCGACATGGTGATCGCGTCCTACCACCACCCCGAGGGCGGCTCCGAGAACGTGCCGCGGTACCGGATCGTGCTCAGCAAGAGCGCGTCGTTCATGTACCGCGTGCTGCTCGACTGGCGCATCTACACCTACACCTGCCTCTTCCGCGCCTACCGGCGCCGGGTCGTCGCGACCGTTCCGTTCGAATCGGACGGCTTCCTGTCGCAGGCCGAGCTGGTCGCGAACGCGCTGCTGGGCGGCTTTGTGGTGCGCGAGCTGCCGTTCACGCTCCGGGTGCGCCGTAACGGCACGTCCAAGGCAAGGATCGCCCGGATCGTCGCCTCGCACCTTCGTTTCCAGGGCAAGCTGCTGCTGATCCGGCTCGGCCTCCGCCGGCCACCCGAGCCGCTGCCCGCCGTTTCGCCCCAGATCCTGCCAGGGGCGAAGGCTATCGCCGGTTAGGTCAGTTGGGAGGACGAGAGGTGTGCGGATGAAAGTCGGCGTCGTCGGCGGTGGGGTGCTCGGCCTCAGCCTGGCCTACTACCTGAGTCGAAGTGGGGCCAAGGTCACCCTGTTCGAGGGGAAGGACCGGGCCGGTGGGCTGCTCGACTACGTCCAGGTCGACGGCTTCTGGATCGACAAGTACTACCACTGCATCCTCAGCAACTACGTCGATCTGCTCGACCTGGTCGACGAGATCGGGCTGCGGGATCGCGTCCGCTTCACCAACACGAAGCAGGGTGTCTACGCGGACGGCAACCTCTACTCGCTCGGCAGCGCCAAGGACTTCCTGCTCTTTCCCTTGCTGAGCCCGCTGGAGCGCGTCCGGCTGGCCATCTCGATCCTCCGCGCCCTCCGCGTCGACGACTGGCACGAGCTCGAGGAGGTCGGCGTCGAGGAGTGGCTGGTCCGGTTGGGCGGACGGGGCGTCTTCGAGAAGCTGTGGAAGCCGATGCTGCGCGCCAAGTTCGACGGCGCGCATGCGCAGACGCCCGCCACGTACATCTGGTCGCGCCTGAAGCGCACCTCGACCACGCGCGCTTCGGCCGGGCCGCAGGAGCGCATGGGGTACTTCGTCGGAAGCTACAAGCAGCTGGTCGATCGGCTGGTCGATCGGATCGAGGCCGCGGGCTCCACGGTTCGGCTGGGCGCGAAGGTTCAAGAGATCGCGGTCAGCGGCGACCGCGTGGACGGCGTCGTCGTCGACGACGCGCACGTGCCGCTGGACACGGTGGTCGTCACGACACCGTTGCCGATCCTCCAGCGGCTGCTCCCCGAGCCCTGGCGCGGACGGCTCGACGTTCCGGCCGAGACGGAGTACCTCGGCGTCGTCTGCGGGCTGCTCCTGCTTGACCGCCCGCTTTCCTCGTACTACACGCTCAACATCGCCGACGAGTCGATTCCGTTCACGGCGATCATCGAGACGACCAACTTGATCGCGCCGGAGCACGTGGGCGGCTACCACCTCGCCTACCTGCCGAAATACGTCACGCCGGCGAGCCCGTACGCGCGCCTGTCGGATGGCGAGTTGTTCGGTCTTTACCGGACGTACTTGAAGAAGATGTTCCCCAACTTCGACGAGCGGTGGATCAAACACCAGTTCGTGTTTCGGGAGCGCTTCGTCGAGCCGCTGCACCGGGTCCGGACGCGGCGGCCGGTGATGCCGATCCGAACACAGCTCGGCGGTCTGTACGTCGTGAACAACGGCCAGATCTACCCGGATCTCACGAGCTGCCAATCGGGCGTGCGCCACGCGCGCGAGGCCCTGCCGATCCTGCTCGCGGGCACGTCCGCCACCCGGCGCGAGCCGGCGACGGTTGGCTGATCGACGTCGGCTGGGGGAGGTCTTGGGGTGATGGGGGGCGCATGAGCGCGGTCGTTCTCGACGGTCGGAGCATGAGGCGCGCGGCGATCGCCGCGGCGACCCTGGTTCTCGCCACGTATCTCGCCTTTGCCGGACGCGCGACCACGAACGGCCTTACGGCGGCCGCCGTGGCGATCGGGGCCGTGGTTTTCGTGCCGCCGATACTGCGCGACGTCGGCTTCGGCGTGGCGCTGATCCCCGCCGTCGCCGCCGCCGTCCCGTTCGCGATCGGCACCGGCACGTCGAGCGCTGTCGCGGGGGCGCTGGTCTTCGCGCTCGTGCTGGTCGGAATCTGGTTCATCCGCGCGATGGTGCGGCGCGACCTGCGCATCGCCCGCTCGCCGATCAACGCGCCAGCGCTGGCACTCGGGCTGGTCTGGGTGCTTGCACTGGTCAACAGCGACGTCGAGCGCTCGCCACTCGTCGCGGTCCCCGATCGGTGGACGTTCATCCAGCTTGGGGGGCTGAGCGTCACGCTGGCGTCCGTGGCGGCGCTGTGGCTCGCGCTCAACGCCGGGCGTGAGCTCCGGTGGATCCAGGTGGCCACGTGGAGCTTCCTCGCGATCGGTGCGGTCTACGGCCTCGGCTATTTCCTCGGGGTCGAGAGCGCCGTGGCGTTCGTGGCGGCCAACGGGATGTTCACGATGTGGGTGGTGGCGCTTTCCTACGGCCAGGCCTTGTTCAATCAGGCCCTGCCCCGGTGGCTGCGCGGGGCGCTGCTGATCCTGGCGGCCGCCTGGCTGTACAAGGCGCTGATCCTCCAGAACTGGTTCTTCTCCGCCTGGGCCGGGGCCCTGGTCGCGATTCTGGTCGTCTCCTTCGCCCGTTCTCTGCGGTGGGGCAGCGTCGTGCTGGTCGCCGCCGCCGTGGTCGTCTGGCTGAACTACGACGCGGTGTACGAGGCCGTCTACGGGGGGGCCGAGCAGAAGGGCGACTTCACCCGTCTGAACATCTGGCAGAACGCCAGCGACCTCGCGGCGCGGTACCCGATCCTTGGGACCGGGCCGGCCGGCTACGCCCCGTACTTCCAGAGCATGTACGCCGATACCGGCTTCGCGATGTCGACCCACTCCAACTACTGGGACCTCTTGCTCCAGACGGGCCTGGTTGGGTGCGTCGTCTTTGCCTGGCTGATCGCGACGCTCTTGTTCGTCGGGTGGCGGGCGTGCCGTCGGTGGCGGACGGGATTCGCCGGCGGTTACGCCGCGGCCGCGGTCGGTGGGCTTGTGGCGCTGCTTCTCACGATGGGCATGGGCGACTGGTTCATCCCCTTCGTCTACAACCAGACGATCGAAGGCTTCCGCCACACCGTGCTCAGCTGGGTGTTTCTGGGCCTAATGGGTGGCCTCGCCATCCGAGCGGACCACCAACCTTCCTCAACCCCTTCGTAACGCGCCTTCGGGACGCGGCGCGCCATAACGGTCGGGACGCCCGGCCCGAGGGCCGACCGCGAATCGAACACCCAGGTTGGTCGCGCGGCAGCGTGGCCGACCCGGCGGAGCGTGCCGTCCGCCGTGGGTGCTGCACAGAGGGCCTTCATGAAGACGCTGGGGCTCATCCTGCTGAGCGGCGTTCTCGCCGTGACCGGGCAGTTCATCCTGAAGCTGGGCATGGCGTCGGTCGGGCCGATGACGCTCGGCGTCGACACGCTCGCGACGGTCGTCCCGGCGGTGGTGAACCCGCTGGTGGTCCTGGGGCTGCTGGTCTACGTCAGCGGTACGTTCTTCTGGCTGCTGGTTCTCTCGCGTGTCGATCTGAGCTACGCCTACCCGTTCGCGAGCCTGAACTACATCGTCGTGCTCCTGGGTTCGTGGCTGCTGCTCGGCGAGCAGTTGTCCCTGGTGCGGATGGTCGGCGTCCTGTCGATCTGCCTCGGCGTGTGGGCGATTTCGCGCACCCCGAACCGCACGGCCGCGCCCGCCGGCCCTCGCGGAAGCGTTCGATGACGCCGGTCGCTCTGACGTTGAGCAGCGTCCTCCTGGGCGTGGTCGGCCAGCTGCTGCTCAAAGCCGGGATGGGCCGCGTTGGCCCGCTCCGGCTTGGGGGCACGTCGGCTGTCGCCGTCGCGCGGCGGATGTTCTCCGTTCCGCAGGTGTGGGGAGGGCTGAGCCTCTACGGCGTGGCGATGCTGTTCTGGCTCGCCGCGCTCTCCCGCCTGGAGCTGAGCTACGTCTACCCGTTCCTGAGCCTCAGCTACGTGCTGATCGTGCTGGCCGCGAGGCTCTTCTTGCGGGAAGCGGTATCGCCGACCCGGGTCGCCGGCGTCGCCGCGATCTGCCTCGGGGTCTTCCTCATCGCCCGGGGCTCGTAGGCCGATCAGTTGAAGATCCTCTTCCTCTCGCGTTGGTTCCCCTACCCGCCGGACAACGGATCGAAGATCCGGATCTTCAACATCCTCCGCCAGTTGTCGGCCGCGCACGACGTCTCGCTCGTCAGCTTCGCCGACGATCCCGCGAGCGTCGAGGACGCGGCGCTCTCCGTCCTCCGCCGCTTCTGCTCGAGCGTGCAGGTGGTTCCCTACCGCCCGTTCCGCCCGTCGAGCGCGAGGGCACTTGCCGGACTGCTCTCGTACGCGCCGCGGTTCTTGATCGACACCTACAGCACGGAACTGCAGGCGGCCGCCGACGCGCGGCTCGCCCGCGGCAGCGTCGACCTCCTGGTGGCCTCCCAGCTCGACATGGTGCCCTACGCCGTGGCCGGCCCGGCCGTCCCCGCGCTCCTCGAGGAGCTGGAGCTGTCGCTGCACCGGGACGCGGCCCGCGCGGGCGGCGTGGCCAGCCGCCCCCGCCGGATGCTGACCTGGCTGAAGCTGCGGTCGTACCTGCGCCGCGTCCTGCCGCGCTTCGCCGCCTGCACGGTCGCGTCCGAGCGCGAGCGGCTGAACCTTCGGGCGGCCGTTCCCACCTACCGTCGTGCCGAGGTCGTCCCGAACGCCGTCGACCTCGGGCACTACGATGGGGACTTCGGCTCGCCCCGACCGAACGTGTTGGCGTTCGCCGGCTCGTTGACCTACCACGCGAACTACGACGCGATCAGAAGCTTCCTGGGCGCGGCGTACCCGGCGATCGCGCACTCGATCCCTGGGGTGGAGCTTCGCGTGACCGGGAGCCACGCTGGGGTCGACCTGAAGGCGCTGCCGGACGCGCCAGGCGTGACGTTCACCGGCCGCGTCCCGGACGTTCGGCCCGTCGTGGCCGGCGCGTGGGCGTCGGTCGTTCCACTGCGGGTCGGCGGTGGGACGCGGCTCAAGATCCTCGAGTCGATGGCTCTGGGAACCCCGGTCGTCTCGACCTCGAAGGGCGCCGAGGGGCTCGACGTGACGCACGGCGAGAACATCCTGATCGCCGATCACCCGGACGACTTCGCGGCGCAGGTGGTGTCCTTGCTTCGGTCGCCGCAGCTGCGGGCGCGCCTGGCCGCCGGCGGCAGACGTCTGGTGGCATCGCGGTACGACTGGAACGCCGTCGGGGCCGACCTCTCCGCCCTCGTGCACAGGGTCGCCGCGTGTTGAGCTTCGGGGCCCGAGCCTCCCGCGAGTGGGTGCGCGGGTGAAGATAGCGCTTTTCCACAACTTGCCCTCGGGCGGAGCGAAGCGGACCGTTCTTGAGACGGTCAGACGGCTCGCCGATCGGCACGTCGTAGACCTGTTCTGCCCGACCACCGCCGACAGCGCGTTCTGCGACGTTCGTCCGTACGTCACGCGGACCCTGTCGTTCCCGTTCCAGCGCAGTAAGCCGCTGCCGAGCCCGTTCGGACGGCTGAGCCGCGTCCTGGCTCTCGGCGACCTATACCGCATGGAGCGCCTGGCGCGGCAGGTCGCGGGCGCGATCGACGACCGCGGCTACGACGTGGCCCTGGTGCACCCGTGCGTCGTCACGCACGCTCCGTCGGTCCTGCGGTACCTGCGGACGCCGACGGTCTACTACTGCCACGAGGTGCTCCGCGGCCTCTACGAGCGGCCGGTGCCCCGGCCGTACCGGCGCCGGCGGCGCCTGCAGGGCTTCGTCGACCGCGTCGACGCCCTGGACCGTTTCTACCGTGGGCTGCTCGCTCGGATCGATCGGCGCAACGTCCGATCCGCGTCCAGGGTGTTGACCAACTCCATCTTCACCCAGGCGGCCATCGACCGTGCTTATGGCGTCCGGGCGTCGGTCAACCACCCGGGCGTGGATACGACCTTCTTCCGACCCATCGACGTGCCGAAGGAGAGGATGGTGCTGTCGGTCGGCTCTCTGACAGCCGAGAAAGGCTTCGACTTCCTCATCGCGGGGCTTGCCGGCATGCCCGTCGGCGAGCGCCCGCGGCTAGCGCTGGTGTCGAACGTCGAGGTCTCCGCCGAGCGCCTGTTCCTGGAGCGGCTGGCGCACGCAAGCGGGGTGGACGTGTCGTTCGAGGTCGGCATCTCGAACGACGAGCTGGTGCGGCGCTACAACAGCGCGCTCCTCACGGTCTACGCGCCGTACGGCGAGCCTCTTGGCCTCGCCGCGCTCGAATCCCAGTCCTGCCAGACGCCGGTGGTCGGGGTCGCAGAAGGTGGCGTGTTGGAGACGGTCCTCGACGGGCAAACGGGCCGGCTCGTGCCAAGGGAGCCGGCTGCCTTCGCCAGTACCGTTCGGTCGTTGCTCGCCGCCCCTGACCTGCTCCGCGAGTACGGATCGCAAGGGCGCGCCCACGTCCTCCGAAGCTGGAGCTGGGATTTCCTGGTCGACGAGCTGGAGGGGGAGCTCAGCCTTGCCGCTCGGCTCGGCGGCGAGACGCCGCTCGCCGCCCGAACCGCGCCGTCGGCGAACGGGGTGTGGTCGGCGTGAAGCCCGCACCGACGGTGGACGTCTCGATCGTGGTCGTCAGCTACAACACGCGGTCGCTCCTGAGGGAATGCCTTCGCTCGATCGTCGAGACCGTCGAGGGCATCACGTACGAGATCGTCGTCGTGGACAACGGCTCGAGCGACGCGAGTCCACAGATGGTTGCCGAAGCGTTCCCCGAGGCCGTGCTGATCGAGAACCGGGACAACCTGGGCTTCGCGGCCGCCAACAACCAGGCGATCAGGCTCGCCCGCGGCCGACACATCTTGCTGCTGAACAGCGACGCGGTGCTGCTTCCCGGAGCCGTCTCGTGCATGGTCCGGTTCCTCGACGCGCACCCCGCCGTCGGCATGGTGGGTGCGCAGCTGCTGAACCCGGACGGCAGCTTCCAGGCGTCGTTCGCGGACCTCCCGACGCTCGTCGGCGAGGTCCTTCTGCTCACCAAGCTCGCCCGCCTCGTCCTACCGCCGACCTACCCGAGCTACCCGGCTGAACGCAGTCGCGAGCCGCAGCCCGCGGGGTGGGTGTTCGGCGCATGCCTGATGGCGCGGCGGGCCGCGGTCGACGGCATCGGCCCGCTGGACGAGACGTACTTCATGTACACAGAAGAAACAGATTGGTGCTGCCGTGCCCATAAGGCCGGCTGGGCTGTCTATTACCTGCCGGACGCAAAGGTCATCCACTGGTCTGGCAAGAGCCACGCCAGGGCCCCGGAGCGACGGCGCAGCCTGGTCTACCGCAGCAAGT
The DNA here is from genome assembly GCA_035651675.1 of Chloroflexota bacterium. Taxonomy (GTDB): domain Bacteria; phylum Chloroflexota; class UBA6077; order FW602-bin22; family FW602-bin22; genus DASRFH01. The sequence continues at coordinate 14,078 of DASRFH010000206.1, read as the reverse complement.
GGCTCTTTTTCCGGAAGCACCGCGGTCGGCTGACCGCGGGGCTCTTCCGCGGGGCGGTCCTCGGCGTCTCGGCTCTCAAGCTGTTGGCAGCGGCCATCGGCCTTCTCGTGCCGAGCGATGCTCGTCGCGACCAGGCTCGGCGCGAGCTCCGCTCGTACCGACTCGTGCTCGGGGCCATGTAGGGCTATTCAAGGGATGACACACCGTATCTCCGGCCTCCTGTCCCGCCACCGCCAGAGCCTCGCGCTCTTCGTCGTGCTGCTCACCTGCTATGCCTACTTCTTCCCCCGGTGGGCCGATTGGAACGAGAACTCGCGTTTCAACCTGGTGCTCGCCCTGGTGGACGACGGCACGGTGCAGATCGACAAGTACGTCGGGAACACGGGCGATTACGCGTACGTCGACGGCCACTACTACTCGGATAAGGCGCCCGGTATGGCGCTGCTCGGCGTGCCGGTCTACGCGGCCTTCCGCGCGCTGGTGCCCGACGCGGCGCTCCAGCACCTGCACAGCGTGGCGGACGATAGCCGGGCGCTCGGCGCCACCCTCCGGCCCGGCGGCACCGGACTTCAGGCCGGCAAGCTGGACGTCTTCGTCGCGCTCGCGCTGACCACTTTCGTGACCGTCGCCGTGCCTTCGGCCGGGCTGGGCGTGCTCGTCGCCTGGATGGCGAGCCAGCTCGGCGCCTCGCGCGCTCAGGGCCTGGTCGTCGCCGTCCTCTACGGGCTGGCTACCAACGCCTTCGCGTACGCCAACTCGTTCGTCGGGCACCAGACGAGCGCGACGCTCCTCTTCGCGGCGTTCGTCCTGTTGTTCGCGATCAGGCGCGACATGGTGCGGAGCTGGTGGCTCGTCGGGGTCGGCCTGCTGCTCGGCTACGCCGCGATCACCGAGTACCCGACCGTGCTGATCTCCGGTATCCTCGGCCTCTACGCGCTGGCGGTTTCGAGGTCGAGGCTTCGGACGCTGCTCTACCTGGCCGCCGGCGTGCTGCCGCCGCTCGCGTTGATGGGCGTGCACGACTACGCGGCGTTCGGCACGGTCCTGCCGATCGGGTACTTCCACTCGGCACTCTGGACGGACGTCCACAGCACGGGCTTCGTCAGCCTCACCTACCCGCACCCGGACGCGCTGCTCGGCATCACGTTCGGCGTCCACCGCGGGCTGTTCTTCCTGTCACCGTTTCTGCTGTTCGCGGCGCCTGGCTACGTCGCGCTGTGGCGGCGTCCCGAACGCCGAGCGGAGTTCTGGGTGCTCTTGCTGGCGCCGGTGGCGTTCCTCTTGTTCAACGCCTCGTCGGCGATGTGGCAGGGCGGCTTCGCGGTCGGTCCCCGCTACCTCGTGGCGTCGCTCCCCTTCCTTGGTCTGGTCGCCGGGCTCGGGCTGGTCCTGAGCTGGCGTCGCCGCATGGTGCGCCCCGTCGCCGCTATGGCGGTCACCTGGTCGTTCGCAGCGGTCTGGACGGAGACGATCGGCGGCCAGGCTTTCCCCGACTACACCGCCAACCCGCTGTTCGACTTCAGCCTGCCCAGGCTGCTCGCGGGGGACATCGCGCGGAACGCGGGGATGCTCGTCGGGCTCCCGGGTTGGTCGAGCCTCCTGCCGTTGCTAGCCGTCGCGGTCCTCGCCGCGCCGTTGGTTGGCGTCGGCGGCCCGGCCCGACCTGCCCAGGCCGTTCCTGGTCCGAGACGGAAGGAGGCCGCGAGCGCGATGGGGATGGTCGGCCGGTGAGCGTCGTTCAGGTGCGCCTCGTCGATCGCCGAGTGGCCGCGGCAGTGCCCGACTGGCTGCTCGTCACGCTGGTCGCGGCCGCCGTCCTTGTGGTGACGGGGATTCCCTACAGCGCCGCGTACGCCTTCACGCCGCCCGGCAAGGTGTTCATGGGGATCGTGCTCAACGTGCCTGACACGGCGCAATACCTGTCCTGGGCGCGCGAGCTCAGCCACGCCTGGCTGATCGAAGACAAGTTGACCTCGGAGAGCGGCGATCCCGTCTTCTTCAACCTCTTCTGGCTTGTCGTCGGGCGGCTGGCGTCGGCGCTCGGCCTGGGGCTCGCCCAGACGCTGCAGGCGCTCCGACCGCTCGCCGGTGCCCTCTACCTCGGCGCCATCTATTGGTTCGTTGGGCTGGTCGGCGGGGCCCGCTCTCATCGCTGGGTTGCATTCCTGGTTATCGCAACCGGGGGTGGCCTCGGCTGGATCTGGGTCGTGTACAAGCAGGCCGCCGGCTCGCTCCCGTACCCGCTCGACCTGTACGTGTCCGAGCCCAACACGTTTCTGACCGTGATGGCGTTCCCGTTCGCGGCGGTGGCGGGGGCGATGATCGTCGCGATCCTCGGCCTGGCCGCGCTCGCCTTCGAACGCGACAGCCTTCGCGTGGCGCTGGCGGCCGGCGTCGTGGCGCTGCTGCTTGGACTCCAGCATGGCTACGACCTGCTGATCGTCTACGCGGTCGTGGGCCCGACGGCGCTGGTGCTCGCGCTCCGCGCCGGCTTCCGGCCACGGCCGTTGGTGCTCGGAGCCGCGATCTGCGTTCCGTCGGTGCCAGCTGCCGCGTACCTCGCCTACATCACGCACGAGTCGCCGATCTGGCGGGGTGTGTTAGCGCAGTACGGGAACGCTGGCGTCTACACCCCGGATCCCCTGCACCTCCTCATTCTCATGGGGCTCCCCCTCGTCGCCATCGTCGTCGCGGGGCTACCGCGCGCAGTGGGGCAAGGCTGGCGTGGCCTCGGCCGGACCCTGCGCGCCGAACCGCGGGAGCTGCTGCTCGCCGTCTGGCTCGTCGCGGGGTTCTTCCTCCTGTACATCCCGACCGACTTCCAGATCAAGATGTTTTCGGCCTGGCAAGTGCCGGTCGGGATCGTCGCCACCCGCCTGGTCATGGCGCGGTTCGCGTCGGGCGCGTCGAGCAGCCCGATCGCGACGGCTCGGCGGCTCGACGTGGTCGTGGGGCTGCTCTTCGTGCTGTCGGTCCTGCCCGTGAACGCCTACCTCCTCGTCTGGCGGACCGTCGACCTGGCGCGTGGTGAGTACCCCTATTACCTGGGCCAGGACGAGGTCGCGGCGATGCAATGGCTCGACCGGAACTCGGACCCGTCCGACGTGGTCCTGAGCTCTCTGACCATCGGCCAGTACGTTCCTTCGCAAGCCGGCGACCGGGCCTTCCTGGCGCACTGGGCGCAAACGCTCGACTTCTACGCCAAGCGCGACGCCGTCGCACGCTTCTTCGACGCGGCCGAGCCCGACCGGTCTCGCCTCAAGCTCCTGACTGACCAGCGCATCCGTTACGTGTTCGTTGGCCCGGCTGAGCGTTCGATCGGCTCGTACGATCCCTCGACCGCCTCCTACCTCCGCCCCGTGTTCGTCTCGCCTAGCGTCACCGTCTACGACGTCGTCCCGACGTCGGCTGGCCGCGTGGGTGCATCGCCGTGACGCGTCGGAACGGCCGTTGGCGCCACGCCGCGTTGGCGACGGCTCCTATCTCCCTCCTGGCGCTCCTGGCGGTGCTCTTCTCGACGCCGTCGCCCTCCGCCGCTGCCCCCGACGACACGACGTGGGCCGCGCCTGTCAAGCTGTCGGCCGGGCTGCCGGATGGATGGTGGCCCGAGCTGGCCGTCGATCACCGGGGTGTCGTCCACGCGGTCTGGCACGGTTCCTTTCCCGACCGCTCGACCTACGTATCCGGGCTCTTCTACTCACAGAAGACGGCCGCGGGCTGGAGCACGCCAACCGACGTAGCGCTCATATCCGCGGGTGGAGGAGCCCCCGCTCTGCGCGCGTCGATCGCGATCGACGCCGCGGATCGTGTCCATCTGATCCGTCGCGGCATAGGGCGCATCGATCCACAGAACGTGCTCGAGGAATACCTGTGGCACACCGCCACCGCGCCAGTCGATCCGAACAAAGTTACGTCGTGGGATCCCCCTGTCCGCATTAGTCGAGGAATCACAGGGAACACTTACTACTCCATCATTGGGTTCGACTCGACTGGTAAAGCGTACGTTCTCTGGACTGAAGACGACGGAAGTGGAAAGGGTAAATGGTCGATCTATGCCCGAACGTCCGTCGACGGTGGGCGTACCTGGTCACAGCACTCGATCCTCGACACCGATAACCCGGTATGGTGGTACAGGTTCCAGTTCGTCATCGACGGTAAAGATCGGCTACATGCGGCGTGGGAGATAGCCGATCCTGATACGTTCGGAGTAAGCACTGGATTCGTCTACGCGACGTCGGAGGACGGCGCGAAGTCCTGGACGCGCGTCAGCTTCGATCAGCAAACCGAAGCCTCGGTCGGCGGCTCCAAGCCGCAACAGCCTGCCATAGGTGTCGACGGAAGCGGCAACGTCCTGCTCGTGTACCGGGAGCAGGAGAGCGACAAGATCGTCTACCGGAAGTCGTCGGACGGCACGACCTGGTCGCAGCCCGAGCCGCTGCCTGGGGTAAGGGCTGGCGTCCGACGGCCGTACGACCAGTACGGCATGGCGACCGATAGCGCGGGCCGGGTGCACTTGATCGTGGTGGCTTACAGGGACAACTCGGATCGGATGGAGCTGCTCCACCTGCGGTGGGACGGCACGAAGTGGGAGGAGCCAGATGCGATCGGGAACGCACCGGATTTCCCGGAGTACCCGCGGATCGCCATCGGGCGGGGGAACGAGCTACACGTCGTCTGGTTCGCGGGTGACCGACCGACCGTGGACCGCGTCCCGACAGGGGTCTGGTACAGCAGCCGCCGTACCGACGCGCCGGTCATCCCTGATAGGCCAGCAACCGTCCTGGCGCAGGCGACACCCGTCCGCGTTGCGACCACGGTGGGGGCGAAGCCCACTGCGCCCGATCCCGCGAGCAGTCAGATCGCCCGGGTTACGCCGGTCGGCGGTACGACCGCCGACCAGACCCCCCCGCCCTCCGGGCTGCGCGAGCAACCGCTATTTGCTGTGTTGGTTGGAGTGACGCCAGTGCTGCTTCTTGTGGCGTTCGTATCGATCGCGAAGCTGACGCGTGCCCAGGGCTTGAACCGTTGAACCGCATGACAGAAGTGGACCTTTCCCGTTACCTCCGGGTCGTGCGGAAGTGGAGCTGGCTGATCGTGCTCGCGATGGTGGGGGCGGCGCTGTGCGGCTACTTGGCGACCAAGTCCATGCCGCGCATCTACCGCACGTCGACGACCTTGATGGTCGGCGAGGTCACGTCCAGCCCGAGCGTCACCGCCGACGAGTTTGGCTTCACGCAGCGCGCGGCGAACGCGTACGCGGCTCTGGTGCGGCGCCAGGGCGTTCTCGAGGCGACGGTGAACGCGCTCGGTCTGCCGACCGACTGGCGAGAGCTCCAGAGCCGGGTGCTGGTGAACCGGTCGGAAGGGACGCAGTTCCTCGAGATCGTCGTCGTCGACAGCGATCCGGCGCGGGCCAAGGCCACGGCCGACGAGATCGCCCACCAGTTGATCCTGCAGAGCCCGACGGAGCAGAACCTCAAGCAGCTCGAAGACAGGCAGCGCTTTCTGCAGGATCAGCTCGACAGCTTGAGCGCCGCCATTCGGGACGACGAAGCCGCGGTGGCGGAGAAGCAAGCCGCGATGCAGAAGGAGACGAGTGCTCGCGGTGTTCTCGATCTCCAGGACGCGATCAAGGCGTTGGAGCTTCGGCTCAGCACGGCGCGTTCGACGTACGCGACGCTGCTGGCATCCTCGCAGCTGAAGAAGGCGCCGAACGCCTTGACGGTGCTCGACGCGGCCTCGGTCCCGACGGATCCCATCAGTCCGAACGTCAGGGCCAACGTGCTCATGGCGGCTGCGCTCGGCTTGCTGCTGGCTCTCGGCGGTGTGTTCGCGATCGAGTACGTCGACGACGCGCCCGCGACCGCCGACGACGTTGCTCGCATCCTGACAGTGCCCGTGCTCGGCGCCATCGCGCGGATGCGCGCCGGGAAGGCTCCGACGGACGTGGTTGTGGCCCAGCACGAGCCGCAGTCAAGGGTCGCCGAAGCCTACCGGGTCCTGCGAACGAGCGTGCAGTTCGCGATGAACGGGTGGGCGACACACTTGCTGCTGGTGACGAGCCCCAACCGCAGTGAGGGCAAGTCGGTCACCTGCGCCAACCTCGCGGTGACCTTCGCGCAAGCCGGGCTGCGGACGATCCTCGTCGACGCGGACCTCCGGAAGCCGAGCCTGCACACGCTGTTCGGTTGCGAGAACGACGACGGGCTGACGCGCCTCATCGCCGACCAGGGGGCGTCGGCGCCCGGCCAGGTGAACGCGTGGTTCGAAAGCTCGGCGGAGGACGTCAGGCGCCTCATCGAGAGCTCGCTGGTTGCGACCGACGTCCCGGGGCTGCGGCTTCTGCCGAGCGGCCCGGTGCCGCCGAACCCCGCCGAGATCCTCGCGTCGTCGAGGATGGAGCAGCTGCTCCGGATCCTCCAACGCATCGCCGACGTGGTCATCCTGGACAGCCCACCGGTGCTGCCGGTCGCGGATGCGTCGGTCCTTGCCGCCTACGGCGCGGCCGTCGTGTTGGTGGTGCGCGCCGGAGCGACGCGCAGCCGCGCCGCTCGGGCCGCCAAGAACATCCTCGACCAGGCGCGCGTGCCAGGGATGGGAGTGGTGCTCAACCGCGTCTCGCGGAGCTCGCTCGGCTACGAATACGGGTACCGCGTTGCCAACCCGAAGCCGAGCCTCCTCGCGCGGGCGGCGCGGCTGCCCAGGGTCGGGCGCGGCGGCTAGGCCGGCTGGACCCATGCGCATCGGCATAGACGTCCGCTACCTGTCGCACGGGCTGGTCGGCGGCGTGCACACGTACGTCGCCCACTTCGTTCCGGCGCTTCTCGACCTGGCGGCCGACCACCAGATCTACCTCTACGCCGACACGAAGCGGCCGTTCGAGCTGGTGGATCTTCCCCGGCACGTCGCCGTGCGGCGAGCCCCGTGGCGCAGCCCGCTCTCCAGCGTCTACCTCGATCTGTTCCTTCGCCGGCAGATGGCTGCGGACCGGCTCGACGTCGTGCACTTCCCGGCCAACTACGGGTTCGCCCCGCGCGGTGCGCGGACCGTCGTCACCTTGCACGACGTGATCAACGTCCTGCCGCTCACGGAGATCGTGCGCGGCCACGCGAAGAAGCCGCGCACGATCGCAATGATGACGTACCTCCACCTGTGTACGAAGGCCTCGCTGCGCGCGGCCGACCTGCTGCTCACCGTCTCGGGCCACGCTGCACGGGCGATCGTCATGGCCACCGGGTGGGACCCGGGGCGCGTCGTTCCGATCCCCCACGCCCCGACGCCCGACCTGCGACGAATCGAGGATCCCGACGAGCTGGCGGCGGTGCGCGAACGTCTGGGGCTGACCGCTCCGTTCGTCCTGGCCGATGGGCTGAAGAATCCGTCGACGCTCGTCCGCGCCTGGCGTCTGCTGCCATCCGAGCTGCGGCGGGGGCGGGGGATCGTGTTCTTCTCGCGACGCCCGGATCCGCCCGCGATCGTGCACGAGGCGGTCGCGCGCGGCGAGGCGCGCCTCGTGGTTCGCCCGTCCCGCGCGGACTTGATCGCCCTCTACAGCATGGCGGAGGCGTTCGTTTTCCCTTCATGGATCGAGGGCTTCGGCATCCCGGTCCTCGAGGCGATGACGTGCGGTGCGCCCGTGGTCGCGTCCGATCGTGGAGCGATCCCCGAGGTTGCCGGTGACGCCGCGCTCCTGAGCGACGCCGAGGACGCCGAAGGGTTCGCGCGGAACCTTGCGCGGGTGCTGGGCGACGCGGGCGAAGCTGGTCGGCTGCGGGCGCGGGGGTACGCGCGCGCGGCGCGGTTTTCCTGGCGCGCGACGGCGCAACGCATCCTCGAGAGCTACGAGCTCGCGCTCCAGCCGAGGCTCGCGACCCCCGCGAGCCTCGCGTACCCGGCCCGAGGCTAGTCTCCTGCAGCAGCTGTCGCACACGCTCCTCCGCAACTCAGGCGCCGGGCTCGCGGCGCAGGTCGCGATCAAGCTGCTGTCGTTCGCCTTCAGCGTGCTCATCGTGCGGCACCTCGGGGTCGAGGTGTACGGCCAGTACGCGGCGGTCCTGGCGTTCGGTGGGATGTTCGTTTTCATCGCCGACCTGGGCCTGGCGCCGTACGCGGTGCGCCAGGTGGCGCGGTGGCGCGACGTTCCGGGCGGACTCGAGCTGACGAAGGGTCTCTACGCCGACGTCCTGGTCCTGCGCATCGTGCTCGCGGTCGTGGCGGCGATCTTGCTGGTGGCTGCCGCCTGGCTGAGCGGCCGTCCCCCGGTGATGATCGGCGCGATCGCGCTCGGTGCGGTCGGACTGGTGATGTACGGCGTCGAAGGTGCCAGCGAGAGCATGCTCGCTGGGTTCGAGCGGTTGGACCTGTCGTCCGGCGCGAAGGTGCTGCAACAGGCGGCGTTCGTGCTGGTCGGGGCGGCCACGCTGTGGCTGGCCGTCGGCTACTACGGACTCATCGTCGGCAACCTGATCGGCATCGCGCTGCTCACGTACCTGTGCTGGCGCGCGGCCAGCCGGCTGGGGATCGAACCGCGCGGGGTGGTGGTGCGGCGGTGGCCCGCGCTCCTCAGGGCAAGCGTCCCGTTCGGCGTGATCGGCTTCACGCTCGGTCTGTCGTACAAGTTCGACAGCGTCCTTCTGAACCTCTTCCGCGGCGACGCCGAGACGGGCTACTACAACGCGGCCTACAGCCTGGTCTTCTCGGCCGTCGTCCTGTCGAACGTCCTCAACACCGCGCTCTACCCATCCCTCACCCGGCAGGCGACCGTCGCGCCACTTCTCTTGCCCAGCATCTACGAGAGGGCGCTTCGGTACCTGATGGTGCTGGCGCTGCCACTGGCCGCCGGCGTGTGGGCGCTGGCCGATCCGTTCGTCCGGTTCCTGTTCACGGCGTCGTACGTGCAAGCGGTCCCGGCGCTGCAGATCGTTATCTGGGCTGTTCCTCTCATGTTCGCCTCGGAGTTCCTCGGCTACGTCGTGGTGATCGCCGGGAAGGAGCAGCGTGTGGCGCGGGCGGTCGTGATCAGCACGGGAGTGAACGTCGTGCTCAACCTGGTGCTGGTGCCCCGCTTTGGGTTCGTCGCCGCGGCGGTGATGACCGTCGTGACGGAAGCGGTGCTCGTCGGACAGTACGTTCTGCTGCTGCACGACCAGCTGCGCCGTGTCGACCTCGGGCGCTCGCTCCTGCGTCCGGCGATCGCCGCGCTGCTTATGGGCGCCCTCTTGCGCCTCCTTCCCGCGCCGCTGCCGGTGGCCGTGGCCCTCGGTGCCGTCACGTACGGGGCGCTGCTGCTCGTGCTCGGCGTCGCCGGGTACGACGAGTGGCGATTCATCCGCGGGCTGCGCCAGCCCGCTCTAACCGTGACTGAGGGGTGATCGAGGGTGACCGCCGTCGCGGCGTTTGGTGGCCAAGGGTGATGCGGGTTGATCCACGCCCACGCGTGTGGGTGGTCATCGTCAACTGGAACGGACGGGAAGACACGCTCGCGTGCCTGCGATCGCTGGAGAGCCTCGACTACCGAGGCCACGACGTGCTGGTCGTCGACAACGGGTCGCACGACGGCTCGGTCGAGGCGATTCGGGCATCGTTCCCCTCGGTCACGGTGATCGAAAACGGCCGCAACCTCGGGTTCGCCGGCGGTAACAACGTCGGGATCGCCCACGCGGTGGACCGCGGCGCCGACTACGTCCTCCTCCTGAACAGCGACACGGAAGTGGCGCCGGGGCTGTTGAGCGCGCTGGTGGAGGTCGGCGAAGCCGATCCGACCGTCGGCATGCTCGGTCCGAAGATCTACTACTACGACGCGCCCAACGTCATCTGGTCGGCCGGCGGAACGGTCGACGCGTGGGGGCGGACCGGCCACCTCCGGGCCGACGAGCCGGACGACGGCTCGCCGGAGGGCGTCCGCCTCGTCGATTACGTCACGGGCTGCGCGATCCTCGTCAAGCGGTGTGTGGTCGAGCGGATCGGCGCGTTCGACGAGCGCTTCTTCGCGTACTTCGAGGAAACCGAGTGGTGCGCCCGCGCGCGCCGCGCCGGCTACAAGGTGGCGTACGTGCCGAGCGGCGTGGTCTGGCACAAGATCCAGCCGAACGCGCGCGGAGCCTCGCGCTTCTACATCTACATGATGGCCCGCAACCGGCTGCTCTACTTGCGGGCCAGCGGTGCACGGTCGTCAGCCCTCGCCGCGGCGTCGCTCGACCTGCTGCGGACGGCCGCGGCCTGGTCGCTGCGGCCGCGCCACGCGCCCAGGCGCGCCTACGCGGGCGCCCTGGTCAAGGGGGTCGCGGACTTCGCCATGGGACGTTTCGGTCCGCCGACGGAGAGCGTGACGGCATGAGGATCCTGTTCCTGACCCAGGTTGTGCCCTTCCCACCGGACAGCGGGCCGAAGATCAAGACGTACAACGTCCTGCGCTACCTGGCCGAACGCCACGAGGTCCACCTCGTGTCCTTCGCCCGGTCGGCCGCGGAAGAAACGAACGCGGCGGCGCTGCGGGGGCTCGTCGCGAGCGTCACGACGGTGCCGCTCCGCCGCTCGCGGCTGCGCGACGCGGCCTACCTCGCGCAGAGCCTCCTGGTCGGGCGTCCGTTCCTGGTTCGGCGGGACGATTCGCGGTCGATGCGGCGGGCGATCGCCGGCCTCCTGCGCGAGGGCCGGTTCGACGCGGTGCACGCCGATCAGCTGACCATGGCCCAGTTCGCCGTCGGCCTGCCCATCCCGCTGCGCGTTCTCGACGAGCATAACGCCGTGTGGACGATCGTCAAGCGCGCCGCCGAGCGGGAGCGCGGCCTCCGGCGTTGGCTCGCCGAGCTCGAATGGCGGAAGCTCCGCACCTACGAGGGGGGCGTCTGTCGGCAGTTCGGCTGTACGACCGTCGTGAGCGACGAGGACCGCGCCGCGCTCCGCGAGGCCGGCGGCGCCGCCTTCCCGTCGCTGACGATCCCGATCGCGGTGGACACCGAGCGGCTGGCGTTCGCGCCGCGTGGGCCCGAGGCCAGGCACGTCGTCAGCGTCGCGACGATGTTCTACCCGCCGAACGTCGAGGGCGTCCATTGGTTCGCGGACGCCGTGTTCCCGATCGTGCGCCGCGAGCGGCCCGAGGTCGACTTCCTCGTCGTCGGCAGCCGCCCGCCGAAACAGATCACGGCGCTCGCCTCACCTGGGAGCGGCGTTGTCGTGATGGGCTACGTCGAGGACCTGGACTCGGTGCTTCGCCGCAGCGCCGTCATGGTCGTTCCGCTGCACTCCGGCAGCGGGATGCGCGTCAAGATCCTGGAGGCGTTCGCGCGCGGGATCCCGGTCGTGTCGACCACGATCGGCGTCGAGGGGATCAATGCCCGCCCCGGCGAGCACCTGCTCGTCGCCGACGAGCCGGCGGCCTTCGCGCGGGCCGTCGCCCGTCTGCTGGCCGATCGCGCCGAGGCGGCGCGGCTGGCCGATAACGCGCGGCGCCTCGTGGAGGCGACGTACGACTGGCGTACCGCGCTTGCCCCCCTCGATCGGCTCTACCCCGTTGAGGCCGCGGTCAGCCACGAACAGGTCCCCGAGCCGTCGGTGCCCGCGCCGGCCGCGTACCGCTAGGACTCGACCAAGGCTAGGAGTCGCCCCATGCGCATCCTGTTCGTCACGCCCTACGTGCCGTCTCCCATCCGGGTGCGACCCTACCACTTCGTGCAGGAGCTCGCGCGCCGGCACGAGGTCGTGGTCCTATCGCTCTGGCAGGGCGAGCGGGAGCGCGGGGACCTGGCGGCGCTCAGGCGACTGGTCCCCGTCGTCGGCGTGTGGCTGCCGCGGCTCGACGCGCTGCTGAACTGCGCGCGGGCGCTGCCCGGGTCTGTGCCGCTGCAGGCCGCGTACTGCCGGTCTCGGCCGTTCGAACGGCTTCTCCGTGCGGCTCTGACGCAGGGGGGCGAAGAGCTCGATCTACCGCCTGAGCTGCGCGAGCCGTTCGACGTCGTCCACGTGGAACACCTACGCGCCGCCTACCTGGGCGAAGCGATCCCGCGGATGATGCCCTCGGTCGTGGACGCGGTCGACTGCATTTCGCTGCTGCTCAGCCGAACGCGCCGCAGCAGCCACCGCGGCCGGCAGCGTCTGCTCGCCGCTCTGGAGCTGCCGCGCACGCGCCGCTTCGAAGCCGAGGCGATGGCCCGCTTCGACGAGGTCGTCGTCACGTCGCCCGCCGACGCGGCCGCGCTCCGTCGGCTGAACCCAGCCCTGAGGGTGAGCGAGATCGCCAACGGCGTCGACCTCACCTACTTCCAGCTGGACCCGCGTCCGCGTGACCCGGAAACCATCGTCTTCACCGGGAAGATGAGCTACCACGCCAACGCGACGGCGGCGCTGTACTTCGCGCGCGAGGTGCTGCCGCGCATCCGCGCGCGGCGACCGGGCGTCACCTTCCACATCGTCGGCAGCGACCCACCAGCCGAGATCCGGGCTTTGGCGCGGGCACCGGGCGTCGTCGTCACCGGCCATGTGCCCGACTTGCGCCCGTACCTCTCTCAGGCGAGTATCGCGGTCGCCCCGATGGTGGTGAAGGTCGGCATCCAGAACAAGATCCTCGAGGCGATGGCCGTCGGCACGCCGGTGGTCACCACGTCGCTCGGCGCCGAAGGACTGGCGGCGGTCGACGGGTGCGACCTCGAAGTCGCCGACGGCGCCGAGGCGTTCACTGCCCGCGTGCTGCTGTTGCTGGACGACCCGGAAAGACTGTGGCGGCTGCGCGACGCCGGACGCCGCTACGTCGAGGAACGGCACACGTGGGCCGCTGCCGCGCGCCGTCTGGAGGATCTCTACGCATCGGCGGTGGCTGCCCATGACCGCGCTGGCCGGCTAGCGGCGGGGCGCCCAGTCGAAGCCGGTCACACCCTCGGCCTGGTTGAGGGTGGTGCGTCCGAGCGACCGGAGGTCGACGCGGTAGAGGGCGAGCTCGTCCTGGACGAGCAGCGCTGTGGCATCGAGCCATCGTGGGGACGGGCCGTCGAAGACGAAGTCACCGAGCTGGTCTAGCGCCAGGTTGGACGGGTGCAGCAGCCAGATCGTGAACGGCGGCCCATGGGCGTACGCGCGGGGCGCAAGCCACCGGACGAGCCGATCGGTGGCGTCGGGGACGCGATCGGCGCTCGCGCCCATCCGCGGCGCGCCGCCGAAAGCGATGGTGCGGCCATCGGGCGAGAAGGACGGGTTGACGACGTCGGCGAAGCGGCCGTCGGTGGCCCGTCGGCGTTGGCCGGTGGTGAGATCGATCAGCCACAGGGCCGGTGCGTCGCCGCTGGCGTCGACGTAGGCGAGGAGGCGGCCGTCGGGTGAGACCGCTGGCGACGCGCCGGGATCGGCCAGGATGGTTCGTTCCTGGGTCGCCAGTGCCAACCGTTCGACCCGACGCCGTTGGCCGGCGATCTCGCCGCCTCTGCGAACGATCTCGCCGCGCGTGTAGTAGATCGCGGAGCCGTCGGCCTGCCAGGCTGTCTGTCCGAGCCTCACCTCGTCGCCATCAGGCCGCGCGATGGGATGCGCCGCTCCGCCACGGTTGGCCTGCCAGATCTCCGAGACGCCTATGCGCGGTTGGCCGACGCCAGGGACCGGCGTCGGCGCGGGCGGGAAGACGGTGTACGCGAACCGCTGCCCGTCCGGGTGCCACGCCGGGTCCTGGACCGCGCCGCCGTCGCCCGCGCGCGCAGCCTCGTGGAACTGACCCGCCTCGTCGCTGGTCCAGATGCGGTTGTTTCTGGCAACCAGCGCCGACCCGCGCCGAGCGACCTCGGCGTCAAGAGCCGGTGGAGCAAGCCCTGGGGACCCAGGCGTCGAGCCCCCCAGCGCCGCGCCGAGTAGGAGCGCGGCGAGGAGGGCGACTACCGCGGGTGGAACGAGCCTTGTCACCTGGCCCAGGGGCGGCTAGTTGGCGAGCTGGAGGCCGTCGGCGCAGGCGTCGGAATCGAGCTTGGCCTGGGTCTGGGTGTTGTCGGTGGTCATGTGGGTGCCCACGCCCAGGTCGTCGTGGCGCGAGACGTACTGCACGATCGGGCCGCCGGGGTTGCCGAAGGCGTCGGTGGTGAAGGTCGTCGGGCCGTCGGGGT
>DASRFH010000205.1:0-6072 GCA_035651675.1 Chloroflexota bacterium | reverse complement strand
CTTCGAGCAGATGACCGGCACGGCGCTCGACCCCCAGAAGGCGCGCGGCTTCATCGACACGCAGGCCCACCACCTCTGGGCCGCCGAGCGCGCGCGGCACCTGGCGAAGAAACCGGTCCCGCGTTAGCTCCGCTTGAAGGGGTAGACGAGGTCCGCGACTCTCATCCGGAATCCGGGTAGGACGTCGCCGCCGTCGACCTCGTCCTCCGGTCCCAGCGTCCGCGATGATCCGTCGGGTCGATGGACGACGAGCCGGGGCCCGACCGGGTAGAGGGCCCAGACGAGCGCCGACCCGGCGTCGAGCCAATCCTGGACTTTCTCAAGTACCTCGGAGGCGGTGTCGTTGGGGGAGACGACCTCGACGGCGAGGTCCGGCGCCCCGGGGATGTACGCTTCCGGGAATCCCTCTGGTGGAACCTTCTCGACCCGGACGACCGCGACGTCCGGCGCGCGGACTCGGTCGGGAGATTGGCGCACCAGGAACCCCGTCTCGGCGGCCAGCACGTAAGCGATCGGGTGTTCGTAACAGAAGCGGGCAACATGCCCGTGGATCGTCCCGGCTATGTGACCGTGCTCGCCGCCAGGCGGGCTCATCGTGCGTACCTCTCCGTCGATCAGTTCGTGGCGCATCCCGTCGTCGGGCAGGCGGTAGAACTCCTCGGCGGTCAGCAGGCGCTGTTCGACGGCCATCGCGGTGCCTCCGCTCCTACTCTACCCGGCGCGTCGTTCGCGCGGCACCCCGGCTTTCTCGAACGCCTCGCTCACGACCCGGTAGGTCTGCTCCATCGCCTGGACCGGGTCGTAACCCGGCCGACGCTGGACCATCAGGGAGATCTCGGGCGAGATGTGGCCGGCGTAGCCGTGCTTGTGCATCTCGCGCAGGTAGGCAACGTAGTCGAACTCACCCTCGCCGGGGATGAGGAACTGGTGGTCGGGGAAGCGCCCGCTCTCGTCCTTGATGTGGGTGTGCACGGTCCACGGCGCCATAAGGGCCACGGACTCTTCGATCGGGATGCCGATGACGTTGAAGTGGCTGATGTCGAAGTTCACCCGGCAATAGGGCGAGTCGATCTGGTTCAAGAGCCAGAGCATCTTGTCGGGCGTGTTGATGGCGTTGCCGCTGTGCGGCTCGAGCGCCACGACCACGTTCCGCTCGGCAGAGAGCCGCACGGTCTCGCCGACGCGGTCGACGATCAGGTTCTTGAGCTGCTCGAACTCGTCCATCTGGCCGCCGATCGCCAGGTCCATCGCCGGGATCAGCCCCGGCTTCGACCACTCCAGCGCGAGGTCGAGCTCGCGGAGGTAGCGCTCGCGGCCTGCCCGGTACTCGTCCGGCTCAGCCACCTGGTTGCGGTGGCCGGAGACGAGGGCGGCGAGCTCGAGGCCGGTGTCGTCGAGGAGGTCCCGGATCCGGCGGCGCGCGGCCGCGTCGAGCCGGTCGACGTCGCTCGTCCAGCCGGGGTTAACGGCGATCTCGACGCCGTCGTAGCCGATGCGCGCCAGCTCCCGGATCGTGTCCTCGATGGGCTGGTCTTTGGTGCTCCAGGTCGAATACCCAAGTTTCATGGCGGGTAGCCTAACCTACAGCCGGTCCCACCCGCGGCGCGTTTCCGAGACAGACCACACCTTGCCAGGGAGAGAAACGCCATGCCCGAGAAGCCAACGGTCCTTGCCGCGAACCAGCATGGCGCGGGCGGGTTCTTCGACCCGACCCGCGAGGAGCTCGCGAAGCACGGCGTCGAGCTCGTGCTGCGCGACTTCGGCAACCAGGATGAGCTGATCCAGGTCGCCCAGGACGCGGACATCCTGATCGAGTCGTCGGTCAACTACGATCGGCGCGTCCTCGAGGCGCTGCCACGGCTGAAGGCGCTGTGCGCCCGCGGCATCGGCTTCGACCGGTTCGACGTGGACGCGGCGACCGACCTCGGCATCCTCGTGATCAACCTGCCGCGCGTGTTCCACCGCGAGGTGGCCCACCACGCGCTGGCGCTGTGGCTCGCGCTCGTGCGCAAGATCGTGCCGCTCGACCGGTGGATGCACGAGGGGACGACGCCCGAGGCGATGCGCCGGCCGCGTCCCGCGAACTCGACGCCCCAGCACCACATCTACGGCGAGACGTTCGGCATCGTCTCGCTCGGCAACATCGGCAAGGTGGTCGCGAGCCTGCTGCGGCCGTTCGAGATGGAGGTGATCGCCTACGACCCCTTCGTCAAGCAGGCCGACGCCGACCCGCTCGGCGTGACGATGGTCGGCAGCTTGAACGAGCTATTCGAGCGCGCCGATTTCGTTTCGGTGCACACGCCACTCTCGAAGGCGACGCACCACATGATCGGCTACGAGCAGTTCAGCCGGATGAAGCCCGGCGCGCTGTTCCTGAATTGCGGCCGCGGGCCGGTCGTCGACGAGGCGGGGCTGATCCGGGCGCTGCGGGAGGGCAAGGTGGCCGGCGCCGGGCTCGACGTCCAGGAGAAAGAGCCGCCGGACCCGGACAACCCGCTGCGCACGATGGAGAACGTGATCCTCACCCCGCACGTCGCCTCGGCCTCCGACAAGGCGCGCGTCGAACGGGCGCGTTGGATCGGCATCGAGTGCGGCCGCGTGCTGACGGGCAGGTGGCCCCAGCATGGGCTGGTGAACAAATCGGTCAAGCCGCGGTTCCCTCTCTCCGGGGATTAGGGCAGGTCAAGGTCGGCCCCTCGACGCCGACAATACCGGCGTGAGGGGCTGGCTCGCGCTCTTCGTCGCCGCCCTTCTGACGGCTTGCCGCGCGGCCAACCTCCCCAGCCGCGACCCGGGGCCCAGCCTGAACGTGGTCCGCATCGTCGACCACCGCGGCGACGACGAGGTGCGCATATCGAGCGTCCGGCCGAACGAAACGCCGCCGCGGCTGACGCCGCCGCCGACGCGCACGCCCACGCCTACGCCCTCGGCAACGCCCACCGCTACGGTCACGCCGACCGCGACCCGGACCCCACGCGCGACCGCGACGGCCACCGCCACGCCGAGCCCCTCGCCGACGCCGCGGCTCGGTCCCGACCTGCGGAAGATGGCCGCTGCGCTCGACGGCGTGCAGCGCATGCGCGCGTCGCTGACCGGCCCGGCCGACCTGACCCAGGAGATCACGCCCGATCGGACGCGTGTCTACGTCAACGGCACGCGGCCGATGGAGCTGATCGTCCAGGGGGGCGAGGTGTTCCTGCGAAACGGCTCCTTCTGGCGCCGCTACCCGAACCCACCGGCGTACGTGTTGGACCGGCTCGACAAGGGCGTCGCCCAGCTCGGCGCGATGGCCGGCTTGAGGCACCAGTACGCGCTAGTGGGGACCGCGAAGGCGCGGGCGGGACGCTGCTTCGATTGGCAGGTGCTCGACCCGCTGCCAAATGAGCCGGATCGCATCTGCCAGGGAGTCTTCGACGACCTCCCGTACCGTGTGCAGCGCCCGGGCGGCGTGACCGTCGAGCTGTACGACTTCGACCAGCAGATCGACGTGGCGGAACCCTGGCCGGTGACGGACTAGGCGCCTCATCCCAGGGCGATACTGGTAGGGGGACGGTCGAAGGCCCGGTGCGGGCCCGTTCCTACCTCGATCGAACCCGCTTGGTTGTTCGCGCGGCGCGCTCGGCTTTGGTCCGCTCCTGCGCCTCGCGCATCGCGCGGCGGCGGTCGAGCTCGCGCTTGCCCGACAGCTCCTCCTCGGAGCGGCTGGTCAGGTCGACGAGTACCTGGGTGACGTCGGCGAGCGCCTCGGCCAGCTTGTACGAGCGCTCCTTCACGCCGGCCGCGCTGACGTGCTTCCACGTCTTGGCCAGCAGCTCGTGCGCGACGAACAAGTGCGCCAGCGTGTACTCCGCCTCGCCTGCTGACTCCGGCAGCTCGCGCTTCATCTGCGCCCGCGCCGCCATCACGCAGCGGACGACCTCGTCCGATACCCCGTTCAGGAACCAGCGGTCCGGGAAGCGCCGCGGGCGGTCGTCGTACACGGGTGGGAATGATGTGTCATCCTCCGGCCCGTGGCCAACGTCGCGCTCTTGATGCCGCTTTACGACCCGCGCGGCGTGCTCGTCGAGGAAGTGGAGAGGGTACGGAACGACCCGGCCGCCTCGGGCGCCTGGCGCGCGCTCCGGGCGCAGCTCGGCCAGGCGGTCGCGCTCGCGGAGCCGGGCGGCTCGCCAGCGACGCGCGAGGCGTTCGCCGCGCTCGGCGTCGACGTTCGGCTGCGCTCCCCGCGCAGCCACTTTATGTGGGCGCTCGTCGAGGCCGCGCTGGAGCTCGACGCCGAGTACTTCTTCCTACCGGACTCGGACCGGCTGCTGCACTGGCTGCTCGCGTACCCCGACGAGCTGGCCGAGCTGCCGGCGCGTTGGGGCTGCCACGACGTGTTGTCGTTGAGCCGCTCCGAGCGTGCCTTCGCGAGCCACCCGCCGACGCAGAGGCTGACCGAGGGGCCGGCCATGGCGCTGATCGCGCGGGCGATCGATCTCGTGGGCGCCGACCCGTTCTCCGGCGCCTACCTGATGTCCCGCCGCGCCCTTACCGCCCTGGCAGCGTCGGAGGCACCGCGCGACGAGTGCATCTACGCCGAGGCGTTCCTGGCACCCGCCCGCGCCGGATGCTCGTTCGGCCGCTGGGTCGTCGAAGGCCTCGAGTGGGAGACGCCCGACCACTTCCGCGCCGAGATCGCGGCGCGCGGCCGCGAGGTCTGGCTCGCCGACTTCCAGAGCCCGGCGCAGTGGGAGATGCGCGCCCGGATGCTGGCCGGCTGGATCGACCGGATCATCGCGCACGAGAACGAGGTGCTGAGGAGCCGTGACGCCTACTCTCGCCGCGGGGCGGGAGCTAGCGCAGCACCTCGAGCGCTTCGCGCAGACGCGCGACGTGGGCGTCGGGGCCTTTGAGCCCGCCGCCCATGGTGTTGACCGAGATGTGCGTGGCGCCGAGGCCGCGCCACTGCTCGACGGTCTGGCGCCACTCGTCGGGCGTGCCTGTCCCGGCGTTCAGCCGCGCCTCGACCCCGAAGCCGTCCCACGACTTCCCGGCCGCTTCGCGCCAGGCGCGCATCTTCGCGATCGTCGCCGGCCAGCCGCCCTCGAGCGGGCGCTGAGGGAAGAAGCCATCGCCGATCGCGGCCGCGCGTTTCAGCGCCGGCTCGGCCGAGCCGCCGATCCAGATCGGGAGCGGTCGCTGGATCGGCAGTGGGTTGAGGCCGGCCGCCCGGATCGTCTCGTACCGCCCCTCGAAGGTGATCACTGGCTCCGTCGTGAGGCGGCGGATCAGCTCGATCTGTTCCTCGAAGCGCCGTGCCCGGTTCTTGAAGTCCTTGCCGAGCCCCTCGTACTCAACCCAGTTCCAGCCGATGCCGACGCCCAGCCGGAAGCGGCCGCCGGTCAGCACGTCGATCTCGACCGCCTGCTTGGCGACGAGCGCGGTCTGCCGCTGCGGCAGGATGATCACGCCGGTGACGAGCTCGAGCTTCGGCGCGACGCCGGCGACGAAGCCGAACAGGGCGAACGGCTCGTGGAACATCGACTTGTGCGTGTACGGGCCCGGCCAACCCGGATAGCCGGCGGGGTCGGCGCCGAGCACGTGGTCGTAGGCGAGCAGGTGCTCGTAGCCCATGTCCTGGGCCGCCTGGGCGTAGGCCCGCACGCCGCCGACGTCGGCGCCGATTTCGGTCTGCGGGAAGACGACGCCAGCCTGCATGGGGTTAGGCGGACTCCGAGCCTTGCGGAGCAGGCTGAGCCGGGCGCGCCGAAGCTGGCCCACCCGTGGCAGGGGCGGGACCACCGGGACCAGCTGGGGGCCGTGGTGGTCCCATCGGTCCAGGGGCTCCGGCGGGCCGGGGCGGGGGCGGGCCCATCGGTCGGGGCGGCGGCGGAGCCATCGGCCGAGGCGGCGGCGGGCCGCCCGGTGGCCGTGGCCCGACAGGGGGTGGCCCACCCGGCCGCGGTGGGGGCGCGCCGGCCGGCCGCGGCGGGGGCGCGCCGGTGGGGCGCGGAGGCCCGGCGGGGCGAGCCGGTGCGGTCGCCTGTGCGACCGGGAGCTCGCCTTTGAGGCGGGCCCGCCTGTTGCGCG
>DASRFH010000204.1:0-37181 GCA_035651675.1 Chloroflexota bacterium | reverse complement strand
ATCGCCAGGGCGTAGCCGTCGCGGCGTGGGTCGGCGCCGCCCATGAGCGCGCCGGATTCGGGGTCGCGGGCGATCCCCTGGCCGCCGCCGACGACCCACGACCATTCGGGGATGGGGTTGACGTGGTGGCCGCGGCCGGCCAGGGCGGTGCGGATCTCGGCCGGGATGCGCGCCTCGGTGTCCACCAGGCGGTCGCGGTAAACGCGCACGCGCGGCGCCTCGATCGCCTCCTGCACGTTCATGCCGAACGCCAGCACGTTCAACACCATCTGCGGCGTCGTCTGCAGGATCCCGTACGACCCCGGCGTCCCGATCGACAGGACGAACCGGCCACCGCGGAACACCTGCGTCGGCGACATGTTCACGGTCAGCTTCCGTCCGCCGCGCAGCACGTTCGGCGACGCGGGGTCCCGGTCCATCCACTGGAGGTGGTTGTTGAGCAGCACGCCGGTGCCGGGCACGGCGAAGCCGGAGCCGAACGCGGCGCCGAGGGTCTGCGTCACCGAAACGACGAGGCCATCGCCGTCCGCCACCGCGAAGTGCGTCGTCTGCTCGTTCACGAAGCTCGGCGGGTGGCCCTCGCGGATCTCGTTCGGCAGCCGTTTCGGGTTGTGGCGCTCACCCTCGCTCCGGCCGGCGCGCACCGGGTCGATGCGCTCGCGCTGCGAGGTCAGGTAGGCGCCCGAGAGGAGCCCCTTGACCGGCGGATCCGGGCTGAAGCCGTAGGCGAGCCGATCGGCCGAGGCGAGCTTGATCGCCTCGATCAGGTGGTGCAGGTACTCGACCGAGTTGTGCCCCCATCCCCTTACGTCGAAACCGTCGAGGATGCCGAGCGTCTCGAGGCCCTGCCACCCGATCGAGCCAGGCGGCGGCACAGTCGCGACGTCGTGGCCGCCATACCCAACGCAGACCGGCTCACGCCAGACCGGCTCGAAGGCGGCGACGTCCTCGGCGGTCAGCCAGCCGCCGGCCGCCTGGACCGCCGCCGCGATCGAATGCGCGATCGGCCCGCGGTAGAAGGCCTCGGCGCCGCCCTCGGCGACCTGCCGCAGCGTGCCGGCCAGGTCAGGGTACTGGACCACGACGCCGGGCCGCGGCTGCCTCCCGAGGTAGAGCCGCTCGGCCTCGACCGATGTGGCCAGCTTGGCGCGCCCGCTCTCGAAGAACTCGACGTTCTTGACCGTGAGCGGCACGCCGCGCTCGGCCATCTCGATCGCCGGCGCGAGGACGGTCGCGCGGTCCATCGTGCCGAAGCGCTCGAGCAGCGCGAGCCACCCGCCCGGGTTGCCGGGCGTCGCGACCGCCTTCGGGCCGCTCGCCAGCTCGTCGTCGGTGCACCGAGCGGGGTCGGCCGCCCGCGGCGCGTTGCCGAGGAAGTCGAGCACGTGCCGCTCGCCGCCGCGCGACACGAGCGCGAGACCGTTGCCGCCCACGCCGGACATGAACGGCTCGACCACGTTCAGCGCGGCGGCCGTCGCGACCGCCGCGTCGGCCGCGTTGCCGCCCGCCAGCAGCATCCTTATACCGGCCATCGACGCCAGGGGGTGGGCAGAGGTGACGACCCCACGCGTCCCCATCACGACCGGTCGGTAGGCATTCCCGTGCGGCGGCATCGACGACCCCCCCGTGGTTGTGCGCGGCATTTTCCCACGTACCATGGCCCGACGCAGGAGACGCACATGGTGAAGGTGAAGGGCCTCTTCCACGCCACGCTGCCCGTCTACGACCTCGAAAGAGCCGAGACGTTCTACCGCGAGATGCTCGGCATCCAGCGCCACGCGATCCCGAGCTACTTCCCCGAGACGGTCGTGTTCCTGGACCTCGGGAACACGATGCTCCACCTGGTCCGCTACAAAGACGAGTACTCGCGCGGCGACTACCAGGCCCACCACCTGGCGATCGAGGTCGACGACCTCGACGCCGCGCGCGCCAAGCTCCAGGCCGCGGGCGTCAGGATCCTGAACGAGATCGTCCAGCGGCCGGACATGCGCTGCTTCAACTTCCTCGACACCGAGGGGAACCGCGTCGAGCTGACGCAGCACTAGCCCCATTCGGGTGACGCAGGTGCGCCGCGAAGAGTAGGCTAGCGCGCGGAGGGAGCAACAAGGTGGAGCGAAGCACCGAGCGCATCCTGACGACGCACACGGGCAGCCTGCCCCGGCCCGATGACCTGGTCGCGATGGTCGAGGGGCGCGACCAGCGCGAGCTGCGCGCCGACCCGCGGTTCGAGGAGCGCGTCGCGTCGGCCGTCGCCGAGCTGGTCCGCCGCCAGGTAGAGTCCGGCATCACCGTCGTCAACGACGGCGAGGCGAGCAAGGTCGGCTACTCCACCTACGTCGTCGAGCGGTTGACCGGCTTCTCCGAGCAGACCGGGCAGATGCGGCCGAACGTCGAGGCGCGTGACTTCCCGGAGTTCTACCAGCAGCGCGTCCTCGCCGGCGCGACCATCCGGCGTCCGGTCTGCACCGGGCCGATCGCCTGGGTCGGCGACGCGCTCGTCCAGCGGGACATCGCCAACCTGAAGGCGGCGCTCCGGGGCGTGGCGGTCGACGACGCGTTCATGACCGCGGCCTCGCCCGGCGTCGTGTGGCATTTCCTCGAGAACGAGTACTACCCGACGCACGAGGCGTACGTGTTCGCCGTCGCCGACGCGATGCGCAACGAGTACCGGCAGATCCACGAGGCCGGTTTCGTCCTCCAGCTCGACTGCCCGGACCTGGCGATGGGTTGGAACCGCTACAACTTCGCCGACGCGACGGTCGACGACTTCCGCGAGCACGTCGAGCTCCACGTCGCGGCGCTCAACCACGCGACGGCCGGCATCCCCGCCGACGCGATCAGGCTCCACCTCTGTTGGGGCAACTTCGAGGGCCCACACGTCCGCGACGTGCCGCTCGGACGCATCTTCGACATCGTGCTGAAGGCCAACGCCGGCGCCTTCTCGTTCGAGGGCGCGAACCCGCGCCACGAGCACGAGTGGCGCGTGTTCGAAGAGACCAGGTTGCCCGACGGCAAGGCGATCATCCCCGGGGTGCTCGACTCGACGACCAACTTCGTCGAGCACCCGCAGCTCGTCGCCGACCGGATCGTCCGCTACGCCCGGCTCGTCGGCCGCGAGAACGTCATCGCCGGCACCGACTGCGGCTTCTCGACCTTCGCCCGGTCGCAGCTCACCGTCCACCCGACCGTCACGTGGGCGAAGTTCGCGGCGATGGCCGAGGGCGCCCGGCTCGCGACGGAGCAGCTCTGGGGCTGAGGCGCCTCAGCCGACGAAGGTCGGCAGGTGCGCGGCGAACCAGTGCATCCGCGACTCGATCTCGCCCGGCGAGCCGGGGCCGAAGCCGAAGACGAACTGCTCGACGCCGACGTCCCGGTAGGCGCGCAGATCGGCGGCGATCTCGTCGGGCGTGCCGTGGAACGCGCGGCGTGACTCGCCCGGCGGCGTCGCGTGGTCGCGCGGGACCAGGATCGTGCTGAAGCAGATGCGGATCGAGCCGGGGTCGCGGCCAGCGCTGCGGGCCTCGGCGTGCAGCAGCTCGCGCCCGGCCGCGATCTCCGACGGCGGCAGCTCGGCCGGCGGACGCGCGCCAATCGGCAGCCAGCCGTCGCCCAGCCTGGCCGCGCGGCGGATGGCCGGCCGCGTGTGCCCGCCGACCCAGATCGGCGGGTGCGGCCGCTGCCGGGGGTGCGGGTGGGCGCCGAGCCGGTCGAACCGGTAGAACTCGCCGTCGAACGAGGGCACGTCCTCCGTCCAGAGCGCCTTCATCACCCGGATCTGCTCGTCCGTCACGGCGCCGCGGCGGTCGAAGTAGCCGTGGCCGAGCGCCTCGAACTCCTCGCGCATCCAGCCGACGCCGACGCCGAGGTCGACGCGACCGTTCGACAGCACGTCGAGCGTCGCGATCTCCTTGGCCGCAACGAGCGGGTTGCGGTAGGGCAGGATCAGCACGTGCGTGCCGAGCCTGATGCGCTCGGTGACGCCAGCCAGGTAGCAGAGCGTCGAGAGCGGCTCGAAGTACGGCCCGGTCGGCCCGAGGGCGAAGCGCCCGTCCGGGCTGTACGGGTACGGCGACTCGATCCGCTCGGGAACCACGACGTGGTCGGAGACCCACAGCGAGCCGAAGCCGAGCCCCTCGGCCGTCTCGGCCAGGCCGCGCACCGCGGCCGGGTCGGCGGCTGGCCCGCTGGTCGGGATCGTGCAGCCGAACGCTGGGTTGCTCACCAATCACCTCCGCCATCGGCGACGCACCTCCCAGCATACCGCCACGCCGACTCGGCGAGCGCGGCGAGGTGGCGGCCGAGGACCACCGCGCGGCACTTGCGTACTACCGCCGGTAAGCCCGGGCCGGCGATCGCGGACGGGTCGAAGCGAGGCCGGTCGACCGGACGGCGACGCTGGTCACGCGGGATGACGTTCGGCCACACGCCAACCCACACCTGGCGCCGCGGTGCCAGAACGCCGGCCCAGCATTCGCCGGCCGGACCCGGCTGTCGTTCCGAGCGCGGCGAGGAACCTCGGCCGGCGCGTGGTGCGCCGGCGCCCCGGGGAGCCGGGCGCGGCGCGACGGCCGAGATCCCTCGTCGTCCCTCCTCGGGATGACACCAGGGCCGGTGCTCTAGTCGCCGACCGCGTCCCACAGCTCGCCGAGCAGCCGCTTCAGCAGACGGAACTTCCGCGCGCCGAGGCGCGCGGACCACTCGTCCTCGAGGCCTCTGACCAGGCGCCCGGCCAGCGCGTAGATCTCGCGCCCTCGCGCCGTCGGGCGCACCAGCCTGGCCCGGCCGTCGACCGGGTCGCGCAGCCGCTCGACGTAGCCGTGGCGCTCGAGGTAATCGACCACCTCGCTCATCGCCTGGGGCGACACGTTGGCGTGCCTGGCCAGGTCGGTGATGCGCGAGCCGCGCTCGTAGTCGACGTACTCGAAGACCGGCAGGTGCGGCGGGTGGATCGCGCCATGCCCGGCGGCCGCGAAGCCTCGCTCGACGTGCCGAACCCGCGCGGCGTTCGGGTTGCGCAGCAACTCCCCGATCAACCGGCGCTCAGGGGTGCGTTCCGCCCTTGACAATCTATTAAAGGCCCTTTAGTATCTACTCAAGTACCTTGAATATACCATCGGACGGAAAGGAGAGCACGGCGGTGATCGAGCGGAACAAGGAGCTCGTGCGGCAGCTCCTCGAGGACGACATCAGCCGCGGGGACGCGTGCGTCGCGGAGCAGATCATCCACCCCGACTTCGTCGACCACACCAACCCGCCAGGGATGCAGCACGGCCTGGCGGGGCACAACGCGATCGTGTCGCTGTTCCGTGCCGCCTTCCCCGACCAGTGGTGGGAGATCCACGATCTGATCGCCGAGGGCGACAAGGTCGTCGCACGCACCACGATGCGTGGCACCCACCTCGGCGACTTCTTCGGCATTCCGGCCACCGGCCGCTCGGTCACGCTGCCTGGCGTCCACGTGCTGCGCATCGCCGATGGCCGCATCGCCGAGCACTGGGGCAGCAACGACGACCTGGGCCTGATGCGCCAGCTCGGCGTCGTCCAGTCGTAACCCCCGCACCGCCCGCGCCCGCCGTACCATGACCTGGTGCGGGTCGAGCTCTTCGGCGTGCCGCGCCTGTTGGCCGGACGCCGCGCTATCGAGGTCGAGCCGCCCAGCCCAACGCTGGCCGACGCCGCCCGCGCGCTCGGCGCGGCGTGCCCGGCACTCGTCGGGCCGGTGCTCGACCCTGCCTCGGGCTGGCTGGTCGAAGGCTACACCTTCGCGCTCGAGACGCGGTTCACCCGCGACCCGGCGGCGTGCGTGCCGCCCCGGGCGAGCGTCCTGCTCGTCGCCTCGCAGGCGGGCGGCTGATGCACGGGTACCACGGCCGCTACCTGCGGGTCGACCTGACGACCGGCGATGCCGCCGACGAGCCGCTGGAGGAGCAGGTCTTGCGCCAGGTCGTCGGCGGCGTCGGCCTCGCCTCCTACCTGCTGAACGAGCTCTGCCCGGTCGGCGCCGAGCCGCTGGGACCCGCGAACCCACTCGTCCTCGCGACCAGCCCGTTCGTCGGCACCGGCATCACAACCGCCGCGAAGCTCGCGGTCGCGGCGCGCTCCCCCCAGACCGGTTTCGTCGGCGATTCTCTCTCCTCCAGCTACCTCGCGATCAACCTCAAGCGCACCGGCTTCGACGCGTTGGTCGTCACGGGCCGCGCGGCCGGCCCGACGCTCCTCGTGGTCGACGGCCCGGTCGCTCGGCTCGAGCCAGCCGAGGACCTGCTCGGCCTTGCGCCGGCCGCGACGTCCGACGCCGTCCGTGCCCGGTTTGGGACCGGGTTCCGCGTGGCCGCGGTCGGGCTCGCCGGCGAGCGCCAGGTCCGGTACGCCTCGATCGTCAACGACGGCCGCCTCGCCGGCCGCACGGGCGCTGGCGCGGTCATGGGCTCGAAGAACCTGAAGGCGATCGCCATCCGCGGCGACCGCCTGCCGACGGTGGCCGAGCCGCGTCGGCTGGCCGAGGCGGCTCGGGCCCTCGCCGCGCGCAGCCTCGGGCCGGCGACCGCCAAATACCGCGAGCTGGGAACCGCCGCCAACCTCGCCTTCTTCGAACGGATCGGCGTTCTGCCATCCCGCAACTGGGCCGACGGCGGCTTCGAAGGCGCCGGTGCGCTGGCCGGCGAGACGCTGCTCGTCGAGCACGGCGTCGACCGCCACGCCTGCGCGGCGTGCACCGTTGGCTGCGACCACCACTACCGCACGCGCGACGCCGGACCGGCCGTCGAGACACGGCTCGAGTACGAGACGCTCTTCGCGCTCGGCCCCCTCTGCGGCATCGCCGACCCCAACGCCGTGCTGCGGGCCGCCGCGCGCTGCGACGAGCTCGGGCTCGACGCGATCTCGACCGGGGCGACGATCGCGTGGGCGATGGAATGCCGGAAGCGCGGCGTGTCGTTGTGCCGCGGTGAGCACGTGCCGGCATTCGGAGACGCCGACGGCGTGCTAAACACGATCGACGCGATCGCGCGGCGCGCGGGCGTTGGTGACCTGCTCGCCGAGGGAACACGGCGCGCCGCCGAGGTCGTCGGCCAGGGCAGCGCCGAGTGGGCGATGCACGTCAAGGGGCTCGAGATGCCCGGTTACGACCCACGCAAGCTGCCGACGCTCGCGCTCGGCCTGGCGGTCGCGACCCGCGGCGCCTGCCACAACCGCTCGAGCGCCTACGAGGTCGACCTCTCCGACCGCCTGGGCGACGACGCATCGATCGACGCCCGCGCCCGTGCCGCGGCCGAGACGGAGGACGGCGCCGCGCTGCTCGACTCGCTGACCCTCTGCAAGTTCCTGCGCGGCTGCTTTCGCGACCTGCCGGCCGAGGCCGCCGAGCTCTACGAGCTGGTCACCGGACTCCCGACCACGGGCGTCGACCTCCGCCGCGCGGGCGCCCGCATCGTCAACCTCAAGAAGCTGTTCAACATCCGCCAGGGGTGGACCCGCTCCGACGACTCCCTGCCCCCCAGGCTCCGCGCCGACGTCCCCGACCTCGACGCCCTCATCGCCGCCTACTACCGCGTCCGGGGCTGGAACGCGGACGGGACGATCCCGGCATCGACGCTCCAGGAGCTGGCCTTCGTATAGTCCGTATACACGGAGGCTACCGGATATGCGGATGAACGTACGCGAGGTTGGCAACAGCTACGTCGTCACGATCCCGAAGAAGGAAGTCGAGCGCCTCGGCCTCAAGGCGGGCGACCTGGTCGACGCGCAAGTCACGCCACTCGAAACCCGTCCGACCCTCAGGCCTGAGCTGCGGGCGATCTTCGACGCGCAGTGGGACGATGATGAGCCGGCGTACCGCCTTCGCAGCACTACGGCACTTTCTGGCGCCTAACAAAGTCGCCTTTGCCGCCCCTCGCTTGAAGTCGCGCGCGAGATCGAGCTGGTCGCCGAGCGAACCGACGGTTTCGGCGCCCCGACGGCCCGCTTCGAGGATTGGCTCCGCTCCCGCGTCAAGTAGGTCGAGGACGACTGCCGGTCCTGGCTCGCGGCGGGCGGACCGGGGCAGGGAAGCGGCGCCTTCACCCCATCCATCTTCCAGGGGGAGAGGGGACGAGCGCGAACACCCGCGCCAGTACCTCGAGCAGCGCCGCGCGCGTGATGGGCTTGGCCAGGAAGTCGTTCGCGCCGAGCGACATCGCCAGGTCCCTGTCCGGCAGGACCGAGCACACGACGATCGGCACGTGGCTGGTGCGCGAGTCGCGCTTCAGCTCGGCGAGCACCTCCCACCCATCCTGGCCTGGCATCACCACGTCGAGCACGACCGCGTCGGGGGGCGCCTCGGCGGCCACGCGCAGCGCGCGCGCCGCCGTGCGGACCGGCACGGGGTGGTACCAGCTCCTGGCGAGCATCCGTCGGAACAGCTCGCCGACGTCGGGGTTGTCGTCGACGACCAGGATCGTCTTCACCGCGCCGAGCGGCAGCCGCAGCTCGATCGCGTCCCCTCCGCGCGCCAGCGCGCCCCCCTGCTGCTCGACCAGGTAGCGGGCCGCGGCGATCAGCGCCTCGTCGGCGCCCCCCACGTCGCTCGTGCCACCGCTCCGCGCGAGGCGCAGGACGACGGCATCCGGGCCAGCGCTCGCTAGCAGCTCGAGCTGGCTACCGCCGCCAGCCCGGATCTGGTGGAGCAGCGCGTTGAGCAGGATCTGCCGAAGCGCGACACGGTTGACCCCGACCGGCGGCAGGCTGGGAGGCAGCGCGATCCGCCAGCCGACGCCGCGGTCGGCCGCCACCTGGCCGAGGGTCTCGACCGCGCCCTGGACGACCTCGGCGACGTCGACCGCACCCTCCGGCGGCTGCCGCCCGACCGCGGCCAGCTCGGCCTCCAGCGACAGGACACCGGCGCGGCCTTCCGGGTTGGCCGCCGCGGCGAGCGGCGCCGCGGCGGGTGGTGTCCAGCGAACGCCTGGACAAGGCGGCACCAGGTGGTCGGCGAGCGCGGCCAGGCCGTCCAGGTGGATGCGTGACGCCTGCCGTAGGCTCAGCCCGAGGTCCTGCGCGGCGGCCTCGTGCGCGACGCACTCGACGTAGCGGAGCTGGAGGTATCGGTGGACGCGCGCCCCGTGCGCCTGCCGCGGCGCGCCGGGTGGTGGGGCTAGCTCGCTCAGCGCCTCGAGGAGCCGACCGTAGAGCGCCTCGGGCGCCTTGATCGCGCCCCGACGGACGAGCTCCTGAGCCAGCGCCGAACGCGCGAGGGCGCGCGGCTCGTACAGGTGATGGAGCGCCTCGCGAACCCATTCGGCGGCCACCGTCGGCGCCACCATGCCGGTATGATGCCACAACGTCCTTCGAAGGCAGGGCCGCCGTGGCGCGCACGCAGGTAGTCGAGCGGACAGACCTCCCCGAGCCAGGGCAGGGGCCGAACGCGCGGCGACCGCGCCGGCGTGGCCACGCCGTCCGCCAGGCGCCGCCGTCCGCCGCTCCGACGGCCGATCTCATCCCACCCCCGCGCAAGGCGCGCCACCCACTCGCCGACGAGCTGGAGGAGCTGACCGCCCAGGCGGTACGGTGGACGGCCGCCAGCGCGCTCGCCCTGAACTTCCTCTTGCTGGTCGGCGTCGGCCTGGCCGGGCTCGACCTTGGCCGCCCGGACGTCTGGGTCGTCAGCCTGGCGCTGTCCGGGCTGCCAGCCCTCGCGTTGGTGCTGCTCCGCGTCGAGCGGCGTCTCGCCGCGGGCACGCTGCTCCTCGGCCTGAGTGCCAGCGCCTTCCTGGCGCGCCGCGCGCTCGGCTGGGACGAGGCGATCTTCGCCCTCCCGCTGGTCGTGTTCGCCGCGCCGCAGATCGTCGGCCCGCGCGGCGCGATCGGGCTGGCGGTCGCGGCCGGTGCCGCGCTCTTCTTCGATGGACCGTCGGCGCTCGCGCCGGCCGCCCTCGTCGCCATTAGTGCCGGGCTGAGCTGGATCGCGTACCGGCCGATGCGCACGATGCTCGGCTGGGCCTGGGCTGGCTACCTGGAGGAGCGGCGCAAGACGATCGAGGTCCGCCAGCGCCAGGCCGAGCTCGCCCAACTGTCGAAGAGCCTGGCCGACGTCGTCGAGCGGCTGGAGCACGCGAACGCCGCGCTGGCGCAGGCGCGGCGCGCCGCCGACGAGGCGCGCCGCCTCAAGGAGGAGTTCGCCACCGCGATCAGCCACGAGCTCCGCACCCCGCTCAACCTGATCGTCGGCTTCAGCGAGGTGATCGCCAACGCGCCGGTCGGCACACGGGGACTCGACCCGGCGCTCCGGGCGGACCTCGCCACGATCAACCGGAACGCGCGGCACCTTTCCGACCTCGTCGACGACGTGCTCGAGCTCGGCCAGCTCGACGCGCACCGGCTGGCGCTGCAGAAGGACTGGGTACCACTCGAGCGGGTCGTCGACGAGGCGGTCGAGGCGGTCGAGGGGCTCTACCAGCGCGCCGGGCTCTGGATCCAAGTCGACGTCGCACCGGACCTGCCAGCGCTCTACATAGACGCGACGCGGGTCCGCCAGGTGTTGATCAACCTGCTCACCAACGCGGTCCGCTACGTGGAGGAGGGCGGCGCGACGATCACGGCGCGGCGTGAGGGGCACGACGTGGTCGTCGCGGTCGCCGACACCGGCGTCGGAATCGCGCCCGAGGACGTGCCGTACGTCTTCGACAGCTTCCGCCAGACGGGCCCGACGAAACGCCGCGGCGGCTTCGGCCTCGGCCTCACCGTCAGCAAGCGCTTCGTCGAGATGCACGCCGGATCGATGTGGGTGGCGAGCGACCCGGGCCGCGGCACCACCTTCTCGTTCACGCTGCCGCTCGCCACGGCGGTGACGTCGCTCGCGGTCGACCCGGATCTGGACAAGCTCGAAGGGACCGGCGGCTCCGACGCGGCGCGCCCGACGGTGCTGGTGCTCGACCGCCACGCCGACGCCGCGGCCATCTTCCGCCGCTACCTCGACCATTACCGGGTCGTCGCGGCGGTCACGGCAGCCGAGGCGATCCGGGCGGCGCGGTCGGGCCTGGTCGGCGCGGTGGTGGTCGTGAGCGGGGGCGAGCGCGACAACGCGTTGGAGCGGGCGGCGCTGCGCCACCTGCCCGGCGTGCCGGTCATCCGCTGCGACCTCCACACGGTCGCGCGCGCCGGCCGCGAGCTCGGGGCCGCCGCCTTCCTCTCGAAACCGATCGGGCGCGACAAGCTGCGCGAGACCCTGAGGCGCCTGCGCCTGCGGCCGGCCCGGGTGCTCGTCGTCGACGACGAGCCGGAGATGGTCCGGCTGCTCGGGCGCATGCTGCGGGCGATCGCGCCCGACTGCACCGTGCTCAGCACCACCGATGGGCAGACGGGCCTGTCGCTCGGCAAGGCCGAGCAGCCCGACCTCGTCCTGCTCGACCTCCTCATGCCGGAGCTCGACGGGCACGCGTTCCTGCGCGCCTGGCGCGCCGACGAGCGCACGCGCGACGTGCCGGTCGTGATCGTGAGCGCGGCGAGCGAGGAAGACCACGACGTCGTCTCCGGCGAGTCGCTCCAGATCACGCGCGACGGTGGGTTGAGCGTCGCCGAGCTGATGCGCGCCGTGCGCGCCTCGCTCGACGGCCTCCTGGTGCGCCCGACCGATCGCTGAGAACGGCCGATCATGGCCGACCGTGGCAGATGCCCCTTTCCAGCCAGCCAGGCGCTCGGTATGATGGCGAACCGAATGGGAGGAAAAGACAAATGGACCGCGCCTATTCGCGTCGTCGTTTCCTGCGCACTGCCGCCGCGGGCAGCGCCCTCGCGCTGACGGGTGGGCTACTCGCCGCCTGCGGCGGCGCGGCCGCGCCCACACCGGCCCCGGCTGGTGGCGCCTCGCAGCCCGCTCCCGTGGGGACGCCCGCGCCGAGCAACGCGCAGCCCGCGACCGGCGTGCAGGCGACCTCGACAGCCGCGGCCGCGGCGGTTCAGGCGCCCGCCAAGGCCGGCCAGACCGTCGTCGAGTTCCTGCACACCTGGGAGGGCGACCACGGCGGCGCCCGGGCGATGGTCGCGCTTGCCAAGCGCTACGAAGAGCTGAAGCCGAACATCAAGATCAACCAGACGATCGTCGCCGGGGCAGAGTACGAGCGCAAGCAGCTAGCCGCCTTCGCGTCCGGCGTCGTCCCCGACATGACGCTGACCGACGCCGAGCACGTGCCGGTGTACGCCGACCGCGGCGCGCTCCTGCCGCTCGACGACTACATGAAGCGCGACAAGCTGAACCCGAAGGACTGGTTCGACTTCACGATCGCCCAGTGCTCGTGGCAGGGCAAGCTGTACGCGATGACCCACCACCCCGACGTCCGGAGCATCGTCTACCGGAACGTCCCCTTGATGCAGGAGGCCGGTCTCGACGGCTCCAAGGAGCCCGAGAGCTGGGACCAGCTCAAGGAGTGGGGGATCAAGCTCAACAAGAAGAACGGCAACCAGATCACCCAGTTCGGCTGGGTGCCGATCTGGATCCAGGGCTGGTGGGGGATCGAGTACCCGCAGGCGAACGGCGTGACGTTCCTGAGCGAGGACGGCAAGAAGATCACCTACGACACGCCCGCCACGGTCGAGGCGCTCGACTTCGTCGTCAAGGCCACCGACGACATTAATGGCGGGCGCGACCGGATCGTCGAGTTCGACGCTGGCCAGCCCGACAAGGGCCAGCAGAACGTCTACGGCAACGCGGGCCTCGGCATCGCGATCGGCGGGAACTGGTACCTCGACCGCATCGCCAACGTGTCGAAGAACGAGAAGGCGATGAAGTCGGCTGTCTCGATGATGCCGGGCGGACCGAGCGCCAAGGGCAAGCAGTTCATGTTCGGCGGCGGGACGATGGACGCGGTCGTCAAGGGCGCCAAACACCCCGACGAGGCGTGGGACTACACGTCCTGGATCGCGCTGCCGGAGGGCCAGTACATCGCCCAGAGCGTCTCGTACGACGTCGGCGGCAACCGCGAGGGCGCGCAGGATAAGCGCATCGTCGACAGCCGGCTGCTCCGCAAGGAGATCCTGCCGATGTTCGACAAGGCGACCGCGATGGCGCACTTCTATTCGCCGACCTGGATCCCCATGCGCGACGAGGTGGTGCGCGTGCAGGACGCTATGCTGCTGAAGCAGACGACGCCCGCGCAGGCCGCCAAGGAGCTGCAGACGAAGCTCCAGGCGATCCTCGACGACTACTGGTCCAAGAAGAAGTAGCGTGGCGACCGTCGCCGCGCGCGCGGGGGCTGTCCCCCGCCGGCCGTTCCTGACCCAGCGGCGGCGCGAGGCGGTGGAGGGTTACCTGCTCGCCTCGCCCTGGTTCCTGGGGCTCGCCGTGCTGACGGTCGTTCCGGTGTTCCTGTCCATCTACTACAGCTTCACCGACTACCAGATCATCAGCGCGCCGTACTTCGTCGGCCTCAAGAACTACGCCAAGCTGCTCGGCGAGGACGCTCAGTTCTGGAAATCGCTCGGCAACACCGGCTTCATGGTGTTCGTCGGCGTGCCGGTCCACATGCTCGTCGGTCTGGGCGTCGCCATGCTGCTCAACCAGCGCGTCTACGGCCTGCCGTTCTACCGGACCTTCTTCTTCCTGCCGTCGCAGATCTCGGGCGTCGCCCTCGCCTACCTCTGGGGCTGGATGCTCCATCCGCAGTTCGGTCTCACGTCGATCGTGCTGAAGCTGAGCGGCGTGCAGGCGCCGAACTTCCTCCAGGACCCGAACTGGGTGAAGCCAGCCTTCGTGTTCCTGGGGATCTGGGGTATCGGCACGACGATGATCATCTGGCTAGCGGGCCTGCAGGGCATCCCGGACGTGTTCTACGAGGCGGCTCAGGTCGACGGCGCCGGGCGGCTGCGGCAGTTCGTCAGCATCACCTTGCCACTCCTGAGTCCGACGATCTTCTTCGTCGCGGTGACCGGCATCATCGGCACCTTCCAGATCTTCACCCAGGCGTACGTCATCACCAACGGCGGCCCGAACGACGCGACGCTCTTCTACGCGCTGCTCATCTACCGGCACGCCTTCCAGTACTTCAACATGGGCTACGCCGCCGCCCTCGCGTGGGTGCTGTTCTTCATCGTGATGGCGCTCACCCTGGCGCAGCTCAAGCTCGGGCGCCGCTGGGTCTATTACGAGGCGGAGCGGGGCAATGAGTAGCGTCGCCCTGCCGCTCGAACGGCGCGCCGCCGGCACGACGCGCGGGAGCCGGGTGCTCGTCTACGCGCTGCTCGTCGCCGGCTCGTGCGTCTTCCTGTTCCCGTTCGTCTGGCTGCTCTTGCTGTCGCTCCAGACGCTCAAGCAGTTCTACATGTGGCCGCCCGAGCTGATCCCCAACCCGTGGGTCTGGTCGAACTACCCCAACGCGCTCCAGCTCTTCGACTTCGGCCGCTACTTCTTCAACACCACCTACATCACCGTGCTCAGCCTGATCGGGCAAACGGCCGTCTCGGCGATGGTCGCTTACTCGTTCGCGCGGCTGCGCTGGCCGCTCAAGAACTTCTGGTTCGTCGTCATGCTCGCCACGCTCATGGTGCCGCCGCAGGTCACGTTGATCCCGCTCTACATCATCTGGCGCGACCTGCACGCCCTCGACACCTACTGGCCGCTGATCGTACCGGCCTACCTCGGCACGCCGTACTACATCTTCCTGGCACGGCAGTTCTTCATGACGATCCCGCTCGAGCTCGAGGAGGCGGCGCGGATCGACGGCGCGTCGACGCTCCAGATCGTCTTCCGGATCATGGTCCCGCTGTCGGTGCCGCTGATGCTGACGCTCTCGCTCTTCAGCGTGCTGCAGCACTGGAACGACTTCTTCGCGCCGCTCCTCTACCTCAACACCAAATCCAAGTTCACCCTGCAGCTCGGCCTGCTGGTGTTCCGGGGCCAGTACGAGACGAACTACCCGATGATGTTCGCCGCGACGGCGACGATCGTGATGCCGATCGTCGCGTTCTTCTTCGTCGGCCAGCGCTACTTCATCAAGTCGGTCGTCCTCTCCGGCCTCAAGGGCTGAGCGCCCGCGCTCGCCGCGCCGGCAAGCACGTCTGCTTGGTAGATCTGAACCATCGGGTCCCGCGTTTCCGGCCACTAGAATCAAGGAATGGCTGAGCCCAGCCCGAACGGCCCACCATCGGGCGAGCGGACGCCCAGGGTCATCCGAGGCCAACCCACCGTCAACGCCAACGCCGTCAAGCTGCACATCGTCGGGCGGAAGCGGATGGCGGCCGAGCCGGCCGGCCGGCGCGACGCCATCGCGCACGGCGTCGGTAAGTGGCTGCTGCAAGGCGAGCTCGAAGAAGTCCACACCGGCTACGAGACCGGCGAGCACGCCGCCAGCCACCACCAGCACCCCTGGTGGCAGGTCGTCTGCCTCACGGGCGTCGACTACTTCTCGACCCTCGGCTACCAGCCGGGCATCGCCGCCCTGGCAGCGGGTGCGCTGTCCCCGATCGCGACGCTGATCGTGGTCCTGCTCACGCTCTTCGGCGCGCTGCCGATGTACCGACGGGTCGCCGAGGAGAGCCCCCATGGGGAGGGCTCGATCGCCATGCTCGAGCGGCTGCTCTCGTGGTGGGTCGGCAAGCTGTTCGTGCTCATGCTGCTCGGCTTCGTGATGACGGATTTCGTCATCACCATCACCCTCTCCGCGGCCGACGCGACCGCCCACCTCCTCGAGAACCCGTTCATCCCCGAGTCGCTGCGCGGCCAGGAGATCGCCGTCACGCTCTTCTTGGTCGCCCTGCTCGGGGCGGTCTTCTTGAAGGGGTTCAAGGAGGCGATCGGGATCGCCGTTCTGCTCGTCGCCGCCTACCTGGCGCTGAACGCGGTCGTGATCGTCGTCGGTCTGGTGCACCTGGTCGAGACTCCCCAGGTCGTGCTCGACTGGCGCAACCTGCTCGTCAGCCAGTTCGGCAGCCCGCTGACGATGATCGGCGTCTCGCTCGTCCTCTTCCCGAAGCTGGCGCTGGGCCTCTCGGGGTTCGAGACGGGCGTGGCGGTCATGCCGCTCGTGCGGGGCGCGCCGGACGACAACCCCGAGCACCCGGCCGGGCGCATCCGCAACACGCACAAGTTGCTCGCCGCGGCCGCCGGGATCATGAGCGTCTACCTGCTCACCTCGTCGGTGGTCACGATCACACTGATCCCACCGCACGAGTTCGAGCCGAACGGCAAGGCGAACGGGCGCGCGCTGGCGTACCTCGCGCACGGCTTCCTCTGCAACGGGTTCGGCACTCTCTACGACCTGAGCACGATCTTCATCCTGTGGTTCGCGGGCGCGTCGGCGATGGCCGGGCTGTTGAACATCGTGCCGCGCTACCTGCCGCGCTACGGCATGGCGCCGGCCTGGACGCGCGCGACCCGGCCGCTCGTGCTCGTGTTCACGGCGGTCGCGTTCGCGGTGACGATCATCTTCCGAGCCGACGTCGACGCGCAGGGCGGCGCCTACGCGACGGGCGTGCTGGTGCTGATGACGTCGGCGGCGATCGCCGTGACGCTCGCGATGTACCGACGGCGCCGGCTGGTGGCGACCGCCGTGTTCGCCGTGATCGTGCTCGTGTTCGTTTACACGACGATCGCGAACGTCATCGAGCGGCCAGACGGCGTGAAGATCGCGACCTTCTTCATCAGCGCGATCGTGCTGGTCTCGATCTTCTCACGCATCTCGCGCGTCACCGAGCTGCGGTCGAGCGGCGTCGTCCTCGACGAGACCGCCCGCAAGTTCCTGGCCGACCTCAACGGCGCGACGCTGCGCATCATCGCCAACCACCCCGATCGGCGGGACCGCGCCGAGTACGAGCGGAAGGAGCGCGAGCAGCGCTACTCGAACCGCATCCCGCTCGGCGAGCCCGTATTGTTCCTCGAGGTGACCGTGCGCGATCCGTCGGAGTTCGCGCCCGAGATCCGCGTGCGGGGCGAGGAGCGCCACGGCTACCGGATCCTCCGCGCCGAGGGCGCCAGCGTGCCGAACACGCTGGCCGCCGTGCTGTTCCACCTCCGTGACGTGACGGGGACGATCCCGCACGCCTACTTCTCGTGGACCGAGGGCAAGCCGCTCGTCGAGGTGCTCCGGTTCCTGTTCTTCGGCGAGGGCGACGTCGCGCCGGTGACGCACGAGATCATCCGTGGCGCCGAGCCTGACCCCGAGCGGCGCCCTGTCATCCACGTCGCCTAAGCCAGCCCGAACGCAGCGCTGCCGCGACCGCCTCGGCCGTGATGCCGAAGTGCGACGCCGACCAGGTCGCCTGGCCATCCTTCAGGACGATGAGCTGCGGCGGCCCCCGCGGCCCTTCGGCCGCAACTCAGGACGACAGCATCTCGACGAGCCGCCGCGCGATCAGCTCGGCGTCGCCGGGCTCGAGCGTGTGCGTGTTGACCGTCACTTCGTCCGCGGTCGAGCCGACGTAGATCGGCGGGTCGCCAGCCTTCAACGCGGCCGCGACCGCGCTCGGGCTCGGCCCGCGCCAGCCCTCCCCGAACCCGATCGCCGCGACCGCGACTGGCCGCCGGGCGTCCTGGATGACACGGGCCTGGACGCCCGGCACGCGGCCCACCCCGTCCACGATCACCTGCGCCTGGCGGCGCCAGTTTGCCACGTCGGCGGCGTGGTCGCGCCTGGCGTACAGCTCGAGCGCGGTGACCAGCCCGATCGCTTCCTCTTTGCCGACCTTGCAGGTGCGCCCGAGCGCGTGGTTCGGGCTCATCTGCAGCCGGGCCGACTCGACGAGGTCCTTGCGCCCGGCCAGGATGCCGCTCGCCTGCGGTCCCATGATCCCCTTACCGCCGGAGAAGGCGACCAGGTCGGCACCCATCTCGATCCAGCGGTACAGGTTCTCCGGCGGCGGCAACATCGCCGAGGAATCGACGATCACGGGGACGCCGTGCTTGTGCGCGATCTCGCACGTCACGTCGAGCGGCAGGAACCCGCCGAGCAGCCACGGCGCGATCACGTAGGCGACCGCGGCGGTGTTCGGACCGATCGCTGCCTCGAGCTCCCACGGCTCGGTCCGGTTGGCGTAGCCGATCTCGACGAACTTCACGCCCGCCGCGCGGAACGAGTGGTCGTAGCCGTTGCGGTGCGAGGTGTGGATGATCACCTCGTTCTTCATCCCGGTCGTGTCGGGCAAGCGGCGGTGCTTAGCGGGGTCCATGCCGGCGACCGCCGCCGCCGTCCCGAGCATCAGGCTCGCCGCGCAGCCGGTCGTGACGAGGCCCGCCTCGGCGTGGGTGTGCTTGGCGACCACCTCGCCGGCCCTGAGGTACAGCTCGTCGATGTCCACGAACGAGCGAGCCGCCTCGCTCATCGCCTCGACGACCTCGGGCGGCATCAGCGTGCCGCCGACCCGCGTGATCGTGCCCCAGCCGTTCACGATCCGCTTGACGCCGAGCTTCTCGTAGACGCCGAGCTGCAGTTGGGTGGCCACGCCGCCTCCGTTCATCGGCCTTTCATCGGCCGGGTCTAAGGTCAGCCTAGGTTAGCCCCTCGGCAAGTCCCGTGGAGCAGCCAAAGCGAGAAAGGACGGAACGCACGCAATGGCCCTCGGCTTCCTGCGCAAGCTAACCCACCACGACAACGGCGCCGTCGAGCACGAGACGGCCGGCACCATCGTCGCCATGCGCGTCGAGAAGGACGGCGCCGTCGAGCGCTGGCACATCGAGCTGGACACGATGCCCGGTCAGGACATCGTGTTCGAGCCGTCGCCGCTTTCGCCGCCCCGCCACCGGGGCGAGCGCGTCCGGCTGGGTTACCACGCCAACGGCAGCCCGGGCCCCCTGGTCGCGGACTGGATCTGGGCCGCGTAGCGAGCTAGAGCTCGACCCGCTCGTCGATCTTCGACTCGTCGAGCGCCAGGCCCAGGCCCGGCTCGCTCGGCAGCGCGATCGAGCCGCGCTCGGGCCACAGGCGGGTCCTGAAGTGGCCCTGCTTGCCGACCTGCGCGCGCAGCAGGAACTCGGCCATCGGGCACACGGCCGGCGACTGTGCCGCGATCACGTGCACCGCCGCGTGGATCGAATGGCCGTGCGGCACGACGTGCTTGCCGAACGCCGAGGCGAGCGTGCAGATCTTCACGAGCTCCGAGATGCCGCCGCACCAGTCAGGGTCGGCCTGGATCACGTCGACCGCGCCGGCCTGGAGGAGCTGCAAGAAGCCCCAGCGCGTGTACTCGTGCTCGCCGGTCGCGATCGGGACGTTCGTCGAGCGCTTGATCGCGACGAAGTCCTGGATGCGGTCGGGCGGCACCGGCTCCTCGAGCCAGCGCGGGCGAAACTCGGCGATCCGCTCGAGCAGCCGGATCACGTACGTCGCGTCGCCACCCATGAAGCAGTCCACCATGACCTCGACGTTTGGCCCGACCGCCTCGCGCACCGTCCGCACCAGCGCGACGTTCTTCTCCATCCCCTCGAGCCCATCGCTCGGGCCGTACCGGAAGAACCATTTCTGAGCACGGTAGCCCTCTTCGACCGCCCGCTGGGCGCGCTCGCGCACGAGCCCGGGGTCGTGCGAGTGGCCGAGCATCGACGCGTAGCACTCGATCCGGTCGCGCGTCGGGCCGCCGAGCAGCCGGTAGACCGGCTGGCCGAGCAGCTTGCCGCGCAGGTCCCAGAGTGCGCAGTCCACCGCCGAGATCGCCATCATCTCGTAGCCCTTGCGGGCGTGGCGATCCTGCCGGTAGAGCACGTCCCAGATCCGCTCGAAAGCGAGCGCGTCCTGCCCGATCAGGTGCGGGACCAGCTTCGCCTTGAGGATCGGGACGGTCTCGGGGAAGATCGGGCCGAAGAGCCCGCTGGCGCCCTCGTCCGACTGGACCTCGACGTAGGCGCCGGACAGCCGTGTGCCGCGTGTCTGCGACGGGCCGCGGCGGGCCATCTCAGGGTAGACGTCGAGCATCTGGAGCTGGCGCTCCTCGCTCGGCTCGAGGTCGGCCGGGCCTGAGGCTTGGAAGCAGCGGACGGCGGCGATCTTCACGGGCGCTCCTGGGCGGTCGGGGGTCGGCCGAGCATACCACCTAGAATCGGGGCCGCATGGCGAGCGTGCGGGTGATCGCGTTGTGCGTCTTCCGCGACGGCGACCGGATCCTGGTCGGCGAGCAGCGCGACCCGGTCAGGGACGCGTGGTTCTACCGGCCGATCGGCGGCGGCGTCGAGTTCGGTGAGCACGGCGCCCAAACGATCGCGCGGGCGATGCGCGAGGAGCTGGACGCCGAGGTGGTGAACGTGCACTACCTCGGGACGCTCGAGAACGTCTTCACGTACGCCGGCAAGCCCGGCCACGAAGTCGTGCTGGTCTACGACGGCGAGTTCGTCGACCGCTCGCTGTACGAGCGGGGCGAGGTGACGGTCCGCGACGACGGCAAGCGGGCGGCGTGGCGGAGCCTGGAGGAGCTGCGCGCCAGTCCTGTCCCTACCTACCCGCCGGGCCTGCTCGAGCTGCTCGAGCCGATGCCGTACGAGGCGCTGCCGCCGCACCAGCGGAAGGTCGCCGATTTCGTGGACGCGGCCGGGATGCGCGCGAGCGCCGAGGCGCGCGTCCTCGACCTCGTATCCGAGGTGGGCGAGGTGGCGAAGGAGGTCCTGAAAGGCAGCGATTACGGCGACCGGCCTTTCGACCCGCCGCCGAGCTGGGCCGACGAGCTGGGCGACACCCTCTTCTCCCTGGCATGCCTGGCCAACGCGACCAACGTCGATCTGGACCGCGCGCTCGACGGCGCGCTGGCGAAGTACCGCGAGCGCCTGAACCGGCGTGGCGACGCCGGCTCGGGGCGCTGAATCGTCCTCCCCTTGGGGCAGGGAAGGCCCCGGGCCGGTGAGGGCGTCCAGGCGGGGTCGGGTTGAGCCGCGCCCCGCGCCGCCCTAACCCCGCCCCCGTCCCAGAGGGAGTGGGGACGACCCTGGATCCCCATTCGCTCCTCGCCGCCCTGGGCCGCGGCCGGGCGGCGAGGGTGGAGCCCGTCAGAGGCGGCTGGGACACCACGATCTGGCGCGTCGAGCTCGACGGCGCGGCCTACGCACTGCGCCTGTTCCGGGCGGAGCAGCGCGCGGCGGCCGCCTACGAGGCGCTGGCGATGCGCACCGCGGCCGCGGCCGGCCTGCCCGTGCCGCGCGTCGAGGCCGAGGGCACCTGGGGCGATCGGCCCGTCGTCCTGATCGGATGGTGCCCCGGCCAGACGCTCGCCGACGAGGTGGCCGCCCGTCCGTGGCGGGTGTGGCAGCTCGGACTCGCCTCCGGCGCCACCCAGGCCAGGATCCACCGGATCCCGGTTCCTGAGCCACTGCGCACAGACTCGCGGCCGTGGATCGAGTGGGCGGGGCCGGAGCAGACCGCACTCCACGATCTTCTCCAGGCGATCGCCGGGCCCGATCGCCTGCTCCACCTCGACTACCACCCGTTGAACGTGCTGACCGACGGCCGCGGCGTGACCGGCGTGATCGACTGGGTCAACGCGCGGGTCGGCGATCCGCGCGCCGACCTGGCGAGGACGATCGCGATCATCCGGCTCGCGCCGCCGCCGCCCGGCTTGCTCGGCCCGGGGGTCGCGGCGCTCCGTCGGCTCCTGGAGCTGGCCTGGCGCCGCGGCTACGCCGCCATCGCCGGCCCTCCGCGCGCGATGGCGCCGTTCTTCGCGTGGGCCGGCGCTGTGATGCTGCGCGACCTGAGCCCGAAGCTCGGTCGGCCGGGCGTTCCGCTGGCCGAGGCCGATCTCCACCGCATCCGCACCTGGACCCACAACTGGCGCCTGCGCGCCGGGTTGGTATGATCCGCGACGATCATCCGGCCGGAGAAGAAGGCGCATGCGTGTCCCCCATGCCATCCACCTCCCCGCCGCGCTCTGCCTCGCGCTGTCCGGGCTCGTGCCCACCGCGGCAGCCGCCGCGTCGCCGGTCGCAGAGTCGCCCGCATTCACGAGGATGCGCGCGCTGTACGAAGGGCTGAGCGAGGCGCAGGTGCGCGCCCGCGGCTACGAGGTCGAGCAGCACTGCGACACGGCCGCCGACCTGGGCTACCCGCCCGAGGCGGGCGCGATGGGCTTCCACGCGACCAACGCGCAGCTCCGGAACGACCAGATGGGCGGACGCTGGGATCCGAGCTCGCCGCCGATCCTCTTGCTCGACGGGAGCCGCCGCGTGGTCGGCGTCGAGTGGGAGGCCAGCGCCTCGGTCAGCCCGCCGCCGAGCCTCTTCGGCCAGAGCGCGCCGCTCGTGGCCGAGCCGGCCGGCATGGGCGACGCAGGCGGCGGGGAGCAGCGCTACATGCTTCACGCCTACTTCGAGCCAGGCGGTCAGGTGCTGTTCGACACGTTCAACCCGGACCTCGCCTGTCCGCTGATCGGCCATCTCGCCGCCTCGCCGGCCGGCAGCTTCGCCAACTTCGAGTTCGATTACCCGGGCGACGAGTCGGTCTACACGATCAACCTACAGGTGACGCCCGATTCAGGGACGGTGTTGCAGCGGGCCGGTTTCCTGGTGTTCGGTCCCGGTGGCTCGCTCCAGGCGACCGGCGGCGCGCAGCCAAGCCTGCGCCCCAACGTTTCGGCGAACATCATCACCCGCAACCGGGGCCGCCACGTCGTCCAGGTCTACAACTACAACCCGAACGTCGCGATCGACTTCGAGCTGACCCTGGTGCGGGGGCTACCCGAGGGCCGGAAGAGCTAAGAGCCGCTCGACCTCGTCGGGTGGCAGCGGACCGCGCTCGGCGTAGCGGATCGCCTGCTCGAGCTGAACAGTGTCCGAGTAGCCCACGATAACCGTCGAGACGCCGTCCTTCGCGAGGACGAAGCGGAGGGCGGTCTCGACCGGACCCTCGTGGCCGAGCTCGCCGGCGAGGTCGGCGAGCGCCTGGGCGATGGCGAGGTCGGCCTCGAAGCTGGTACCGGCCATCGCCGCGCCGCCGATGCCGCTCGCGTTCGGATGGCGCTCGGCCGTGGCGCTCAGCGCGCCGGCCGCGAGCGGCCGGATGTTGATGACGCCCACGCCGCCTGCCCGCGCCCGGTCGATCAGGCCGTCGAAGTCCTGCCCGCCTCGGCCGACGCGGCCGGCCCAGCCCGCGCTCGGGTTGGCGGCGTTGAAGTAGACCTGCGCGGTCGCGATGCGGGATGATTCGACCACCCGTGTGACCGCCGCGGTGTCCCCCATCGCCGTGATGCCGAAGTGCCGGATGAGGCCGTCGTCGCGGCAGCGCGCGAGGCCGTCGACCACCGGCCCGAGCACCTGGTCCGCCGTCAGCCCACCCTCGCTCGGGCGGTCGACGACCCGGTTGTGGAGCTGGAAGAGATGGATCCACTCACGGCCGAGCCGCCTCAGGCTGCCCTCGAGCGAACGCCGGATCGCACCGGCCGCGTCGGCCACTTCGTGCGGCTCCACCCGGAACTTCGTGCCGACGACCACGCGGTCCCAAGCGCCGAGCTCGCGCAGCACGCGGCCGACGTTCTCTTCGGAGCGGCCGTCGCCGTACGATCGGGCTGTGTCGAAATAAGTGATGCCGGCCGCGAGCGCGCGCTCGACCGCGCGCCGCTGCTCGGCGGGTTGTCCCTTCGTCATCAAGCCGCCGACCGCGCCGCAGCCGAAGCCGAGCGCGGACACCATCAGACCCGTCTTGCCGAGAGGACGCATCTCCACGCCCCGCAGTTTACCGGGTCCGCTCCATCAGCTCCGCGACCGCGACGCCGCGCTCCTCGCCATGCTCGCGCAGGCCCCTCACGACGCCCGCCCGATCGTCCTTCGAACGGTTCTGGCTCAGCTTCAGCTTGCCCTCCAGACGGTCGATCTCGATGGCGAAGCCGACCACGTTGCGCATCAGCGTCTCGACGAAGTCGCCCCTCGGCGGGCGCCACTGGTAGGCGAACGCTGCCTCGTAGGTCGCGACCGTCCGATCGAGGATCGCGCGCAGCGCGATGTCGTCGACGACGCGCGGGCGGCCGTAAACGTGCACGACCGCGTAGTTCCAGGTCGGCACCGCCATCAGCGTCGCGTACCACTGCGGCGTTACGTAGGCGTGCGGGCCGTGGAAGATCGCCAGCGTCGGCCCTCCCGCCGCCAACAGCGCGGCGTGCGGGTTGGCGCGCGCCAGGTGGCCGAGCAGCGTGCCGCGCGGGCCCTGGTCGCCGTCGAGCAGCAGCGGTAGGTGCGTCGCGAACGGGCCGTC
This sequence comes from Chloroflexota bacterium, assembly GCA_035651675.1. GTDB lineage: Bacteria > Chloroflexota > UBA6077 > FW602-bin22 > FW602-bin22 > DASRFH01. The sequence goes on along the minus strand of DASRFH010000204.1, from coordinate 13,059 downwards.
GGGCCCCGTCGAGACGAGCGTGGCGAAGCTGTGCTCCCGCATGAACGCGTGCAGCGCCGCGGGGTCCGACTCGCGGAAGTGCTCCGGTACGTACACGATCTACACCTCGCCGTAACGGAACGCGCCAGGAAAATCGGGCGCGACCTGCTTGCGCTTCCCGCTCCACGAGTCGATCGCGACCCGGTAGACCGAGGTGAGCCTCAGCTCCTCCGGCACGCGCGCGCGGTAGTCGCGCCCCGGCCGCAGGTGCGGTGCGTATTTGTCGAGCAGCATCTGAAGACAGCGCGTCGCCTCTGTCTCCTCGACAACCTCGGCCCGGCCGAAGACCACCGCGCTCGCGTACTCGACCGAGAAGTCCAAGGCGGTCGGCGCCGGCAGCAGCCGCCCCATCTCGAAGACGGTGAAGCAGACGCGCCCGTCGTCCTCGACGTTGGCGCGGGTGCGACCGGTCCGGTGGGTGTGGAAGTAGATCGCGTTGGCGGGCTCGTCGTACACGAACAGGTTCGAGTTGACGAACGGCTGCCCGGCGTGAACCGTTCCGAGCACGCCGACCGGCGCACGGCGCAGCAGGCACTTGATCCAGTCGTCGTCTGTGACGGCGCGGTCCTGGCGGCGGACGTGGTTGATGGGGAGGGTGGTCAGCTCTCGTGGCATAGCCCGAATCTAGACGCGGAAATGGTTTGCCGACAGGTCCAGCGCGGGTACCATCGACCAGACCAATGAACGCTCGACCCGGGGTGCGCCCTACCCGAAGGCGCACCACATCCTGTTAGGGACGGGGCCGGTGGCCCGGTCAGATCTGCTGCTGCGGCTGGAGCGCCACTCGGCCGTGCCGCTGCGCGACCAGCTTTACTTCCAGCTCCGCGAGGCGATCGTCGCCGGGCGCCTCCGCCGCGGCGATCGCCTGCCCCCCACGCGCCAGCTCGCCGCCGAGCTTTCGGTCGCGCGGCTCACGGTCGTCGACGTCTACGACCAGCTCCTCGCCGAGGGCTACGCCCAGGCCCGCCAGGGCGCTGGCACGTTCGTCGCGATCTCGTTCACGGAGGGCGGCGCACCCGACGGCGCGGCCACTCAGACGGCACCGCCGCGCCTCTCGCGCTGGGGCGAACGGCTCGCCGAGCTCGTGCCGGCGGGCGAGGTCACGCGGACGGAGGCGAACAAGCCGCGCTACGACTTCCGGCCCGGGGTCGGCGCCTGGGAGCAGATCGCCTGGGCGCGATGGCGGCGGCTCTCGGCGGCGCTCTGGAACGAGGCCGGTGCCGGCGACCTCTGGTACGGCGACCCGTTCGGCCCGCTCGCTCTGCGCCGCGCCGTCGCCGGCTGGGTGGCCCGCGGCCGGGCGGTCCGGTGCACGCCGGACCAGATCGCGATCACGAGCGGCGCCCAGCAGGCGGTCTCGCTGTTGGCGCGCCTCGTCGTCGACCCCGGGGACGTCGTCGCGGTCGAGGACCCGGGCTACAGGCGAGCGCAGCTCTCGTTCCGGGTCGAAGGGGCGCGGCTGGCGCCGGTGCCGGTCGACGGCCAGGGGCTGCGCGTCGGGTCGTTGCCGCCGGACGCCAGGATCGTCCACGTCACACCCTCGCACCAGTACCCGCTCGGCGTGACGCTGCCGATCGACCGGCGGCTGGCGTTGCTCGCCTGGGCGCGCGAGCGCGACGCGCTGATCGTCGAGGACGACTACGACGGCGAGCTGCACCTCGAGGGGCACCGACTCGAGTCGCTGCAAGGGCTGGACGGGGGCTCGCACGTCGCCTACGTCGGCACCCTCTCGAAGGCGCTCTTCCCGTCGCTGCGGCTCGGCTTCGTCGTTCTTCCCCCGGGGCTGGTCGAACCGTTCCGCCGCCTCCGCTTCGCCCATGACCGACAGCCGCCGTGGCACGAGGCGGCCGTGCTGGCGCGCTTCATCGAAGAGGGCGAGCTCGAGCGCCACGTCCACCGGCTGCGGCGCCTGTACCGCGACCGGCGCGACGCGCTGTTCCGGGCGATCGACCGCATCTTCGGCGACCGCGCGCGCGTGGGCCCGTGCGAGACCGGCGGGCACGTCGCGGTGCGGCTGCCGCCCGGCGTCGACGACGTCGCGCTGTGCACGAAGGCGGCCGAGCGGGAAGTCGCCGTCTCCCCGCTCTCGACGTACTACTTGACCGCCCCGCAGCCGGGCCTGGTGATGGGCCTCGGCGGCGTCGACGCGCAGCTCATCCGGCCGGGAATCGAGATCCTGGCCGAGCTTCTGTAGCCTCTTCGCCCGGCTCCACCACGCGCATCGTCACTAGCGTCGAGATCGCCGCCCCATCAGCTCTGGCGAGGACCTCGCCGCTCAGCGGGCCAGGCGCGTCGGGTGCGCGCGCGGTCAGGCGGTAATACTGGGTCCGCCGCGGCAGGCTCAGCGGGCGTACCTGGAGCCAGGGCTGATCCGTTTCGACCTCGAACTTGGGCAGTCCCTCGCCGCGGAAGCTCAGCCGCAGCCGCGCCTCCTTCAGCTCACCAGGCACGACGTCGCCGAAGTCCACCATCGCCGGCTCGAGCGCGAGGAGCACCTCGCCGGCGGCCGGCACGCCGATCTCCACACCAGCCGCGCCACCGTTCGAGTCGAAGTGCAGCGAGACCTCGGTCGGCGTCTCTCGGCAGTAGCGGTTCGGCACCGACACCCGGAACATCTGTGACTCGCGCGGGCCGAGCGTGAACTGCTTCGGCCGCACGATGACGAAGGCGGGGTTCGCACGCGCCTCGCCCTCGAGCGGGCCGACCCCGTCGTTGCGCACCAGCACGATGCCCTCGACGTTCGCGTTCTGGCCGGCCTGGCCATGGAGCCGCACCGACTTCGTCTCCACGACGAGCCGGCCGCCCTGGGGCGGCGGGCGGTGGCGAACGAACCAGCGCGTGCGCGTGAAGCGGCTGCCGGTCCGGTGGCTGGCGCCGCGGTACACCCGTGGGCCCTCGTGCCTCGCGTGCTCCAGCGCGACGCCGTAGGCCCAGTTGATCCGCGCCATCCGCCCGGCCGCGTCGGGCGAGGCGTTCACATCCGGGTGGTACTGCTTGGCCAACCGGCGGTAGGCGGCCCGTATCTCGCGCACGTCGGCGCCCCGCTCCACGCCCAGGATCTCGAAGGGATCGCCGCTGAACCGCCGTCGCATGAACTGGTGATGATACGTCCGAGGCACCGGCGGCGGGCAAGCCGCCGATTTCTCACGTTCTTCTCACATCCGCCGACCGTGTGGGCGCCCCTCACCCTACGCTGTCGGCCGTGGAGATCGACGGCACGCTGGCTGAGGCGCGGGTGGCGGGGCGCTCGGTCCCGCTTAGTCCGGCCGAGCTCCGGCTGCTCGAGGCGCTGGCGCGCCGCCGAGGGCGCCCAGCTGGCATCGAGCAGCTCGCCGCCGCGATCGAGCGGGTCACGTCGCCCACGACGACGGGCGCCCTACGGGCGCGCATCGCGCGGCTACGGAAGAAGATCGAGCCGGACCCCCAGCGGCCGCGCTTCCTCGTGTACGACCGCCGGACCGGCTACGCGCTCCTCGACGCCCACCTCACCAGTACCCGGCGCGGTGGCGCCCGAGCGCCGCGCGTGGCGGGCCTGACCAAGAGGCAGACCCTCCTGGTGGCGGCGCTCGCGGCCGGCGGTGGTCGGCCGGTGCCGTGGACGGAGCTGGCGCGCGCGCTTGGCCGCGGCGAAACCGACCGCGACTACTCGGCGGTTCGGCTCGCGCTGCACCGGCTCGCGCGTGTCCTCAAGAGCAACCCGCAGGCACCGCGCCTCGTCAACCGCCGCGGACTCGGCTACTTGCTGGAGCACCCCGGGTCGACGTAGCGCCGCGTCCGCCACCAGGCAAGCACCACCGCCTGTCGTCGCGAGCACGGCGACGAGCCATCCCGGGCCGTCCACGCGGCGCGCCGGCGCCGAGGGGCGACCGCACGGTCGGGGTTCCTTCGCCGTCAGCTCGGAGTGACACGCGCTGGCCGACCGTCTAGGATGCCGCCGGCAACCCACCAAGGACAGGCACCACACGACCCGCGCCTACGTCGCGATGCTCGTCGCGACCTTCTTCTGGGGCTCGCTGCCGGTCGCCTCGAAGGCGGTCGTCGCGGTCGTGCCGCCGGCCCAGCAATCGCTTGTCCGGACGACCTCCGCGTTCGTCGTCCTCAGCGGGTTCTGCCTGCTCGTCGCGGGAGCCGGGCCACTCCGAAGCGCGCTCCGCCGTCCAGGCGACCTGCTCGTCCAGGGGTTCCTGAGCTTCTGCGGCTCCGGCCTGACGTCGTTGATGTCCCTCCAGTACATATCGGCGTCGCTCCAGGCGGTGCTCGTCTCGACCTTCCCGCTCATCCTCGCGCTGACCGCGCTCGGCGACGGCGGCCTGCGCGCGCTGCTCGGGGCCGCGATCGCCCTCGTGGGCATCGCGGCCGTCGTGGGCGGCAACGACCCCAGGGTCGTCCTGGCCGGTGGCGTCGACCTGCGCGGCGTCGGGCTGGCGCTGCTGACGGCCCTGCTGATCGCCGGCTCGCAGCTCTGGGGGCAGCGCACCGCCCGGCGGGGCGATCCCATGGGCAGCACGGCGATGGCGGCCGGCTTCGCCGTGCCGATGCTCGGCGCGATCGTCGCGGCGCAGGGGGGTGTCGGCGAGATGCTCGCCGCGCCCGGCTGGGCGGTGTGGATCCTCGCCTACCTCGGCGTGTTCTGCACCGCGGTGAATTTCGGCCTGTGGTTCTGGGCGCTCAAGTACGTCTCGGCGGCGCGCGCGGCACCGATCCAGTACCTCTCCACCCCGATCAGCGTGCTGATGGCCTGGTGGTTCCTGGGCGACCCGCTGACCGTCGGGCTGGCGGTCGGGACCGTGCTGGTGCTGGTCGGCGTCTGGCTCAGCCAGGCGCGCCGCCGGCGCCTGGCTAGCGGATCGTAACCGAGCTAGCGCCCGACTCGACGACCAGGTCGATCTTGTTCACGGCCGTGTCGTAGTCGGGCGAGCGGTAGAGGCGCGATCCGCCCAGGAACGGCGCGGGCGGCTTCGGCGGCGCGGGCGGTCCCGGCTTGCCGGGTGCGGGCGGGCTCGTCCGGAGCGCCGGCGTCGCCTGACCGCCCCGTGTACCCTCGCCGATCAGCGGGAACCGCGCCTGGTCCACGTCGAGGTTGCTCACCCCGCCCTGGTAGTCGATCTGCGCCGCCACGCCGGCCGGGACCTCGATCGTCGCCGTCGCGGCGCCCACCTGGATGCGTCCGCTCGTCTGCCCGGCCGCCTCGGGGAGGCGCACCCAGACGCTGCTGGCGCCGGTCTGGAGGTCGAGCCGCGACAGCTTGAGCGCCGAGAGGTCGAGCCGGCTGTCGGCCGCGCCGAGCTTGGCGTCGAGCGCCAGCGGCACGTTGGGGTTCAGCCGCAGGTCCATAGCGGCCGAGGGTGGGCTGGTGCTGAGGAACCGCAGCATCCACCCACCGCCCTCGCCGGCCACGCTCAGCTTCAGGTCGCCCACGCCGCGCTCGACGCGGTAGCGCGAGCCGATCCGCGCATTGCCGCCGTCCTCCAACGCGGCGACCGCCAGGCGCTCGCCGGGGTCGGCCAGCGCCCCAACCGTAAACGTACCGGCGCCGAACTCGACGTGGACTGCCGCCTGGGTCGCGCCCTCGAGCGGCTGGTCGACGCTCGTCGTCGGCGCCGGCGGGGCGCCCGACGCGACCGAGCGTGTGACTTGAATCCCGAGCATGACGCCGAGCCCCAGCACGAGCACCGCCGCGGCGGTCGCGAGCTGGACCGGCCAGCCAACGCGGCCGCCGACGACGAGGTCCACTCCGAGCACCACGAGCGCGAGCGGCCAGAACTGCCCGAGCGACGACCAGGTCGGCGGCAGGACGCCGACGTTGCGCAGCAGCAGCACGACGCCGGCGAGGATGAGCAGCAGCGGGAGCGCCGCGCTGCCGGGTCGCGACCGCCGCCCCAGGCGCGCAGCCATCACCGCCGCCAGGTGCCGTGGCGGAGCAGGATGCCGACGCCGACCGCGATCAGGATCAGCGGCCAGAGGTAGCGGAAGCTGATCCACCAGAGCAGGCCGGACTGGGCGGCCAAAAACAGCAGACCGAGCGCGATGAGCACGATCCCGGCCGACTGCTGGCGGCGCCGCGTCCGGTCGGCGTCGACGTAGCCCGGCGGCTGCCAGGTCGGTGGTTCAGTCGAGCCGATCGGCATCGCGTCCTCCTTCGGCATGACCAGCATCATCACGACGTAGGCTGGGATCGCCAGCCCGTACGTCAGGACCGCGGCCGCGACCCACAGCAGCCGAACCACGACCGGATCGAGGTCGAAGTACTCGGCGATGCCACCGGCGACGCCGGCGAACAACCGCTCGCGGCGGCTGCGGGATAGGCGGCGCGGCGGGGCGCCGGGTGGGGCGCCGGGTGGAACCTCGGTGCGCATGTGCTCTGGTCTCCTCGCAACTGGGACGCAGCGCGGTGGCGGATTGTTGCGTCCGACGGGGCGCAACATTCGCGGCCGGGCGTGCGTCCTATCCTCAGCTGATGGCGGAGCCGAGCGTCGAGATCGTCCGGCGGGCGCAGGCGGGCGACGCCGACGCGCTCGTGGCACTGGTCGAGAGCCAGCAAAGCTACGTTTACAGCATCGCGCTGGGCATCATGCGCAACCGGGCCGACGCCGCCGATATGACGCAGGAGGCGTTCGTCAAGCTGCTGCGGTCGCTCCACACCTACCGCTTCGAAACGAAGCTGACGACCTGGCTCTACCGATTGACAACCAACGTCTGCCTCGACGGCTTGCGCCGGCGCGGACGGCCGGTCGACTCGCTCGAGCTCGCGCTCGAGGAGGGGGCCGAAGCGCGGGAGCCGGCCAGCCAGGACGCGGCCGGCGAGCCGTGGCTGGACGTGGAACGGCGCGAGGCCGCCGACGAGCTCCATGCGGCGCTCGATCGCCTACCGATCGCCCAGCGGCTGGCGCTGACGCTCTACTACTTCGAGGACGCCCGCTACGAGGACGTGGCAGCGACGATGAACCTGCCATTGAACACCGTGAAGAGCCACATCCGGCGGGGTAAAGCGCGGCTGGCCGCGATCCTGCGCGAGAATCGGGACGAGCCCTCTGGTAGGGTACGATGCGCTTCGAACGAGACGCACCCCGGGTCGGATGAGAAGGAGTGGATGCAGTGTGGCGCGATGAGCTGATGGACGGGGCGGACAGCCCACGATCGATGGACGACCGCATCCGCGCGGCGCTCGTCGTCGAGCCGCCGCCGGAGCTTCGCTTCCGCCTCGCCGCGCTGGCGCGCTCCGCCGCGGCCGAGCGCGCGGTCGCCGCGCCCGCCGCTCGCGGCCAGTGGCTCGCCTGGCTCGCCGACCCGACGACCTGGCTCGCCGCCCTGGTGCTGGCGCTCGCGCTCTGGCAGGTTTTCCTGATCCTCGCGAGCTCGACCCTCGTCCTGGGCAACGTCGCCGACGCCGCCGCCCTGCTCACCGCCCTGCCGACGCTGCCAGCGCTCCAGATCGTCGGTCTCGACCCGCTCTCGGCCGCGCTCTGGTGCGTCGTCGCCGTCGTCGCCTGGCTCGCCGCCGAGGGCACGCCGGGACGCGGGCGCGAGGGAACGCGCGCCTGAGTGGGCTCGACTGAAGGCCGACGCCCCGGCCTCCTCGTCGGAAGGCGATCGGGGCGTCGGGTGCGTACCTCGCTAGGCCACCGGGCCGCGCCGGCTCCACGGACCGACGAAGTTGAGGATCAACGAGATCACCGCGAGCAGCAGCAGGATGTGGATCGCCGCTGTGACCAGGTGGAACGCGAAGTAACCGCCCGCCCAGAGAATGAGCAGGATGATCGCCAGGGCCAGGAGCATCAGGCTTACCTCCTTCGCCCGTACCAAAGCAGCCAGCGTGCCAGCGGGCGAGTAATGGTTCCCGGGGTAGGCGATGGGAAGCGCGAGCCAGTGAAGCTCGCGGGGGTCGAGACTTTCATGCGCGGGGCGGGCCGGCAGCCGTGGTCGTTCGCCGAGCTGACCACCGACCACGGGATAGCTGGACCCGGCTGGGACGGTAACGTGAACGAGGTGGTCCTGCGCGCCCACCCCCGGCCGGCGCGGACCTGATGCCGAGCCAACCGACCATCGAGGAGCTGCTCACAGCCGGGCGCGTCCCCGGAGCGGTCGTGGCGTGGGCCCGCGCCGACGAGCCGGCGGCGGTGCTGCCCATCGGCGCTGACGCCGACGGGCGGCCACTCGCGGAGGACACGCTGCTGCCGGTCGCGTCGATTACCAAGCTCGCGACCGCCCTCGCCGTGCTCACACTCGTCGAGCACGGCTGGCTCGCGCTGGACGACCCGCTCGGCCGACACCTGCCCGAGGCGGAGGCGGCCTCCGACGGGCGCGTCACGATCCGCCGCCTGCTCAGCCACACGAGTGGGCTGCCGCTCGACGTCGCGCCCGAGCTCGCACCGTACCGGCCGGGGCTGGACTGGCCGGCTTTGGCGGCCGCCTGCAAGGCGACGGCGCTCGTCCGCGAGCCGGGCACGTACGTCCAGTACAGCAACACCGGCTACGGGCTGGTCGCGATCCTCGTCGAGCGGGTGACCGGCAAACCGTTCGCGGCGGCGCTCGCCGAGCTGGTGCTCGGCCCGCTCGGTGTCGAAGCGTACCTCGGCGCCGAGCCGCCGCGGCCGCCGGCGCGCCTGGCCGACGTGCGCGGCGCCAACGCCGGCGGCGAGCTGGAACCGTACAACTCGGCCTTCTGGCGCTCGCTCGCCGCGCCATGGGGCGGCCTCATCACCAACGCGTCTGGCGCCCTGTCGCTCGTCCGCGCCTTCTGCACCCGCCCCGAGGCGATCGACAACCAGACCGACGGCTTACCCGGCGGGATGGCCCACCCGCTGCTGTGGGACCGGTGCCCCTGGGCTCTTGGGCCGGAGATCAGAGGCACCAAGACGCCGCACTGGGCGCCGGCCGGCGCGAGCCCGACGTCGTTCGGCCACGCCGGCGCCTCCGGCGCGATCGCCTGGTGCGACCCGAACGCCGATCTCGCCTGGGTGATCCTCGGGGCCCGCACGGCCGACAGCGGCTGGCTGCTCCGCCAGGGCGCCGCGATCGGTCAGGTCCTGCTCGACGCGTACGCCGCCCGCGCGAGCGGCCAGTAGCGCAGCGCGGGCGGTGCCAGCGGCAGGCCGCGCCGGATCAACGCGGCCGACAGCCGCCAGGAGCGGTCGTGGCGCGGCCCCCAGGCGAACCCGTAGGCGCGGCGGAAGTCGGGCGGCAGGAGCCCAACCGCCGCCAGCCGCAGCGGCCAGAGAAGCGGGTCGACGAGGCGCGGCGCCGGGTGGAGCAGCGCGCCGGCCAGCTCACGCGCCGTGCCGCCGACGCCCACCTGGCCGGTGGACACCATCCATCCAAGGTAAGCCGCTAGCTCGCGTCGGCTCGACGGCAGGTACCCCTCCGGGATGCCGAGCAGCGGCGCGATCGCGCTCGCCTCCCGGCAGTACCGTTCCTTCTCCTCGGCGCTCAGCGGCCTGACGTACAGCTCGTAGGCCCGCGGCAGCACGTCGAGCAGCGTCGCGTACACCCAGCGCAGCAGCGCCGGGTCGTGCGCCGAGTAGCCGATTCCTGGCGACCACGCCCCGGCCGCCTCGCACGCGCGGCCGTTGACCCGGTCGTGGATGCGGTTGATCGCCTCGGCCGCGGCCGCCGCCTGCTCCGGCGTGCCGAACACGAGCGCGAGCATGGAGTCGACCGTGCAGCGCAGCCGCTCGAGCCGGGTCGCGAGTCCCGCGCGGAACTGCGAGTGCTGCGCGACGCCGGCCGCGACCAGCGGATGCGCGAACTGCATCAGGATCGCGGCCGGCCAGCCGAAGTAGACGACCGCGCGCTCTCGGTTGATCTTCCACCCGACCGGCTGCACCAGGGAAGCATAAAGACCGGGTAGGATGAGCCCCACCAAACGCCCAGCCAGGAGCGGGGACCGTGCACATCGGCGAACAGCTCTCCGACCTCTCCGACCGCAAGCTCACCTGGGCGGCGCAGCTCGGCGTCGAGCACGTCGTCGTCAACTCCCTCAAGGACACGGGCATCCAGGCCGAGGACGGCACGTGGTCGGTCGCGCCGATCAAGGCGCTGCAGCAACGCCTGGCCGGGTTCGGCATGTCGATGGACGTGCTGAACCTCGGGATCGAGGCGGCCTACTACGAGCGCCAGCGCTTCCCCGACCTCTGGTCCGGCGGCCCAAACCGCGACGCCGCGATCGCGACGATTATCCAGAACATCCGCACCGCCGGCGAGGCCGGCGTGCCATGCCTCAAGTACAACTGCAACATCATCGGCATCCTCCGCACCGGCCGGACGCCCGGCCGCGGCGGCGCCACCTACAGCCATTTCGACGTCAAGAAGTGGACCGACCACTCGCTGACCCCGCTCGGCCGAGTGACCGAGGAGCAGCTTTGGGACAACGCCCTCTACGTGCTCGACAAAATCGTCCCGGTCGCCGAGCAAGCGAACGTCAAGCTCGCCGTCCACCCGCACGACCCCGCGCTCCCGCGGGGTGAGGGGCTGCGCGGTGTCCACTCGATCCTCGGCTCGGTCGAGGGCATGAAGCGCTGGGTACGCGAGTTCGATAGTCCGGTCAATGGCTTCAATTTCTGCCAGGGCACGCTGGCCGAAATGTGCGAGAACCCCGCCAGGGAGGTGCCCGAGGCAGTCAAGTTCTTCGTCGAGGACAAGCGCGTCTTCATGGTCCACTTCCGCAACATCAAGGGCGGCTACCTGAACTTCGAAGAGGTCTACCCCGACAACGGCGACGTCGACTTCTTCGAGGTGCTGAAGGTGTACCGGGACGCCGGCTACCGGGGGATGTTCTGCCCCGACCACGTCCCCGTCTCCGAGGCCGATCCGGACGGCGAGCGCCAGCATTCCTTCGCGTTGGGTCACACGAAAGGCCTGCTCCAGGCTTTGGAGCACGTGAGGTAAAGGAGGAAGGCAGGGAATGATCGACCCCGTCACGACACCGACCACGCGCACCGGCGGCGCCGACGTGCTGCCGCGCTCGGAGCCAGCGTCGCTCGGACTGGATCCGGCACGCCTCGAGCAGCTCTACGCCGTCGTCGAGGGCCACATCGCGGCCGGGCGCTACCCCGGCGCGCAGATCGCGATCGCCCGCCACGGCCGGCTCGGCGCCTTCCGCACGTTCGGTGAGGCGAAGATCGGCGCACCGGCGACTGACGACACGCTGTGGCTGCTCTTCTCGCAGACGAAGATGATCACCGCGGCCGCGCTCTGGCAGCTCGTCGACCAGGGCGCGCTCAGCTTCGCCGACCGCGTCGCCGACCACATCCCCGAGTTCGCCCGCCACGGCAAAGGGGAGGTGACCGTCTACCAGCTCCTGACGCACCAGGGCGGCTTCCCGAACGCGCGACCGGGGCCTGAGGTCTGGGACGACCACGCCAGGCTCCGCGAGGCGGTCTGCGACTTCACGCTCGAGTGGACGCCTGGGTCGCAGACCGTCTACCACGGCGCCTCGGCCCACTGGGTCGCGGCCGTGCTGATCGAGACGCTGACCGGCCGGGACTACCGCGACGTCATCCGGCGGGACCTGCTCGACCCGCTCGGGCTAGGCGACGTGTTCGTCGGCGTCCCCGAGGAGGCGCAGGCGCGCTGCGCCGACATGCACGAGCTGCGCGACGGCAGGATGGTCGCCGCCGAGTCGAGCACCAGCCCGGCGTTCCGCGCGGCCGGCGTGCCGGGCGGCGGCGGGTACGCGACCGCGGCGGGGATGGCCGCCTTCTACCAGATGCTGCTCGGGGGCGGGTCGCTCAACGGCGTGCGCGTGCTGAGCCCGCGCGTCGTCCAGTTCGCGACGCGCAACCACTCCGGCGACCGGCCCGACACGAACACCGGCATCGTCCAGTCGCGCGGCATGACGCCGGCGACCAAGGGAGCCGGCGTCATGCCGCGGGCGATGGGCTCCATCGCGCCGCAAGGCACGTTCGGCCACGGCGGCGCCGGCAGCTCGTATTCGTGGGGCGACCCCGAATCCGGCCTGTCGTTCACCTACCTCAGCAACGCCCGGCTCGAGGACCCCTGGCACACGCGCCGGCTCGACCAGCTCAGCACGCTCGTGCACGCCGCCCTGGTCGAGCCCTGACGAGGAGCGTTCAGCGGCCAGCTTTCAGCGCCCGCCGACGCGGCTGACCGCTGAACGCCGACCGCTGAACGCCGACCGCCCGCTACGCCGCCAGCTGCTTCTCGACCGCCTCGATCACCGTCTGCGACGGCGGGAAGCCGCCGTCGCGGTACATCGAGTGGACGAGCTCGCCGTTGACCGAGACGTCGAACGCCCCGTCACGCCAGGGAATCAGCTCGATCGACGACAGCTGATCCTGGAACTTGTACATCAAGTCCTTGGCGAGCTGGAGCGTCTGCGTCTCGTACCCGCACTCGGCGCAATAGGTGATGCGCACCTTGACCGGCTGAGCCAACGCCAGCTCCTACGCCGCCCTGGCGGCGAGCTCCCGGATCCAGCGGGACGACTCCTTGTTGTAGAAAGGCTGCGTCTCCTCCCGCATCTTCTGGAGCGCCTGGTTCAGCTGGTTGCGCACGTCCTCGGGCAGCTGGTCCGGCGGCGCGTTCGGGTCGCCGAACGCCGGATTGTTCTTGAAGACCTCGAGCCGCTTGTCGGCGCGCAGCTTCGTCACCGAGTCCGGCCGCTCGTAGAAGACGCCGAGCTCGTTGAAGTTCTCGTCCAGGAACACGAAGACCGGGATGGACTTGAACTGGCCCCTGTTCAAGTAGCGGTCGATGAACGGCGTCGAGTCGCGCTGCACGTAGCGGACGTTGAGCTTGCCGCTCTCCCTGGCGAGCCGCTCGATGATCGGCACGTTGGCGACGACGTCGCCGCACCAGTCCTCGACGATCGCCAGCACGTTGACCGGCTTGGGCAGCTTCTTGAGCGCCTCGACGTCGGCCGGGTCAGGCTGGTAGCTCCTCTCCTGCGCCGCGAAGCGGTCGTGGTTCCGGGTCCAACCGGCCTTCCACTGGTCGTACGTCATCGCGCTCTCGAACTCTTCGCGCGTCACGGCCATTTCCAAACTCCTGGAAATCTTCCCG
>DASRFH010000203.1:0-3185 GCA_035651675.1 Chloroflexota bacterium | reverse complement strand
GAAGGTCGGCTGATCGGTTATAAACGGGTAACAGACTGCTCGATGCCCAGTTCAATAGTGTCACTGCCCGATGGTTTTTCGTTCTCTTCATGTATGGCTTGGATCATTTGCGAGGGCGGTTGAGGGGTCAGGGGATCGGTTCGTATAGGGTTGCGTGAAGGCCCCGCGCGGACAGCTCGCGCACTGTGAATCGCCGCTTGGAATGGGCCACCGGTGGGCGGGATCGCCACCGGGAATGGGCCGCGTCGCCATGAGGATTGGGCCAGCCGGCGGCCCGGAGTAACGACCATCGCCACCGAGAGGAGGTGGCGTGGCGTACCGGGAGATGAGTCGGATGGAGATCAACGAGGTGGTCCGCCGGTGGCAGGCGGGCGAGAGCCGTCGCGCGATCGCGGCGGCGGTCGGGCTGTCGCGCACGACGGTCGACAAGTACGTCGCCGAAGCGCGGCGGCTCGGGGTGGCCGCGGGCGGCCCGGCGCCGACCGAGGACGAGCAGGTGGCGCTGGTGCGCTTCGGCGGCGCGCCGGCGGTCCGGGGCCAACCGGCGCGGGGGGCACTGGCGGCGCACCGCGACCGCGTCGGGCGGTGGCTGGCCGACGAGCGGTTGCAGCTCACGCGCGTGCAGGAGCTGCTGGCCCAGGAGGGGGTCGCGGTCGCGTACACGACGCTGCGCCGCTTCGTCGCCCAGCACGGGCTCGGCCGGGCGGCACGGACGACCGTGCGGGTGGCCGACAGCGCGCCGGGCGAGGTCGCGGAGATGGACTTCGAGCGGCTCGGGGTGCTGGTCGACGCGTCGACCGGGAAGAAGACGGTCGTCTGGGCGCTGCTGGTCGTGCTGGTCCACAGCCGCCACCAGTTCCTGTGGCCGCTCGTCCGGCAGACGCTCGGCGAGGTGCTCGCCGGCCTGGAGGCGGCCTGGCGCTTCTTCGGCGGCGTCCCGAAGCGGCTCGTGCTGGACAACTTCCCGGCCGCGGTCGCCGACGCCGACCCGCTCTGCCCGCGGCCGACGCGGGGGTTCCTGGAGTACAGCCAGGCGCGCGGGTTCCTGGTCGACCCGGCGCGGCGCAACCACCCCAGGGACAAGCCGCACGTCGAGCGCGGCGTGCCCTACGCCCGCGAGCGCTTCTGGAAGGGCGGCTCCTTCACAGACCTGGCCGACGCGCGGGAGCAGGCGCGGTCCTGGTGCCTGGCGGTCGCCGGCCAGCGCGTGCACGGCACGACGCGGCGCGTCCCGCTGGTCGTCTTCGAGGACGAGGAGCGCGGCGCGCTGACCCCGCTGGCGGCCACGCCGTACGGCGACGCGCCCTACGACGTGCCGATCTGGCGCGACCTCGTCGTCCACGCCGACCACCACGTCCAGTTCGTCCAGGCGCTCTACTCCGCGCCGTCGACGACCTGCCCGCCCGGGACCAAACTGGAGGCGCGCGGCGACCGGGACCTCGTGAAGCTCTACCGCCGCGGCGAGCTGGTCAAGGTCCACCCGCGCACCCACCGCGGCGGGCGCCAGACCGACCCGGACGACTACCCGGCCGAGAAGACCGCCTACGCCCTGCGCGCGCCCGACCGGCTCGTGCGCCAGGCCGCCGCGCTGGGGGAACACACCGGCGCGTTCGCCGCCAAGCTGCTCGGCGGGCCGCTGCCGTGGGCGGCGCTGCGCCAGGGCTACAAGCTGCTGCGCCTCGCCGAGCGCTACACGCCGGCGCGCCTGGACGCCGCCTGCGCCCGCGCGCTCGGCTTCGAGATGGTCGACGTGCGCCGGCTGGAGCGCATCCTGGTGCTGGCGCTGGAGCACGAGGGGCTGCCCGCCCCGCCGGTCGGGGAGCGGGTCCGGTCGCTGCCGCCGGGCCGGTTCGCACGGCCCGCCAGCGCCTTCGACCACCGCCACGACGCCGGCGCGACCGAGGCCGAGCGATGACGGTCGACGCCGACCTGCTCAAGCTGATGAAGCGCCTGAAGCTCGGGGCGCTGGCGCCCACGCTGCCCGAGCGGCTCGCGCTCGCCCGCGCCCAGCAGCTCGACCACGCGGCCTTCCTGACGCTGCTCCTGGCCGACGAGGTCCAGCGCCGCGACGCGCTCGCGCTCGAACGCCGCCTCGACGGGGCGGGCTTCGAGGAGCGGGCCGCGCTGGAGCGCTTCGACTGGACCCACCCGGTCCAGATCGACCGCCGCCGGCTCCAGGCGCTGTTCACGCTGGAGTTCCTGCGCCGGCGCGAGCACGTGATCTTGGTCGGGCCGGTCGGCGTCGGGAAGACCTTCTTGGCCCAGGCGCTCGGGGCGGCCGCGGTGCGGGCCGGCCACAGCGCGCTGTTCGTCCGCGCCGACGGCCTGCTGCGCGAGCTGCACCAGGCGCGCGCCGACCACACGCTGGAGAAGACCTTCCGCCGCTTCCTCGCGCCGGAGCTGCTCATCGTCGACGACTTCGGCCTGCACCGCTTGAGCGCCCAGCAGTCGAGCGACCTCTACGACCTGGTCATCGAGCGCCACCGGCGCAGCAGCTTCGTGTTCACCTCCAACCGGGCGGTGGAGGACTGGCTGGCGCTCTGGGACGACCCGATCTTGGGCAACAGCGCCCTCGACCGGCTCGCCAACGGCGCCCACCAGCTCGTCGTCGAGGGCCCGAGCTACCGCGCCAAGCTCGCACCCAAGAACCGGGAGGCGCCCATCGAGCAGTAGACTACGCGCCGTCACGGGGGCCGAACGCCGGCCCAATCGTCACGGCGACGGCTGGCCCATTGCTAGCGGCGACCGACACATCGCGACTTCAGGTCGACCGCCCTTCGAGCATCGCCACCCGTGGCAACCCCGAGCACCACGGCTGACTTGACTCCGTCCGGCGTGCCGCGAGATAATTAGAGGTTTACGTTCCAAATCCAGCCTGGACGAAACGTAGGACGGGTCACAGGAAACGTAGGAGCCGCCGAGTGGCAACGTATGTTCCGGCGATACGGTCGCGCATGGGCGATCTCGAGTATTTCGTGTCAACCGTCACTTTGGGCGAGGCGGCCCGAATGGTCGAGTTCGTTGAGCAGGTTGACGACTGGACCAGTGAGACGCCGCCCGAGCTGAAGCTCCAGCGGAAGTTGAACGTGCAGCGCGTCGAGCGCGAGATGGTGCCTTATCTGGTCGGCAGCGACGACCATTTCTACTCGGCGTTGACCGTGGAGATCCGCCCCGCTCCGCACGCC
>DASRFH010000202.1:0-11905 GCA_035651675.1 Chloroflexota bacterium | reverse complement strand
AGGAGGCGGCGACGGTGGTCGACGAGCTCGCCGAGGTACAGGCGAAGATCGACGCGGCCACGTCGCGCTGGGAACAGGTCATCGCCGCGCCGTAGGCCCTTATACTCGCCCGCGTGGCGCGCCCGTTCGATCTGACCCTCTACGTCATCACCGATAGCCACCTGGCGCGCGGCCGCGACCAGGTCGAGATCGTGGCGGCGGCGATCCGTGGTGGGGCGACGATGGTCCAGCTCCGCGACAAGGAGCTTCCCGCCCGCGACCAGCTCGAGCTCGGCCTCCGCCTGCGGGAGCTGACCCGACGGATGGGGACCACCCTCATCGTCAACGACCGCGTCGACCTCGCCCTGGCGGTCGGGGCCGACGGCGTACACCTTGGCCAGGACGACCTGCCGCCGCGCGTCGCGCGCCAGCTCCTCGGCCCCGACGCCATCGTCGGCGTCTCGGCCGGCAACCCCGCCGAACTCGCGCTGGTCGAACGCGAGGGCGCCGACTACGTCGGCACGGGCCCCTTCGCGGCGACGGGCTCCAAGGCGGACGCCGGCGCGGCGATTGGGCCAGAAGGGATCGCCGCCGTCCGCCGGCTGACCAACCTACCGATGGTCGCGATCGGCGGGATCGGCCTCGCCAACGCCAAGGCGGCCATCGGCGCCGGAGCGAACGGCATCGCCGTCATCTCCGCAATCGTCGGCGCCGACGACCCAGAGGCCGCCGCGCGCGCCCTCCGCCAGGCCGTCGACGCGGCGCGGCGGTAGCCGACGGGCGCACGTGCCAATCCCAGCCAAGCGGGGACCCTGCCCGGTGGCGAGCCGAAGGGGCAATGGCGGCCGCCGCGACGGCCTGGATGCCTCGTCACCATGCTCCGCGGGATGACCGAAGGGCCGCGTGTTGGCGACCTCGGCGAGTTCGAGCTGATCGACCGGTTGGCGGCGCGCCTCGAGAGCGGCCCCGGCGTCATCGTCGGCATCGGCGACGACACGGCCATCCTGCAGCCAGCGCCCGGCATGCAGCTCCTTGCCACCACCGATTCCCAGGTCGAGGGCAGCCACTTCCTGCGCGAGGGCACGCCGGCCGACGCGGTCGGGCACCGCCTGTTGGCCAGCAACCTCTCGGACGTCGCGGCGATGGGTGGGCGCCCCCGTTGGGCGCTTGTCGCCTTGACACTGCCCCCCGACCTGCCGCTCGCCTGGGTGGACGGGCTCTACGATGGAATTGGAGCGCTCGCGCGGCGTTACGGCGTTGCGCTCGTCGGCGGCAACGTCGCGCGCTCGCCGGCCGGAACGGTCGTCGACTTGACCTTGCTCGGGGAGATCGAGCCGGATCGCCGCCTCACCCGCGCCGGCGCTACCCCGGGCGACGCCGTGTTCGTCACCGGCTGGCCCGGCGATAGCGCGGGGGGCCTCGAGCTCATCCTACGCCCCGCGTTGCGCACGGGCCTGTCCGAGCCGACGGTGCGTGAGCTGCTGGAGGCGCACTGGCGCCCCACGCCGCGCGTCGAGGCAGGCCGCGTGCTGGCGAGCTCTGGCGTGGCGACTGCGTGCATCGACGTCTCCGATGGGTTGGCCGCCGACCTGGGCCACATCCTCGCCGCCAGCGGGGCCGGCGCGACGCTCGACGCCGCGGCGCTGCCCATCAGCCCCGCGCTAAGCGCCAGCCGCCTGGACGTCGAGCAGCTGGTCCTACACGGCGGCGAGGCGTACGAGCTGCTGTTCACGGCGCGCGCTGCTCCGCCGGATCTCGGCATCCCCTACCGCCGAATCGGTACGATCGAAGCCGAGCCCGGCCTGCGGCTGAGGCGGCCTGACGGCCGCGTGGAGCCCCTCGCCGCGACTGGACACGACCACTTTCGTTCGCAGGGAACAGGTGCATGACCTCACGCGTGCCCACCGCGATGACGATCGCCGGGTCCGACTCCGGCGGCGGCGCCGGCATCCAGGCTGACCTCAAGACGTTCAGCGCGCTGGGCGTGTTCGGAACGTCGGCGATCACCGCGCTGACGGTCCAGAACACGATCGGCGTTAGCGGTGTGGAGGTAATGTCGCCGGCTTTCGTGTCGGCGCAGATCGACGCGGTCCTCGACGACATCGGCGCGGACGCCGTCAAGACCGGCATGCTGGCGACCGCCGGGATCGTCGAGGCGGTTGCCGAGCAAGCCGCACGGCGGCAGCTCGACAGGCTAGTCGTCGACCCAGTGATGGTTGCGACGAGCGGCGACAAGCTGCTGGCCGACGACGCGATCGACGCGTACCGCCGCCAGCTCTTCCCGCGCGCCCTGATCGTCACGCCCAACCACGACGAAGCCGAGGTCCTCGTCGGGCGCGAGCTGCGTGGCGACCAGGCCGTCCGCGAGGGCGCTCGCGCGATCGCCGCTATGGGCGCGCGGTGGGTGCTGATGAAGGGCGGTCACCGGCCCGGCGCCGAGGTCGTCGACCTGCTCTACGACGGCCGCGGCTTCCGCGAGTACCGCCACCCGAGGATCGAGACGACGAGCACGCACGGTACCGGCTGCACCCTGGCGTCCGCGATCGCCGCGCGGCTGGCACACGGCGACGCCGTGCCGGACGCGGTGCAGGCGGCGACCGACTACCTACACGAGGCGATCAAGCGCGCCCCCGCCATCGGCCGCGGGCACGGCCCGGTCCACCACTTCTGGCGCTGGTACTGACGTGGCCGAGCTAGAAGAGATCGTCGAAGCGATCCGCCAGAACTTCGTCGCCAAGAACGCCGCGCGGGAGTCGGCGCTGGCGCTGGCGCGCGAGACGATCCGAACGGCGGCCAACGCCATCCGCGCCGTCCACCGGCACGAGTTCGCGAAGGCCGAGGCGATGGCGGGAGATGCCGCGGCGTCGATCGGCGCGGCGGCCCGAACGCTGGAAGACCACCCCGACATCTTCCACGCCGGCTTCATCCACGACGCGCAAAAGGAGTACGCCGAGGCACGCCTGGTGCTCGCGGCGGTGCGCGGCGACGCTCTCCCCGAGCCGCGCGAGCTGGGCGTCGAGAACGCCGCCTACCTGCACGGACTCGCGGAATCGGTCGGCGAGCTGCGCCGCCACTTGCTCGACTACCTCCGCCGCGGTGAGGTCGACCGGTGCGAGCCGCTGCTCGACCGGATGGACGAGATCTACACCTTGCTCGTCGCCGTCGACTTTCCCGACGCGATCACTGCGGGTCTGCGCCGGGCGACGGATGCCGTCCGCGGGATCCTCGAGCGGACACGTGGCGACTTGACGCTCGCGTTCCGCCAGCGCGAGCTGGAGGCGCGCCTGGCCGAGCTCGCGACGAAGCTGGGCGGATGAGCCGGGACTTGTTCGGCGCAGTCGAAGGAGGCGGGACAAAGTTCATCTGCGCCCTGGCCACCGCGCCGGAGCCAGGCGCGATCGTCGACCGCGTCCGAATCGACACCGGACGTGCGCACGAGACCCTCGAGCAGGTCGTCCGGTTCTTCCGGGGCAGGCGGCTCGCGGCGCTCGGGGTCGCCAGCTTCGGCCCGATCGAGCTCGACGAGGCGAGCCCGCGCTACGGCCACGTCCTCCCAACGCCGAAAACGGGCTGGTCGAACGAACCGGTGCTGCCGCGCCTCGCCGCCGGCCTCGGCCTGCCACCGGGCCGGGTGCGCTGGGACACAGACGTGAACGCGGCGGCGCTCGGCGAGGCCCGCTGGGGCGCCGGGCGCGGTGCCGACCCCCTCGTGTACGTCACGGTCGGAACGGGGATAGGCGGCGGCGTGGTAGTCGACGGCCGTCCGCTCCACGGCCTGCTCCACCCCGAGCTTGGCCACCTGCCGGTGCCGCCGATCCGCCTGGCCGACGGGTCCACAGACCAGTTCCCCGGCCACGGCTGCCCGTTCCACAGGAACTGCTGGGAGGCGATGGCGGCTGGCCCCGCGCTCGCCGCGCGTCTGGGTCGCCCGGCCGACGACGTGCCGGACGACGACCCGGTCTGGGAGATCGAGGCGCGCTACCTCGCGCTCGGGCTCGCCGCCTGCGTCCTCGCCGTCTCGCCGCGCCGTATCGTGGTCGGAGGGGGCGTCGTGGTGTCCCGGGCGGCATCGCTGCTGCCGCGCGTACGTGCCGCGCTGGCGGAGGTGCTGAACGGCTACGTGCCGCGGCCGGAGCTCGCCGAGCGTCTGGACGAGTACGTGGTGGCCCCGGATCTGGCCGATCCGGCGATCGCCGGCGCGCTCGAGCTCGCCGGCCGCGCCGCGTTCGAGGGCGCGGCCACGCCATCCGATCGGTAACTACGCGCGTCCTGTACCGTCGGGAGCCAGAGGCTCCTGATCCGACGACCGACGGTGCGATCGGAGCCGTCGAGCTCGCTGCCACCCAAGGCGAGCCCGGCGACGTGGCTGCCTTGGTTCGAGCCGTATTAGTGGCGGTCGTCGTTCGACACGGTGCCGACGGCGACGACGCCCACCGCGACGGCTGGGTACACCACCAGGCTGCCCTGGTCGCCTTCGTTGCCGCCAGCGGCGACGACGACCAGCCCCTTAGCGATCGCGTAGGAGATCGCGCTGCTACTCGTCCTCGGGGGCTTGGCTCCGCCCAGACTGAGTCGTCGCTCACAAGTGGGCAGCTGACGCCTGGGCCCACAACGCGCGCCAGCGCGCGCGCAGTCGGACCCGAGCAGGAGGTGCCCTGGGCCGTCGCGGTGGGTCAGATCGAGCCTCTACCGACCACCGCGATCTTCACCGACGGATCGCCGGCCGAGACGTCCCTGGCCTGCGGTGCGTTCACCTCAGGGCGATCGCCCGCGCTAGCTACGCCGCTACAATCGCCGAACCTGGAGGTGTTCGACATGCTTGATCTCGAGCGGCTGCACGGCATCATTCCACCGATCCTCACGCCTGTCGCGGAGGACGGCTCGATTGACCTCCCGTCGCTACGCCGGCTGATCGAATTCCAGATCGGCGAAGGCGTGCACGGGATCTGGGTGCTGGGTACGACCGGCGAGTTCGCGTCGTTCACTCGGCGCGAACGCGCCGAAGCGATCGAGGCCGCGGTGGACCAGGCGCGTGGCCGCGTGCCGGTCGTCGCGAACATCTCCGATGCGGCCACCCGGCTGGCGATCGAGAACGCCCGCGACGCCGCCGCGGCTGGCGTCGACGCCATCGCTCTTTTGCCTCCCTACTATTACGTCAACGAGCAAGACGAGCTGATGGAGCACTTCCGGGCGCTACGCGAGGCCGTCGACTTGCCGCTGCTCGCCTACAACATCCCACAGAACGTCAAGGCGAAGTTCGGCGTCGAGACGATTCTGAGGCTCGGCGCCGAGGGCGTGATCGTCGGCCTCAAAGACAGCCAGAACGATCTCGACTGGTTCCGGCAGGTCATGACCGGCGCTCGCGAGCGCGGGATCGCCCTCCGGGGCTTCCTCGGCACACGCTACTTGATCGACGCCGGGCTCCTCGCCGGGGCGCACGGCGCGATCCCCGGGATCGCGAACGTGGCGCCGCGCCTCTGCGTCGAGTGCTACGAGGCGGCGAGGCGGGGCGACTTCGTGGCCGCCGACGCGGCGACGGCCGAGCTGATCAAGGTCACCAAGCTGGCCGGGCTCGCGAAGGGCGGGTCGGCGACCGCCGCGACCTTCGCGACGATGAAGGTGGCCCTGAAGCAGATGGGCGTGCTGTCGACCGGCCTCGTCACGGCGCCGCTGCGCAACCTGACCGCGGACGAAGAGGGCAAGGTCGCCGAGATGGTCGCGTCGCTCGGGCTCCGGACTCCGCAGCGCGCCTGAGCGCCCTCACCCCAAGCTTGCGAGGGACAGAGGGGACGACCCGGGACAGCGGCAAAGCGGCTCGGCGCTTCTCCTCGCCGCTCGGCAAGCGTCGGCCGCGGGCCGGGTGAGGGCGTCTGGAACGCCGGCCTGGTATTCGCCGGCCCGGCCTCGGCTGTCGTTCCGGACGGAGCGAGGAACCTCGGCCGGCGCGCCGTGCGCCGGCGCCCCGGGGCCGGCGACGGCGCGACGGCCGAGATCCCTCGTCGTCCCTCCCCGGGACGGCACCACCGGGCCGGCGTTCTATCCCCTAAACGCCGCCCAGCTCGCCAGCGTCCGCGTCACGTGGTTGTAGGTTTCCTCGTAAGGCGGCATGCCGCCGTACTGAAGCACCGCGTTCGGCCCGGCGTTGTACGCAGCCAGGGCAAGGTTGATGCTGCCGAAGCGCTTGATGTGCCCGGCGAGCATGGCCGAGCCCTGGTCGACGTTCGTCTCCGGATCGAACGGGCCGTTCAACACCTGCAGCAGGCCGATCGCGTTCATCGGGCTAACCGCCAGTGGGTTACCGCCACTCTCGGTCTGCATCAGCGCGGCGATGAGCGCCGGATCGAGATCGTACCGCCTCGCCGCGCGCAATATGAGAGGCTCCCACCGCCGGATGGCGGCCGGAACGCGGTCGCTCAAACGCGCTTGGCTGCCCGCCAGCATCGCCTGTCCGGCGGTGACGCCGTCGGACAGGGGCGGAGCTGCGCTGGCCCGAGCTGCCGCCTCGGCATCGCGGGCCGCGGCGTCGCGCTGGGCACGGTCGAGGATCGGCGCCGGCCCGGTGCGCGGGGCGGGACTCGGCAGATGGACGACCGACATCGTCGCGAGCCGGTCGAGCTGCGCGCGCCACCAGCGGTCGTCGCCGCTCCCGGCGGCGGGCGTGGGCTGGTTGGCGCCCGACGCAGGCGCTAGCGCGGCAACCTCGAATTGATCGTTCCGCGTGCTCGCGACGACGATCCGTTTGGTGGTGACCGTCGCCACGGCGGGCACAGCCGACGGCGAAGGCGTCGATCCGAACGACAGGACGGCGAGCGGGATCGCGGCCGCGACGCCGAGCGCCACGACGAGCGGGTAGACGAGGGCGTGGCTGCTCTGACGCACGGAGGCCCGCGCATCCTAAGAATGCGCGGGCCTCCGTGTCAATCAGACTTTCGGGGAGTGGCGGAGCGGCTACTCGCTCCCCACGCCCGTACGGTTCTGGATCCAGACCAGGATGCCGATCGAGGCGACCACCGCCAGGATCATCATAAACAACTCAAGCGTCTCGCCAATCTCGCCAAAGACCACGTCTTGCCTCGGTTACTTGAGCGTCAGGATATAGTCGGCGACGTCGGACAGCTCCTGCTGGCTGAGGCCGAGGTTCGGCATCGCCGTGCCCGGCTTGACCGCCGGCGGGTTGGAGATCCACTTCATCAGGTTGTCCTTGTTGACCGGCGACAGCACGCCCGCGATGTTGTCCTTCGACGCCTCGTGGGTCAGATTCGGGCCGACCGTGCCGGACGACACGCCGTCGATGGTGTGGCAGCCCGCGCAGCCCTTGGCGAGGAAGAGCGCCTTGCCAGGCGGCGCGTTCGCCTCGGTCGCGCCGCCGGTGGCGACCGCCGTCGCCTGGAGCGACTGCAGGCGCGCCGGGTCGATCGTGTTCTTCACCTGCGAAAAATCGCCGTGCTGGATGAAGTTCACCAGATCCTCGATGTCCTGGCTGTTCAAGGCGCCGCCCTCGTCGACGGACCACGCCGGCATGATGTTGCCCTTGCCGCGCGAGATCGTCTTGCGGAGGTAGTCCGCCTTCTGGTCCTGCTCGAGCTTCGTCGGCGGCCGGAAATCGGCGCGGTTGGCGAGCGGGGGCGCGAACGCCTGCTGGCCTTTGTTCAAGGGCTCGGGAACCGGGCCGCCAGTCCCGCCCACGCCGTGGCACGTCACGCAGTACTGACCGAAGTTATGCATCCCACGGTCTACCGAGGCATCTAGCTGGCGCTCGGCTGCCTGGGACTGCCGCGCCGGCTCGGCCACCGTGTAGAAGCCGAGCAAGACCGCGATCCCGACCACCACGCACGCGTTGACGACCGCCTGGCGGTCCGTGTTCGACAGCGCGCGGCGCCACGGCACCGAGAGCAGCGAGAACACGTAGAAGAGGGCCGCGATGCCTGCTCCCACGACGACGAGGCCGAGGAAGAGCCCTTGAAGGAGGTTGATGTTCACGGCGCCCCTCTCCTCGCCTAGGCCTTGAATGCCTGGCTTGGATCGTAACCCGTGCGCTGCGTGATCTTGCCCGTGTTGACGACGACGTTGCCGTTCTGGATACCGACCTCCATGATGTCCATCGGCCGAGGGGCTGGCCCGGCGACGCGGACGCCGAATCGGTTGTAGATGGAACCGTGGCAGGGGCAATTGAAGCGCCCCTTCGGCGCGATGTTGTCCTCGCTCGGGTCGTCGGGCCGCCACGGCACGACGCAGCCCAGGTGTGGGCACTTCTGGTACAGCGCCAGGAGCCCGTCCGGCACGCGCGACATATAGAACTTGCCGTCCCTGACGTAGGTCGGCTCGCCGAGCTTGAACGACTCGGGCGCACCCGCCAGCACGATGCCGCCGAACGTCCCGACCCGGTTCGGGAAGTAGTAGTTGACGAAGCAGGCGATGGCCTGCGTCGCCAGCGCGCCGAGGCTGCCGAGCACCGCGATCCGAAGGAACCAGCGCCGCCCAATCGTCCGGGGACCGCTCTGGACGTGGTCGTGGACGGTTGCGCTGTGTACGAGCTGCGTAGCCAAACCTACCGACTCCTCAGCGACTGACGATGCGAGATCAGTGCGACCGCCCCGCCGTGTCCCAGGGCCAGAACAGGTGCATACCGGGGCCGCGGAAGGCGGTCCCGAACAGCGTCAAGACCAGGTAGCTGGCGAAGAAGCCGCTGAACAGCGCGATGATCCAGTGTCGCCGGTCGGCGCCCCACCGCCACTGCACGTACCACACGAGCGCGACCGAGAGGCCGAACATCGCCGCGATCGGGATGATGATCTCGACGACGACAGCTGGCAGCCCCAAGGTCTCCTGGACGATGCGACGCACGCTCACGAACTCGTCGAACACGATCATCGCGGTGTTGAGGACCGCCGCATAGATCATCGAGAAGATCGCGATCGACTTGCCGGCCGGCGTCGTGAACCAACGCCCGGTTCCGGCCGGCGTGTTGTCGATGTAGGGGATCGCGGCCAGGAGCACGAGCGCACCACCTGGCACGAGGACACCGGCGAGCGTCGGGTGCATGTGCAGCAGCAGCTCCTGCAGGTTCAGGAAGTACCAGGGCGCCTTGGACGGGTTCGGCGTCCGGTCCGGGTTCGCCAGCAGGTCGAGCGGCGCGTTCACGAGCGTGCCGAGCACCAGCAGCATCGCCGTGAAGACCAGGATGGCCACGAACTCGATCGAGACGAGCTGGGGCCAGACCATGACCATGTTGCCCTGCTTGCCCTGTCCCGGCGACGCGGCGGCGGGATCGCGCGTCCCGGCCGGCGCGGCGCCGTTGCCGCCCCGCCGGAGCGTCAGGAGCTGCTGGCTGCGCGCCGACGGAACGCCGGACGGGCCGGGCGCCCCGGGCTCCGGCGGCACCTGCGGGCGCGTCTCACCTGCGCTGCGTGGGTCTTCCGGCCGTGAACCTTCCATCGCCCTGCTCCTCGCCAGCTAGAGCGGCCGCGAGATGCCGCCGTCCTTACGAATCCGCCAGAAGTGGATGAACATCAGCAGCAGCGCCACGCTCGGCAGGCCGATCACGTGGAGCGTGTAGAACCGGATCAGCGCGTTCTGCCCCACCTCGTACCCGCCGATCAGCTCGAACCGGATCTCGGGCCCGATGAAAGGCGTGTAGGTCGCCAGGCCGGTGCCGACGGTGATGGCCCAGAAGGAGAGCTGGTCCCACGGCAGCAGGTAGCCCGAGAACGACAGCAGAAACGTCACCAAAAGCAGCGCCACGCCGATGACCCAATTGAACTCGCGTGGCGGCTTGTACGAGCCGGTGTAGAAGACACGGCACATGTGGAGGAAGACCGTGATGACCATGCCATGCGCGGCCCACCGATGCACGTTACGCATCAGCATGCCGAAGTTCACGGCCGTCTCCAGCGCCTGCATGTCCGTGTAGGCGCGGTCGACCGACGGCACGTAGTAGAACATCAGCAGGATGCCGGTGAGCGTGAGCATCAAGAAGAGGAAGAAGGAGAGCCCGCCGAGGCAGAAGGTGTAGGTGACCTTCAACGCGTGGGCCGGCAGACGGGTCGGGTGGACGTGGAGGAAGAAGTTGTTCATGACCGTCAGCGCTTTCGCCCGGGACGTCTCGGGCCAGCCATGACGGAAGAACGATCGCCAGACCCGGCTGTTGCGGACCGAGTGGCTTAGCTCGTCAAACGTGTAGGGTCGCAATTAACCCTCCCGCCGCGCGCAGTGGCGCCAGATGGTAGGTACGCCCGAATTGGAGTGTCAAGAAGGGCTTGCCCCGCGTCGTGTGTCGGGGCTTTCCCCACAGGACTCCTTCCTATCATGCCCCTCGTGAAGCAGCTGCGCGACAGGTTGCTGGGCCTCCCGATCATCTACAAGGTGCTGATCGCCAACTCGGCGATCGTGGTCCTGGGCGCCGTTGGCGGAACCTGGCTGACGCTCGCGGCGGCGCGGACCGCACCGTCTGGCGAGCACTACGAGCTGTTCACGCTGTTCGTCGTGCTCGGCGTGATCGCCAGCATCGTGGTGAACTACGTCGTGCTGCGCGCCGCGTTCGCGCCGCTCATCGCGATCGAGCAGACAGTCACCGAGGTGCGGAATGGGAACGTGGACGCGCGCGCTCCGCGCTCGACGTTCAGCGACCCGCGCATCGAGGCGCTGCGCGAGACGCTGAACGCGATGCTCGACCAGGTCGCGCTCTACCGCGGACGCTTGCGCGGCCTCTCCTCGCAAGTCATCACGGCGCAGGAGGAGGAGCGCAAGCGCATCTCACGCGAGCTGCACGACGAGACGGCGCAGTCGCTGACGTCGCTGCTGGTCGGCCTGCGGCTGCTGCAGGACGCCCGGGATCTCGACGACGTCAAGGCCGGCGTCGCCGAGCTGCGCGAGCTCACCGCGCGAACGCTCGAGGAGGTGCGGAAGCTCGCCGTCGAGCTGCGGCCGACGACGCTCGACCACCTCGGCCTGGTAGCGGCGATCGAGTGGTACAGCCGCGAGTACGCCGAGCGGCTCGACGCCGTCGTGGACTTCGAAACGGAGGGCTTGCCCGAGCGGCTGGCGCCCGAGGTCGAGCTCGTCATCTACCGCGTCGTCCAGGAGGCGCTGACGAACATCGCCCGCCACGCCAACGCCTCGCAAGTGCGGGTCCGCCTGGGGTTCTCCGAGACCGGTGTGGAGGTCACCGTGCAGGACAACGGCGTCGGGTTCGACCTCGAGGAGGCGACCAGCAGCCGGGAGCGCGGCCTTGGTCTCTTCGGGATGCGGGAGCGCGTCGAGCTCGTCGGCGGCACCTTCAATATCGACACGAGACCTGGCGCCGGGACTACGATTCGCATCGGCGTGCCCGTGACAACCTGGGGGCAGGTCGGAGCCGCGGTAGCCGTTTGAGCGAAGGAAAGATTCGGATCGTCCTCGTGGACGACCACGCCGTTCTGCGGGCGGGTCTGCGAGCCCTGCTCAACCACGAGCCAGATATGGAGGTCGTCGGCGAGGCCGCCAACGGCCGCGAGGCTGTCGAGGTTGCCGAGCGGCTGCGGCCGGACGTGATCGTCATGGACCTCTCCATGCCAGTGATGGGCGGGCTTGACGCCACGAAGCAGATCACGGAGAAGGGCCTGCCGACGCGTGTGCTCGTGCTGACGGTGCACGCCGAGCACCAGTACCTGCTGCCCGTGCTCCAGGCCGGCGGCGCCGGCTACGTCCTCAAACAGGCCGCCGACACCGAGCTGATCCAGGCGATTCGGACGGTCCACCGGGGCGAGGCGTTCCTCTACCCCACCGCGGCAAGCATGCTGCTCCAGGACTACCGTCGCCGCGTGTCGGCGAACGAGGATCACTACGACGGACTTTCCGAGCGGGAGCGCGAGGTGCTCCAATACACGGCCGAGGGCTTTTCCTCCCAGGAGATCGCCGATCGGCTGTTCATCTCGGCGAAGACCGTGGA
>DASRFH010000201.1:0-3246 GCA_035651675.1 Chloroflexota bacterium | reverse complement strand
TCCCACTGCGGGCTGTCGTCGACCATCCGCGGGCGGCTGCCCGGCATCGGCTCGCCTTCCGGCACGTCTTGGCTCGAGCTGCCGACGTAGACGCCGTCGGCGAACACGGTGATCTGGTTCTTGCCGGCGACGAACGTCACGGAGGGCGGCGTCCGACGGCCCTCGTTGTTGAACAGCAGCCGCTGAACGCGCCTCAAGTACAGACCGTTGTTCGTGCCGGTCGCGCCAGCCCGGCCGCGCGGGGCGACCGCCAACTCCGTCTTCTGCCAGTCCAGGAAGCTGATCGAAGTCCACGGCGCCACGTCCTGCTCGACCGCGACACGTGGCTTCAACCGGTAGATCCAGGTACGACCCAGATGGGTCGCGATCGCCGACAGGGTGACCGAGTCCCAAGGCCACTCTGGTGGCGGCACTGCCTACCTCCGCTTCTCGTACGTCGTTTTCATCGATGGTAACAGGCGTCTGAGCGAGCGTCAATGCGCCTGTGTGCTTTATGTCAAGGGTGTGCCGCTCGCCGCGCGGCCAATATGATTGGCGCGTGGCCACGCACCACCACCAGTCGGTGTCGGTCGAGCCGTAGGGCGTGCCCCACACGATCGCGGTCATCTCCGACGTCCACGGCAACATGCACGCGCTGCGCGCTGTGCTGGCAGACATGGACGCGCGCGGCGTCCAGGAGATCGTCGTCGCCGGCGACGTGGTCGGCTTCGGCCCCGAGTCGGCCGAGGCGGTCGACCTGCTGCGCGAGCGCGGCGCGCGGATGATCCGCGGTAACCACGAGAAGGACCACATCGCCACCTACCAGACCAGGAAGAACGACCCGGCCTGGCGGGCCGACCCGCGTGTCGCCGCGATGATCTGGGGGATGGAGCGGATCGGCGCCGACAGGCTCGCCTTCATGGCGGCCCTGCCGGACAGCCTGCTGATCGACGAGGCGACGCTCGTCGTCCACGGCTCGCCGCGCCACGTGCGCGACTCCGTGCTGCCCTGGCGGACCGACGACGAGCTCGCCGCGATGTACGAAGGCGACCCATCGCGCGTGGCCTTCATGGGCCACACGCACCGGCCGCACGTGCGCGACCTCCCGGAGCGGCGCCTGGTCAACGTCGGGTCGGTCGGCATGCCGCTCGACGGCGATCCGCGCGCCTGTTACTACCTGATCAGCGGCGACGGCGTGCCGGGGGTTTGGAGCCTCCAGGAGCGGCGGGTCGCCTACGACGTCGCCGCCCAGGTCGCGGCGCTCAGCCGCTGCTACGGCGACGTCGACCCGGGATACGTCGAGATCATGTCGCGGCAGCTCCGCGACGGCCGCGACTACTACGGGCCATGGTGGCGGCACGCACGAGCCGTCGCCGACGAGGAGCTCGACGCGGCGATGGCGAGCTACCTGCGGCAGCTGCCCTAGCTGGGGGTCGGCACCGCGCCCAGGGGCAGCCGCAGCGCGGCGCCGACCACCTCGGTCAGGAACGCCTCGGCCATCGGCTCCGCGCTCGGATCGGTCGCCGCCCAGCGCGCCATACCGGCCACCAGGGGCTCGGCCTCGCGCGCGCCGGGGTAGACCGACCGTCCGTCCTCCTTGAGCGCGGCGAGCGTCGCCGTGTCGACCAGCAGGTCGAGCATGCGGGCCATGAGCCGCTGGTCGGCGTGCGCCGCGCCCGGCGCGCTGGCGAGGTCCCGCCCGTACCGATCGCGCGCCTCGGCCCGCACCACGTCGAGGTCCACAGGGTCGAGCGTCGGCTGTGCCATCGCCCGGGCCAGCGCCTGCGCCACCGCCGCGTCCAGCGCCATGCCGAGCGCCTGGCGCGTCGGCGGCGTGGGCGCGGGGAGCAGCTCGTTGGCTGGCACCCGGCCGCGGTAAATCCGCTGCAGCTCGCCCAGCGCCGCGTCGACCGGGTGGCCCTGGCCATCGGTGAGACCGAAGAGCCGGTCGACCGCCTCCGGGCCGTCGGTGGTCCAGGCGTACGGCGCGGCGCCGAGCACGTAGCGCTCGTACGGCTGGATCGTGTTCCACAGGTCGTGGAAGGCCGAGGCCCGCGCCGACGGCGCGACGCCGGCCGGCGCGAACTCGGAGATCAGCACTGGCACGTCGAACCCGATCTCCGGGTACTCGGCGAGCGCGTCGGCCATGCGCGGCGTATAGAAGTTCATCCCGACGACGAAGTCGACCGGCTCGACGTGCGCCTCGGCGAAGGCGTCGCGGAAGTACGGAACGCGCACGTCCTCGGCCTCGCGGTAGACGATCGGGTGCAGCTGGTCGTGCTGGCGAACGGTCTCGTAGACCTGGACGTAGAACGCCGCGAATTGCCTCGACTCCTCGTCGTTCATCGCGAGCATCACTTCGTTGCCGACGCCCCACATGCGGACGGCCGGGTGGTCCTTGTACTCGTCCACCCAGGCTCCGATCTGGTCGAGCAGCCGCTCGCGCAGCCCGGAGTCGCCGTAGTCCCACTCCTTGGCGAGCTCGAACGGCATGACCACGCCGATTCCGTTGGCGTACGCCGCGTCGAGCAGCGCGCGGTCGAAGCCGGCCTGATCCCAACCCACGATCGTGTTCACCCCGACCTGGCGCATCAGCGGGAAGTCACGGTACAGCCGCCGGTGCCGGTCGGCTTCCGGCAGCGCCGACAGCGGCGCGTTGTAGCCCATCCCGCGGATCATTTGGGGCGCGCCCTGGACGACGTAGAGGAACGAGCCGTGCTCCCCCACGACGCGCGTCCCCTCGCTCAGGAACAGGCCACCTGGCACGACCGGCCGCAGCACGCCGGCCTCGGCCGCCTGGGCGATCGATGGGAACAGCCCGAGGGCGAGCAGAACGAGCAGGTGGAGGGCGCGCATGGACCGACAGGTAGCCTACCAGGCGCTAGTTGGCCGCGCCAACCAAGAAGGATGCCAAGGACTAGGAGAAAGCTCCTAGCAGCGCGCCCGCCGTTCCAGTCCGAGCGCTCAGCGAATTCCGGCCGTCGCGGAGCGTAAAGGCGCCCGTGCCCGCCGCCGTGCTCGACGTTTCCCCGTCGCCCGGGCGCCCCCGAACGCCCCTAACTGGCCGCGCGACCAGCCAGCGGCAGATCATGCGCCTCGACCGGCTCGGGCGCGGCCAGGGGCAGCTCGACCGTGAACTCGCTGCCCTCGCCCGGCGCCGAGGCGAGCCGCACCCGCCCGCCGTGCGCCTCAGCGATCTGCCGCACGATCGCCAGGCCGAGTCCCGAGCCACCCAGCGAGCGCGTGCGCGCCGGGTCCACGCGGTAG
>DASRFH010000200.1:0-6052 GCA_035651675.1 Chloroflexota bacterium | reverse complement strand
GGCGGCTGGCTGGTTTTCGTCGCCGCGCCGACCCCCCGCGCCGCGCACGCGGCTGGCGTGTACGCGCTGACGCTGGTGGCGCTCTTCGGCGTCAGCGGGCTCTACCACCGGGTAACGTGGTCTCCGCGGGTCCGCGGGTGGCTGCGGCGCATCGACCACGCAACGATCTTCCTGTTGTTGGCGGGCACGTACACGCCGTTCGCCGTCCTGGTCATCCCGGCGCCGCTCGGCCCGGCGCTGCTAGCCGCCGTGTGGGCGTGTGCCGCGGCCGGGCTCGTCCTCAGCATCCTCTGGGTCGCCGCACCGAGGTGGATCATCGGCCTCCTCTGCACCGCGATGGGCTGGGTGTCGCTGATCGCCGCCCCTGCTCTCACCACGGCGGCCGGCGCCCGCCCAGTGGTCCTCTTGGCCGCCGGCGGCGCGCTCTACACGGTCGGCGCGCTAACGTACGTGCGCAGGTGGCCGGACCCCGCCCCCGGGGTGTTCGGCTACCACGAGTTCTTCCATCTCCTTGTCGTCGCCGCCGCCGGCGTGCACTTCGCCGCCGTCCTGCTGGATGCACTCCCCCGCGGGTGACTGCGCGAGAAACGTACGCTGGCCCGAGCTACCGGACCCGGGGGCGGGACCGATTGTGGGCTCCGCGGACTCAGGACTGCTAAGGTTGGTCGGTCGGGCGGCTTGCCGACGAGCAACCGGCTCGTCGGTTCGCGACCCGGGCGGGCGGCCCTGCCCAACCAGGGCACGTTTCGGGCCGCGCACCGGTTGGGAAGGGTGGACACCGTTGACCTCACAACAGGCGCCCCCGCGCCTCCAGGGGAGAGACAGGCCGGGACGGCCTGAGCCCGATCGGCCGGCCGGCGAGGTCGGCTGGCGAGAGGTGTCAGTGCGCGAGCCCTGCCCGTCGTGCGGATCCGCCGACGGCTGCCTCCTACGCGATTGTGGCGAGTTCGGGCTCTGCCGGACCGTAGTCTCTGCCTCGCCCATGCTCGGCGGCGGCTGGCTGCACGCGGTCCCGCCATGCGTGGTCGGGGACACTGCCACCGGGCCGTGATCGTTCTGCCGCCCGCCAGCGGGTGCGTGCTGGCGGTCGCAGCCCACCCCGACGATCTGGAAACCTGGTGCGCTGGGACGCTGGCGCGCTCAGTCCGGGCCGGGGCGCGCGTCGTCTACCTCCTCCTCACCTCCGGCGACAAAGGACTCCGCGATCCTGGGCCCTCCCCGTCCCAGGTGGCCGAGCTGCGCGAAAGCGAGCAACGCGACGCCGCCCGAGTTCTCGGCGTGGGCGAGGTCCATTTCCTTCGCCAACCCGACGGCGAGCTCGAGAACACACGCGACCTGCGCGAGGCGCTGGTCCGCTACTTGCGGCTGCTCCGGCCGGTCACCGTCTTCACCCACGATCCAGTTTGGCCCGACCAGCCTTACGTCGGGCACCGAGACCACCGGATCGCCGGCCGGGCCGTCCTCGACGCCGTCTACCCTGCGGCGCGCAACGGCCGCTTCTTCCCGGAACACCGGCAGGCAGGGCTGGCGCCCCACGCGGTGCCAGAGGTGTGGCTGTTCGGCAGTGCGGCGCCCAACGCCTGGGTCGACGTCGCGACCACCTTCGAGGCAAAGATCGCGTCGCGGCTCGCCCACGCCAGTCAGACGCGCGACCCGGCGTCGCTGCGCACTGGCTGGCGCACGCTCGCGGCCTGGACCGGTGCGCCGGTGGGCTTGCCACTCGCCGAGGCCTTCCTCGTTCTTCCCCTCGGCTGAGGCCACACACCTACGGAGGACCCCGTTCCCCTGGACCTGGACCCGCTCTAGATTGCCCGAACCGCCGCCGGGAGAGCCGTCGGTTCACATGACGTTCGGATGGCGTTAACGTAACGTTAAGACGCCCCCAACGGGCCCTCGCTAGGATGCGGGTGGGGCTGGCAGTCCCCACCGCGCCGATCGGCCCGTCGGCGACACGAGTCCAGATGGCTGCGCCTGGCGCCGGGTGGCCTGGCGAAGGGGGATTGCATGGCCGAGGGTAGTCGCGCTGCGCGTCGTCGCCGAGCCAGCGAGCAGGCGGCTGCCGCGGCTGAGACCGAGCCGGTCACGGGGGACACGCCGCCGCGTTCCCTCTTCGGTCCCGGCGACGACAACGTCGTGCGCGGTGAGGTCGTCGTGAAGCTGGCCGCGCCGGCGGCGCGGGCCGTCACCGCGAGCATTCCGACCCATCCGCTTCGGGCGCTCACAGTCGGGCTCCCGTCCGGCTTCGGCATTCCCGAGGTGGACGAGGTCCTGCAGCGACACGGCGCGGTCGCCGTGTCGCGGGTTCATCCGCCGGGGTCGCCCTTCCCGAGCGTTTTCGGGGTCGACCGCGGCACGCTCGGCGAGACCTACCACGTCCGGCTGCCGACCGACGCCAACGTCGCCGAGATCGTCGAGTCGCTGACCAGGCTCGACGCCGTGGAGGACGCCGAGCCGAACCGCTGGCGCGAGGCAACGATCGTGCCGAACGACCCGAGCTTCCCCGCCCAGTGGGGACTGGCTCGGATCCGCTGCCCAGACGCCTGGGATCTCTCGACGGGCTCGCCCGCCGTCGTCGTGGGAGTCGTCGACACCGGCGTCGACCTCGACCACCCCGAGCTAGCTCCCGTGCTGCTCCCGGGCCAGGACATGGTCGACCTCGCCGGCGCCGCGCCGCCGCCGGGCACGCACTTCGAGGGCGATTGGACCGCGCGCGACGATAGCCCACAGGACGAGGTTGGGCACGGAACCCACGTCGCCGGCACCATCGCGTGCGCGACCAACAACACGTTCGGCGTCGCCGGCGTGACGTGGAGCTGCCGGATCTTGCCCGTGCGGGTCCTGGCACGCGTCGTCGAGAACGCCCCGCCGCACCGCGTCCGCGGGACCGGCAGCGCCGTCGACATCGCGGCCGGGATCCGATGGGCGGTCGACCACGGTGCCCAGGTCATCAACCTCAGCCTCGGCGGCTACTCCGACACGTTCGTCGAGCGCGACGCCGTCGCCTATGCCGTCGCGCATGGGGTGGTGGTGGTGGCCGCGATGGGGAACGACGACACCAACACCCCCTCGTACCCCGCCGGCTACCCCGGCGTGGTGGCCGTGGGTGCGACCGACCAGATGGACCGGCGAGCGCCCTTCTCCAACACCGGGCCCCACATCGCCGTGTCGGCCCCGGGCGTCGACGTGCTCTCGACGGTCTGGGACGACGGGTTCGCATCGCTGAGCGGGACTTCGATGGCGAGCCCGCACGTCGCCGGGGTGGTGGCGCTCATCCGCTCCTGCAACAGCTCGCTCAGCGCCGACGAGGTCGGGACGATCTTGCGGGAGACGGCCCGACCGTTACGTGATGCGCCAGCCGATCCGGTCCCGAACGATCGGTACGGCGCCGGCCTAGTTGACGCAGGCGCGGCGGTGGCGCGCGCTTGCGCTGGAGGAGGACCTATGCCAACGCAGCCGACCTTCCCGACCGTCACGCGCCCGACCTTCCCCACATTCCCGACCATCACCCGGCCGACCTTCCCCACGCGGCCGACCCTGCCCACGTTCCCCACCCGGCCGACGTTCCCCACGTTCCCGACCCGCCCGACCTTCCCCACGTTCCCCACCGTCACGCGGCCGACGTTCCCGACCTTCCCGACCGTCACGCGCCCGACGATTACCCAGCCGACGATCACCCAGCCGACGGTGAACACCGTCGGCACGTTCGTGCCCGGTGCGGGTGGCTACGGCGGCTACGACCCCTACCAGCAGTACTACGGCGGCGGCTACGAGCAGTACGGCGGCGGCTACGACCCCTACCAGCAGTACTACGGCGGCTACGAGCAGTACGGCGGCTACGACCCCTACCAGCAGTACTACGGCGGCTACGGGCAGTTCGGCGGCGGCTACGACCCCTACCAGCAATACGGGGGAGGCTACGGTGGGAACGATCCCTACCAGCAATACGGCGGTGGGAACGCTCCCGGCGGCGCCTCTGGGTGACGGAGCGCCGCGGCGGGCACCAGTTAGCGGGCGAGTGGAGGCACGGCTCGGCTCGCCCGCTCGATGACGACGCGTCGGCGACACCCACCTGGTGTGCGCGCTACCTGCTCCGTAGAGGACTCCTGAGTCCGGCCTCGATCCTCGAGCTCGGCGTGACCGTCGACGACGCATCGGCGTCCCACCGGGCTTTCCGGGTCGCCGTCGGCGCCCGCCCGCGCCTCTTCCTCAAGCGCGCAGACCGGACCGGGACGCAGGGGCGCGACCTCTCGACCGAGATGGCGGTCTACCGTCTGGCAACCAGCCGCGACGAGCTCGCGCGCGTCTTGCCGCGCTGCCACTACGTCGACGAAGCGGCCGGCGTCGTCGTGCTCGACGCCGTCGCCGGCGACACGCTTGCCGCCTACCTGGCGCCGGCCGTGGCGCCGCCCCCCCGCGCGGCGGCGTTGCTCTCCGCGTACGGCCGCGCGATGGCGGTGGTCCATTCGGTACCGGCGCCGCCACTGGGCGCGCCGCCGTGGCTGCTCGGCGCCCTCGAGCCGACGTGGGGCGACTACGGGTGGCTCCCACCGCCCTGCGCGGCCGTCCTGCGGCGGTTGGCCGCCAACCCGGCGATGCGGCGGGGATTCCAGCGCGCCCGCGAGCGGTGGCAGCCCAGTGCGCTCGTCCACGGCGACCTGCGTTGGGCCAACGTGCTCGTCGACGGGCAACTCGACGACCCCAGTCTTCGCGTCGTCGACTGGGAGCTCGCCTGCCGGGGCGACCCGTCCTGGGACCTTGGATCGGTGCTCGCCGACGTGGTAGCCCTCCTCGCGTTGCAGCTGCCTGGTGGCGCTACCCGAGCGGAGCTGGTCGCCTGGGCCGCTCCGCTGCTGGCGGCGTACCGGCAGCAGCGGGACCTCGCGCCGCTCGACTGGGTGGCACTCCTCGAGCTCAGTGCGTGGATGGCGGCGATCAGGCTGGTCCAGACGCTCGTCGAGATCGGCCACGTCGATCCTTACCAGATGGCAGCATCCGAGCCGACGTTGGTCGGGTGGAGCGCCGAGCTCCTGGGCGACGGCCGCCAGGTCGCTCGGGAGCTAGCCAGCACGGCGGCCAGATCGGCGTGACCCACCTCTCGAACGACGTCAGGACCGATCTCCTGCGTGCTGCTCGCTCGGTCCGCGTCGACCGCGGGCAGGTCTGGCTCGACGGGCTCTGCCTGGGGTGGTTGGGTCCGGCGATCCGCGGTGTCCTCGCCGACGCGCTCTACCGTCGCTGGTTCACGCAGGCCGTCGGGTGGCTGCGCGCGCCGCCGCGGCCCGACCCCGGTCTGGTGGCCAGGCTCCGAGCCGCGCACGCCGCCAGCGCCCGCTTCGAGCCGGGTTGGACGGCGACGTTCGATCGGTTCGGCCGCCTGTTCGCCACGCGTGCCGGGGAGACGCGGGTGCCCCAGCCCTTTGGGTACGCCAACCTCAGCCGCCCCGGGGCGCCGATCCGCGGGGGCGACCGGCTGGCGCTGTCGGCACGACGCGACGTCGTCGACGGCCCCGGTGGGTGGTGGCTGGCGACGGGCAGCGCGGGGGCGCCGCGTGACGCGCCGCTGGTGCGCGTGTACTGGAACGGCGGGGCGGACGTCGCCGTCGAGCTCGTGCGCCGACTCACCGAGGCCCTCGAGCACGAGGGACAGGCGTACAGCCTGAAGTGCCCGCCTTCCGCGCCGCTGTTCGACCGGGTCGACCCGGTCGTCTTGTACCTCGACCACGGCACCTGGTCTCGGGCGAAGAGCGCCCTCCGGGCGGTGCACGCCTCGATCGAGCCGTCGCTGCGCCCGGGAACCCCGCCGCTCACTCGACGACTCGGGCGGGGCGTGGCGGTCGCCGAGGATCCCGGCGGCAGCCGCAGCTTCGGCCAGAGCCGGGCGGCGGCGGTGGCGGCCGGGCTGGCGGCGCTCCTGCCGCTCGGGCCCGCCGACGACGACGCCGTGGTCGACGCCCTCGCCACCGCACTAGCCGCGCGCGGCGTCTCGCCGACCCGACCGCACGTTGGCGTGGCCTCCGTTCATGCTGGCGACGAGGTCTGGTCGTGGGACCAG
>DASRFH010000199.1:0-31710 GCA_035651675.1 Chloroflexota bacterium | reverse complement strand
GCTGGAGCTGGCCGAGCGGCTGGGAGACACGCGAACGGCGGGGTTCGCCCTCGACAACCTCGGCGTGCTGGAACGCGACAGCGGCGACGTCGAAACCGCGACCAAGCTGCTGGAGCGGGCGACAGCCATGGCGCGCCAGGCTGACGACATCGAGCTGTTGGCCCTGTCGCTGGGTCAGCTCGCGCGGTGCCGCCGGGTCGCGGGCGGCGAGCCCGGCGAGGTCGAGGCGCTGGCCCGCCGCGCGATCGCCGAAGCGGAGCGGGGCGACAGCCCGACGCTCGCGTCCCGGGCGGCCGCGACGCTCGCGTCAGCGCTGCTCGCCCAGGGGCGGACCACCGAGGCGCTCATCACCGCTCGGGACGCGGCCGAGCAGCTCGGCAAGACCGGCCAGCACGCCGACCGCGCGCGGGCGCTGCTCGTCGCCGCGGTCGCGGCCCACGCGCTCGACGAAGCCGGCTGGCTTCGAGACCTCGATCAAGCGCTCGAAGCCGTTCGGTCCACGCGCAACCGCGCCTTCCTCCGGGCCGAGCTGGCCGTGCTGGGCCGAGCGTTGGACGGCCTGGCGGCGACCCCGGAGGGCCGGCGATGCGTCGACGCCATCACGGCGGCCGTACCGGCGGACCGCACGACGGCCGTGCCGCCGCGGGCCGGGGAGCCCGCGCCCCAGGGACGGGGCCCGCACGTACGCGCCCGTCTGCTCGGACGGCCCGAGATCCTCGTCGACGGCGCGCCTCCGGACGACCCGGCGCGGCGATGGACCCGCCGGGCGCCGAGGCACCTCTTTTACCTCCTCGAGCAGCACCGCGGCGGCATCCCGGCCGAATCGCTCATCGAACGGCTGTGGCCGGATGCGGAGCCGGGCCAGGGGCAGAGTTTGTTATGGGACAACGTCGCTCGGCTCCGGCTCTTGCTGCGGGGCGACAGGCGGCGCGGGCGCCGAGACGGCGTGATCCAGGACGGCGGCGTCTACCGGCTCGACCCCGAGCTCCTCATCGAGACCGACGTCGCCGCTTTCGAAGCCGCGGCATCCCGCGCCCTCAACGCGCCGGTCGGCAGCCGAGAGGAGGCCGAGCGGCTGGCCGAGGCCGACGCTCTCTACACAGGCCCGTACTTGCAGGACGTCGAGGCGCCCTGGGCGCTACGGCGGCGGCGGGATCTGGCGCGGCTGCACGTGCGGGTCCTCCGTCGCCGGATCGAGCGCGCCCTGGAAGACGGAGCCACCCAGCTCGCGGTCGACCTGGCCGAGCGGCTGGTTCGTCTTCTGCCAACGTCCGCCAGCGCCGCGGAGTCGCTCGCCACGGCGCTCGACTGTGCCGGCGAGCGCGAGCGCGCGGCGCGCGTTCGACGCTCGTTCTCGCGGCGTGCCGCCCAGAAGGCCGAGGCGTTCGACGGCCACGTCCGAGCCATAAGCAAGCCCCCACCCGTCCGCGCCTGAACCCCGTCCCCGAACCTCGGAAGGGTCTCTCCGTCGGCTATGTAGAACATATGTCCGACCAGTTCCGCGCTAGTTCGGGCTGCCACCATCGCGCCATCACGAACGGGAGGTCATCCCCAAATGATGGACAAGCTCGCGCTCCGCGTCGCTGGTGTCAACTGGAAGCTGGTCGCCGCCGTCGTCTCGATCCTCGCCTTCGCGGTTGCCGGCTCGGCCGACGACATCGGTCCGTACTAGTAGGATCGACGGCAGCCGATCGACATGCCGTTCGTCCTCGGCGTCGCCGCCGCTCTCGTCGTCGGCACCCTGGCCGGCGGACGGGTCGAGCGCCTCACCGCGGTCAAGGTCGCGTGGTGGCAGGCGGCGCCGGTCGCACTCGGGCTCCAGCTCCTCGCGATCTACGGCTTGCCCGGTCTCGACCGAGCGGCCCTCGTGGCGGTGCTCGTCGGCTCGCAGCTCGCGCTGCTCGTCGTGGCGTTGCGCAACTGGCGCACCTTCGGCGTCGCGGTCGCCGGGCTCGGCGTGGCGATGAACCTGGCGGTCATGGTCGCCAACGGTGGGCTGATGCCCATCTCACCGGAGACCGTGGCAGCTTCCGGTCGGGCGGGTAGCTGGAGGATCGGCGATGGTTCGCCCGGCACGCATCTCGCGCTGTCGAAGGACGTCATTGTCCCGCTGGCGGAGACGCGCTTGGAGCTGCTGGCCGACCGGTTTCACGCCCGGATGCCCGGACGGCTCGACGTGGTCTTCAGCCTGGGCGACGTCGTCCTGCTGCTCGGCGTCATGGCCGGCATCGTGCGCGCGATGACCCACGATCCCAACACACCACTCGAGGAACAGCATGAAACCGATGCGGCCGGTCGCGGCGCCTACCGCGCCCTCGCGACCCGTTAAGACGGGTTGGCCCGGGGCGCGCTGGTCGCCCGACGTGGCCGACCCGATGATGGACCCGGTCGACCGTGTCGTCGGTCTCGCCTTTTTCGACCCCGCCTTTCGCGCCGCGCTGTTGACCAACCCGGCGGCCGCGCTGGCACCCGAGCCGATGCCGCTCGCGGTCAAGCGCGCGCTCGTCTCGATCCACGCCAGTTCGGTCGAGGAGTTCGCGCGCCGGGCCGTCGAGGCCCGCACAGGCGTCGCAGCCAGCTCGGCCAGGCAGGCGCCCGCGGAGGCCGACGGCTGGCCGGCGCAGCAACCGTCGTACGTGGGCTCCCTGGCCGGCGCCGGAAGTTGATCCACCTCCAGCACCCCACCTACCCCACCCCCACCCGGATCGGTGCGTCCGCGGATGCTTCGGAGCGTCTCCTGCGCGAGCTCGCTCCGTTGGTCCACCGGATGAGCAACCAGCTCCAGCGCGCCGTCGGCGAGGCCGACCTGCTCGCCGAGAGCGCGCGCGCCGGTGGGCTGCCGCCTGACGTGCGGCGGGACATCGCCAGCCTGCTCGATCGGCTCGACGCCGTCGTGTCGACCGTCCAGTACGTCCAGCTCGCGCTCCGGGACGCCACCGATGGGGGGACCGAGCGGTAACCTTCGTGATGTCCCCACGCGCGACCGCCGAACCGTTCTTCGCGCGCCTGCGGCGCATGGTCGTCAGCGACCATGGGCGGCCGGCTCCACCGGCCGCGCCCGGTTCCACGACGGCGCTGCTCGACGCGCTGGCCTGCGGCGTGGTGGTCCACGACGCGCGCGGCGCGATCGTGTACGCCAACCGCGCCGCCGAACGCTTCCTCGGCGCCTCGGTCGACCGGCTGCGGGCGCGTCTGCCGCTCGGGAAGCTCTGGGCGGCGGTCGACGACGAGGGGCGGCCCGTGCCCGAGGCTCAGTCGCCGGCGATGGCCGCGCTCCGCACCGGCAAGCCGGTCCCCGGACGGCTGCTCGGCTTCGGCAGCGCCGACGACCGCCGCTGGGCGCAGGTGGACGCCACGCCCGAGCTCGACGCCGACGGCCAGGTCGTCCGCGTCGTCGTGACGCTGGCCGACGCCCGTCAGCAGCACGACATGGCGCGCCAGATCGCGAAGCTCGCCCAGCTCGAACGGCTGCGCCAGCTCGGCGAGATGGCCGGCGGCGCGGCGCACGACGTGAACCAGACGCTGGCGCTCATCGCCGGCCACGCCGACCTCGGACTCCGGATGCTCGAGGAGATCCCCGACGTCCCCATCGGGCTGCGCGTCGCCCTCCAGACGATCGCCCAGGCGGCGATGGACGGCGGTGAGACGATCCACCGCCTTCAGACCTTCGGCCGACCCGACCCCGACAAGCGGATCGAGACGCTCGACGTCGAGCCCCTGCTGCAGCACGCCGCGCTGGTGACGCAGCCGAAGTGGCGCGACCGACCGGCGCTGGAGGGGCGACCGATCCACCTCACCCTGGAGACCGACGGCTCACCGGCCGTGCGCGGCGTCGCCAGCGAGCTGACCGAGGTCCTGACCAACCTGATTTTCAACGCGGTCGACGCGATGCCGAAGGGCGGCACGATCGCGCTCGCCGCCGTCCGCCATGGCCCCTGGGTCGAGCTCAGCGTCACCGACGAGGGCGTCGGCATCGCACCCGAGGCGCAGAAGCACGTCTTCGAGCCGTTCTTCACGACCAAAGGTGAGCGGGGCACGGGACTGGGCCTCGCACAGGTCGCCGCCATCGTGGAGCGGCACGGCGGCCGGGTCTCGTTCACGACCAGCGCGCAGCTCGGCACGACGTTCCGCGTCCGTCTCCCGGCTGCCGACCCACCTGGCCCCAGATCGGACCGCCCCCGCCCGAGCGCGCCGGGCGGCGCGGCCGCCGCGCCGCCCGGCGGGCGCCGCGTCCTGGTGGTCGACGACGAGCCCGACCTGGTCAGCCTCGCGGAAACGATGCTCGCTCGAGCTGGCCACCGGGTCAGCGGCGTCACCTGCGCGGAGGCCGCCCTCGCCCGCCTGGCCGCCGAGCCCTTCGACGTCGTGGTGACCGACCTGAGCCTCGGCGACGGCATGGACGGGTGGGAGCTCGCCAAGGCCATTCGCGCTCGCCACCCGCACGTCCGCCTCGCCCTGGCCACTGGCTGGGGCGCTGGCGTCGACCGGGTGAAGGCAGACGCCCACGGCATCGCGGCAGTCCTGAGCAAGCCATACCGGCTCGACGAGCTGCGCGCGGCGGTCGACGGCACCCCATGAGCGGCTGGGGCTAGCTGCCACCTCCCGTACAATCCCTGCGCTTACCAGCCAGGGAGGCGTAGACGCAATGCGGATTCTCCGGTACCAATCGTCCTCGGGCCCTGCTTACGGCGTCCTCGACGCCGATGGCTCGACCGTTCGCGCACTCGAGGGCTCGCCCTTCGACAAGCCGAAAGCCGGCGCCGCGGTGGGGAAGCTCGATTCGCTCACGCTGCTGCCCCCGGTCGTCGCGCCGAAGTGCATCTGCGTCGGGCTCAACTACAAAAAGCACATCGAAGAGACCAACGCCAGGACGCCCGAGTTCCCGATGCTCTTCATGAAGCCTGTGAACACGGCGCTCGTCGGCCACGGCGCCGACATCGTCTATCCGAAGATCAGCAACCACGTCGACTACGAGGCTGAGCTGGTCGTCGTCATCGGCAAGCGCGGCAAGTGGATCCCGAGGGAGAAGGTCGGGGAGCACGTCCTCGGCTACACGATCGGCAACGACGTGTCGGCCCGCGACTGGCAGCGGCGCGAGATGGCGAATGGGTTCATCCTCTGGGGCAAGGGGATGGACACCTTCGGCCCGGTCGGCCCCTGGGTCGACACCGAGGCCGACGCCTCGGACCTCCGCATCACGCTGCGCGTCAACGGCGAAACCAAGCAGGACGCGCGAACGTCGGACCTGCTCTTCGACGTGCCGCACCTGGTCTCGGAGATCTCG
Source organism: Chloroflexota bacterium (assembly GCA_035651675.1). Lineage (GTDB taxonomy): Bacteria > Chloroflexota > UBA6077 > FW602-bin22 > FW602-bin22 > DASRFH01. The sequence continues at coordinate 26,426 of DASRFH010000199.1, read as the reverse complement.
AAAGCGATCACGCTCGAGCCGGGCGACCTCATTATGACCGGCACGCCCTCCGGCGTCGGCCCGATCAAGCCGGGCGACGTGGTAGAGGTCGAGATCGAAAAGATCGGCGTCTTGCGGAACAGGGTCGTCGCCGAAGGCTGAGCCGAGAGCCCGGTGCGCATCCACGCTTTTGGAAGAGTAAAATGCGTGCCGAGGAGGAAAAGTATGTCGGACAATCCGCACATCGCGCCGAACGCGATCGACGTCGACATCACCTACTGCGTTCCCTGAAAGACCTACCCCAGGGCCGCCTGGATGGCGACCGAGCTGATCATGAAATACCCCGGGCAGATCAAGACCATCACGTTGAACGCCGGTGTGGGCGGCGCGTTCGAGGTGAACGTCGCCGGTAAGAAGGTCTGGTCGAAGCTCGAGACCAAGCAGTACCCCGAGCTGAAGGTCATTTCCGACGCCGTCGCGGAGGCGCTGTCGGCCAAGGGCTAGAATCCGGGCCGTGAGCGATACGTCACGGCCCGACCACATCGCCTGGACCGTCTCCCCGCTCGACTACCGCTATTACGGCGCGTCCGAGAAGCTCTACCCAAAGGTTCACCCGTACCTGTCCGAGGAGGCGAACCTCCGGTATTTCCTACGCGTCGAGGCGGCGCTCGCGCGCGGCCTCGCCGAGGTCGGCGTCTGCACGCCCGCGGACGCCGAGGAGATCGCGCGCGCGTGCGGCGAGGTTACCTTCGAAGAGGTCCACGAGGAAGAGAAGAGGACCGACCACAACGTCCGGGCGCTGGTCAACTGCATCAGCCGGCGGGTCGGCGAGCACGCGCGGCCGTACATCCACCTGGGCGCGACCTCGTCCGACGTCTGGGACACCGCCACCGCGCTACGCCTGCGCGACTTCACCCGCGAGGTGCTCGTGCCCGAGCTGCGCGCGCTTGTCGCCGCTCTGATCGAGCTCGCGCGCGAGCACCGCGATACCGTCCAGATCGGCCGCACGCACGGCCAGCACGCCGTGCCGATCACGTTCGGCTTCGCGATCGCGCAGTACGTCGACCGCGTCGGCGGCCGCCTGCTCGAGATCGAGCGCGCCGCCGGCGCGCAGCGCGGCCTGCTGTCGGGCGCGGTCGGCGCCTACAACGCGATGAGCGTGATCGTGCCTGACCCGCTCGCGCTCGAGCGCGCCGTGCTCGCCCAGCTCGGCATCGAGCCGGCCCGCATCTCGACCCAGATCGCCCCGCCCGAGCCGCTCGCCGACCTCGTCCACGCCGTCCTCTCCTGCTTCGGCGTGCTCGCCAACCTGGCCGACGACATGCGCCACCTGCAGCGCACCGAGATCGGCGAGATCAAGGAGCGCTTCCTGGCGACCCAGGTCGGCTCTTCCACGATGCCGCACAAGCAGAACCCGTGGAATTTCGAGCACGTGAAGTCGATGTGGAAGGAGTTCGCGCCGCGCATGGCGGCCGTTTACGCCAACCAGATCTCCGAGCACCAGCGGGACCTGACCAACACCGCTTCGACCCGCTTCGTGCCGGAGATCTTCGTCGGCTTCCTCGACGCGCTCGACCGGATGGTCGGCCTCATCCGCTCCACCGACGTGAACGCCGAGCGCATGCAGGCGAACCTGGCGATGTCGCGGGGGCTTTTCGTCGCCGAGCCGCTCTACATCATCCTGGCGTTGCACGGGGTCGGGGACGCCCACGAGGTAGGTCGACGGCTGAGCTTAACCGCGCGCGAAAAGGGCATCTCCGTGCTCGAGGCCGCCGCCGGCGAGCCGTTCTTCGACCAGCTCACCGACGCGGAGCGCCGCATCCTTGCCGAGCCCGAGCGGTACTACACCGGCCTCGCGGCCCGCAAGGTGGACCAGGTCTGCGACCACTGGGCGGAAATGGTCGCACTCGACGAGGCCATCGCCGCGACCGCCTGAGGATCGTCCGCTAACGCGTGCTTCTTCGAAACACCCCAGTGCACCCTGCGAGGGCCAGCCTGGCACGCGGGCTGCGGGTATCCCCCAGGAGGTGCCGTTCATGGACATGCGATCGAACATCCGCGAGCACATGCCGGTCGTCTGCTCGAACAACAAGCAGTTCGCCACCGTCGACCGGGTCGAGGGTAGTTACGTCAAGACGACCAAGGACAACAGCGGCCAGCACCACTGGTTCCCACTCGACTGGGTCAGCAGCGTCGACGACAAGGTCCACGTCAACCGTCCCAGCGACCAGGCGATGCGCGAGTGGATGTCCACCCAGCCACAGGGGGCGATGAACCGCTAGCTACCTAGTCCCCTCTCCCTCGGGAGAGGGGACTAGAGAACGGTTGCCGCTCCGACTGTTACGCCAGAACCAGCTCGCGCTTGCTGGCCCTGGTTTCCGACGTGGGCTGCATCGCGTCGGCGACCCACCCGATGCCGAGGCGTTCGAGCGTCTCCCTGGTGGGGACGCCGCGCTCGTCGTAGCCGAGCCGCTCGTACACGCGGTGGATGGCCCAGTCGACCTGGCCCGGATCCATCGGCTTACCGGTCGCCGAGTTGTCGTTGCGGAACGGCCCGAAAACGCGCTTCGGCAGCCGGTCGGCCGAGTCGTCGTACCCCTCGCGCAGGTTGACGGCGCGTGCCATCGTCGCGGCGCGGACGCCCGCGTCGAGCAGCTCCTGGAGCGTGAAGTCCCAGCCCGTCGCCGCGCTCACGAGCTGGACCATGTGCTGCGGCGTGTACGGCAGGAAGTGGCACATCCCGACCACGTCGAGGAAGTGGCGGAAGTGCGTCTGGTAGAACCAGACGTCGAGCTTGTTCTCGTCGAAGCCGTGCTGCTCGATCGGCTTGGCCTCGATGCCCCACGCCTCGCGCAGCACCTGGAGCCCACGCCCCTCCTTGAGGTAGCCGGTGTCGTGGGCGTTGTGCATGTGGTCGGCGCCGGTCGGGCTCACCGCGTAGCCCATGCCGAGCGCGTGCTTGATGCGCGGCTCGTGCATCGGGAACTCCTGGCCCTTGACCGTCAGCGTGTACTGCTCCGAGCCGCGGCCCAGCTTCTTCGACGCGCGGGCGGTGCCCTCGGCGAGCAGGTCGCCGATGCCCTCGCGGTGGGCGATCTTGTGCAGCAGGTCGAGCACCAGGTCGCCGTTGCCCCACTCGAGCTTTAGCCCGCCCGTGTCCTGCTCGGTCAGCAGACCCTTCTCGGCGCACTCGAGCGCCCAGCCGATCGTCATCCCGGCCGAGATCGAGTCGAGGCCGAGCGCGGCGCACTGCTCGCTCGCCTTGGCGAGCTTGATTAGGTCGTCCACACCGTTGTTGTTGCCGAGCGCCGAGAGGCTCTCGTACTCGGGACCGCCGTAGCGGCGGTCGACGCTGATCGGCTCGCTCACCTCGACTACCCGCTTGCAGCGCACCGCGCACGCGTAGCAGGTGTCGCGCTTCACCAGGATGGTGTCGCGCATCGTCGTGCCGGTGATCTTGTCGGCGCCCTCGAACGAGCCCTCCTGGAAGTTGTAGGTGGGCAGCCCGCCAGCCACCGACAGGCCCTTCAGTCCGCCGGCCGTGCCGACGTCGTAGAAGTGGTGGACCAGATCGAGGTTCTGGGTCAGCCACTTCTGGACGTCCTTGACGCCGTTGGGGTCGGCCACCGGCAGCGTGCCGCGACCGGCGCGGACCGCGACGCCCTTGAGGTTCTTCGAGCCCATCACCGCGCCGATGCCGGTGCGGCCCGCGAAGCGCGAGCGGTCGTTGACGACGCAGGCGAACCGGACCAGGTTCTCGCCGGCCGGGCCGATCAGCGCGGTGCGCACCAGCGGGTCGCCGAGCTCGTCGCGGATCAGGTCCTCGGTCTCGCCGGTCGTCTTGCCCCAGAGGTGGCCCGCGTCGCGGATCTCGACGCTGCCCTCGTTGATCCAGATGTAGACGGGCGAGGACGCCTTGCCCTTGACGACGATCGCATCCCAGCCGGCGCGCTTGAGCTCGGCGCCCCAGTAGCCACCCGCCTCGGCGTTGCCGAAGCCGCCGGTCAGCGGGCTGAGTGCCCCGACGCCGTTGCGGCCGTTGCCCGACACGTTCGCGCCCGTCACGATGCCGGGCGCGAAGATCATCAGGTTGTCGGGGCCGAGCGGGTCGGTGCCTGGCTTCGTCTCGGTCAGCAGGTAGTAGGCGACGAGGGCCCGGCCGCCGAAGTAGGTGCGGTAGAAGGCGTCGTCGTGCTCCTCGACCGAGGTGGTGCGCGTCGTCAGGTCCACGCGCAGGATCTTGCCGGTGTAGCCGTTAGCCAAGACTTCCTCCTTGAACGGGGGCGAACACTTCCACGCCGTCGCCGTCGGCCAGCACGTGGTCCTCTTTGACGACCGTCTTGTTGACGGCGCTCATCCAGACGTCCTCTTCCGCGACGCCCAGCTGGTCCAGCAGCTGCCCGACCGTCGTCCCCGGCGCGACCTCGGCCTCGACCGAGTCGCCGACCAGGTTCTTGACGCGCCGCTTCGTCTCGCCGTGCAGCTTGACTGTGACCTTCATCGGGCGCGCATTCTAGACGGACGAAGCGCAGCGCGTATGATGAGGCCGTGGTCGACGTCGAGCAGCGGCTGACCGTCGTCGAGCTGGCCGCGATGCCCCACGACCGCGCCCGGTACGAGCTCCGACGAGGGGAGCCGACCGTGGTGGCGCCCGCCGGCGGGCTGCCGGGCGGCGCGATCGAGGTCGGCGAGCCGTGCGCGGTATGGTGAGCGGCACGCAGGAGCTCAGGGCCACGTGGAGGCTGAACCACTCCCTCGTCATCTCCGCCGGCGAGGACCCGTTGGTCGGCTTCAACTGCCGGCCCGGGGAGCGTCACTACCTGCACCCGGTCCACGGGCCCGGGGGTGGGCCGGTGCTGACGCAGGATCGCCCCACCGACCACCCATGGCAGCACGGCATCTTCACGGCGCTGCACGACGTGAACGGGCTCGACTTCTGGACGGAGCACCGCACCCCGGCACCGGAGCGGGGCACGATCCGCTTCGACCGACTCACCGACCTGGCCGGAGACGCCGCGACGGTCACGTGGCGCTCGCACGCCACCTGGGTCGGCCCGGGCGGCGAGCCGCACCTCGCCGAGACGCTCGCACTCGGCGTCCGCCGCGGTACCCCGGAGCTGTACACGATCGACGTCCTCTGGACGCTGCGGGCCCTCCGCGACGTCCGGATCGGTCGGTACGACTACGGCGGCCTCGCCGTCCGCCTGCTCACCCACCCGGAGCGGCAGCACGTGAACGCCAACGGCCAGCGCGGCACCGCCACGTCCGAGCAGCCGGCCGCCTGGTGCGACGTCACCGCGCCGTTCGACGGCAGCCGCACCTGGACCGCCGAAGACAAGCTAGCCGGCGCGTGGTACGGCGTGACCGTCTTCGACCATCCCCAGAACCCGACCTACCCCACCCCCTGGCGCGTCGACGCCCACGGCCTGATCAACCCGAGTCCGTCGCTCGCGGGCCCCTGGTCGATCGCCGAAGGTGAGGAGGCCAGCTTCGTCTACCGTCTGCTCGTCCACGCCGGCCACCCAGACCCCGACCAGATCGACCACCTCCACGAGCAGTTCGCGGAGGAGGCCGTTCCGGTCGCCGACACCTGAGGCGAGAGGACGCCCCACCTGGCCTTCGCCCATCCTCCCCCGGATGGAGGGGATGTCAGGCCGCCAGCTCGCGCGGCGTCCGCTGCCTCAGCAGCCGCAGCGCCGCCCCCTCGAGCCGCCGCGCTTTCTCTCGTGGGATACCCATCTGGGCGGCCACCTCCGGGAGCGGCCGCGGCGGTCCGCCATCGAGTCCGTAGCGGAGGGTGAGCAGCCGGCGGTGCGCGTCGGGCAGCGCCGCCAGCGCCGCCGCGAGCGCCTGCCGTTCGGCGAGCCGATCGAGCGCCGCGTCGACGTCGGCGCGCGGGTCGGCGATCACCTCGCCGAGCGTCAGCTCCGAGTCGCCCAGCAGGCTGTCCAGCGACAGCACCGGTCCGGCGGCTGTGAGCAGCTCGTGCGCGTGCGCCGCGTCCACGCCGACCGATCCCGCGAGCACGCCGAGCCCCGTCTCGGCCTCCTCGACCGGCGCCTGCCCCGCTACGCGGCTGAGCCGCACCAGCTCGCGCTCGGCCTGCCCGGGCAGCCGGATCATCCGGCCGACGCTGTTCAGCGCCGCCAGGACCGCCTGCCGCACCCACCACACCGCGTAAGTGGCGAACCGGCTGCCGCGTGAGGGGTCGTACCGTTCGATCGCGCGCAGCAGGCCGACGTTCCCCTCCTGGACGAGGTCCTCGATCTCGAGGCCCGGCCGCCGGTAGCGCCGTGCCACCGACCACACGAGCCCCTGGTTCCCCGCGATCAGCCGCGCGCGTGCCCGCGCCGCCTCGCGCACCGCGCGCTCCAGCTCGCGCCGCTCGGCGTCGGTGAGGTCGCCGGCGGCGAGGCGCGCGCGCGCCTGCCGGCCCTCCACGATCGCGCGGGTGAGCTCGCGCTCCTGCTCGGCGGTGAGCGGCTTCTCCATCTCCGTGTAGGATGCGACGAGCAATTCTGACCGGCGTCAGAGACTGGTCAGAGTTACGTCAGAACACAAAGAAAGAGGGCGGGCCGCGCGGCCCGCCCTGTGGCGCCTCGGCGGCCTACTTCGCCTTGGCGCCGGCGATCTGCTTCTGGCCGGCCTGGCCGAGCTTGATCACCTTCGGCCTGGCGCTCTCGGCCTTCGGCAGGTTCAGCGTGAGGATGCCGTTCTCGTAGGTGGCCTGCGCCTGGTCCGGGTTCACCGGCGCGCCGAACGTGATCGTGCGGCGGAACGAGTCCATCGACCGCTCGCGCACGAGGTAGGTCTTGCCCTCCTCGGCGGCAGGATCGGCCTTGTGCTCGCCGCTGATGGTCAGCGTCCCCTCCTGGACCGTCACGTTGACGTCCTCAGGCTTCCAGCCGGGCAGCGAGGCGGTGATGATGTACCCCTCGGGCGTCTCCTCCACGTCCACCGGAACGCTGGACCAGCCCGACCAGCTCGGCCAGCCGAACGGCCGCACGAAGCTATCGCGGAACAGCCGGTCCATAGCGGCGAACAGCGGCACGGTGTCCCGCAACGGATCGTACTGCGTCAGCATCGCCATCGGCGTTACCTCCTTCCTGGAATGGTGTCCGCTGGCATGTCTCGACACGGTTCATCAGAACCGCGTATGAGCCGCGTCTGAGATCCGCATGACCCGCCTCGCCCCTTCTGACAGCTTCCTTACGCGCCCCAGAGACGCGTCTTACGACCGCTCCGTAGTCGGAATAGCGAGAACCGAGAAAGGAGGTGACGGAGATGCTGCGGTGGCTGCTTCCCGCCGTGGACGTGGTGCTCGGCCTCTGGCTGATCGTCGCCCCGTACGCGCTGCCCTTCCTCGGCTACACCGGGGCCGGTGCGGTGACGACGAGCTCGATCATCGCGGGTGCGCTGGTCGCCATCGTCTCGTTCGTGATCTGGCTCGGCCAGATGGGGTACGTCGCCATCTTCGGCACCCAGACGCGCCACGCGTGAGCGAGGCGCGCCTCGCCGATCGTCCCTGGCAGGGTGTGGTGCGTTCCTCGGGAACGCACCACAGCTGAGACCGACGTGACATCTGATCGTGACGAAGGAGGTGTCCGGATGTTCGGCTGGTGGATGGAGTGGGAGCCGGCCCGGCGGGCGTCCGTCGGCGAGATCGCGCTCCTGGCCGCCTGGGGCATCCTGCTGCTCGCGCTCGGCGCACTCATCCTGATGCGGCCGGAAGTTCTCGCCTTCCTAGCGGCCGGCGTCGTCGCTGCGCTGGGAGCCTCGGCGCTCGGGGTGGCGCTGGCCGAGGCGTGGGCCGCCTGGCGCCGCCGCCCGCGCCGGATCAAGGTCCGCGTCGTCGGCTAGGCGCTCACGGATCGACCTGGTGAGACCCGGGCCGCGCTGCTCCGGACCTGGCTGCCCGAGCGGCGCCTCTTCAACAAGAGAATCGACCGCGTGATCAGCCGGGGGGGGGCCAGCCGGGCCGCGGACGAGCGGCGGCGCCAGGAGGTCGAGGCGTGCAACGCCGCCCGCGCCCAGGAGAGCCTGGCCGGCGCGGGCAGGGTGGAGGGCGAGTTTCGGGCGGTGTAGCTCGCCCGGCCGGGTGCTGGGGCCGGCGCTCCGCGCCGGCCCTGTTCAGTCTGTCCGATACGTTTCCTATGTACCCCATACGCCCCACTGATGGGGGCGCATTAAGCCTAACCGCGAACACTATCGTGGGAAGGAGGTGAACGACGCCGATGATCGCCATGCTGTACCAGGCCCCGAGCGCCTTCTCCGCTGACGCGGCTCTCCTGCTCGTGCGGGTCGTCGTCGGGCTGCTGTTCGTCGGCCACGGCCTGCAGAAGCTGACCAGCTGGTTCGGCGGCCACGGCCTCGCCGGGACGGCCGGTTTCTTCGGCGCGCTCGGCCTGCGGCCGGCCGCGCTGTGGGCGGCTGTCGCCGGCCTCGCCGAGCTGCTCGGCGGCGCCGGGCTCGCGCTCGGCCTGCTGGCCCCCGTGGCGGCGGCGCTGATCGCGGGGGTGATGCTGTTCGCGATCGCGCTGGTCCACGCGGCGAAGGGGCTGTGGGTGAGCGCCGGCGGCTTCGAGTACAACCTGGTGATGCTGGCTGCCGCCTCCGCCGTGGGCCTGCACGGCGCGGGCCGCTACGCGCTCGACGCGCTGCTCGCCGAGCGTTACGGCTTCCAGCTCCCCGCCGGGCCGTTCCCGGTCTTCGTCGTGCTCGTGCTGGTCGCCTTGATCGCGCTGGCGATCGAGCTGGCCGCACGCCGCACGGGCCAGTCCGCGCCGCGCGGCTCCTCGGCCGCCGCCAGCGCCTGATCGGCGGCCCCGACCGGCCTCGACCGCGGGCCACGGCCGGTCGGGGCCGCGTCGCGTAGTCGTCGTCCGCCGCACCCGCGGTCGGACCTGCTCGGGGTTTGAGCAGCGGACCGTCCTGAGCGGCGGCCTGAATACCCGTCGACCGTCGGTCCGCTACACTGAACGCAAAATAGCGGTCCTGGTTGCGCCCAGGTGATGCGTGGGCGCAACGGGTGCGCAGAGGGGGGTCCAGTCGCCGCGCACCCGGGTGCGCAGCGGGGGTCCAGTCGCCACGCACCCGACCGCCGGCGCGCTGGCCGTCAACCACGCGGCATCGGCGACGTGGAAGTCGCCGGCCGCGCGGTCCTCGAGGACCGGGGGAAGGAAGGGGCGCGATCTCACCCGACTCCGGGCACATGAGCGACGCTGCCGAGAACCGCCTTCTCGCCGCGCTCCCCGCGCCGACGCGCACGCGCCTGGTCGCGCGCAGCGAGGTCGTCGCGCTCGCGGTGCGCCGGACGCTCCACGAGGCCGACCAGCCCATCGCCGACGTGTACTTCCCGCTCGCGGGGGTCGTCTCGCTGACCACGATCACGGTGGCCGGCGACGTGGTCGAGGTCGGGCTCGTCGGCCACGAGGGGCTCGTCGGGCTGCCCGCCCTGCTCGACGCTGGGTCCAGCCCCTTCCGCTCCATGGTCCAGGTCGGCGGCCGGGCCCGTCGCATCGCGGCGCCGCTGCTGCGCGAGGAGACCAGACGCGACGCGGCCTTCCTCGGCCTGGTGCACCGCTACGCGCACCTCCTGCTCACGCAGACCGCCCAGGCTGCCGCCTGCAACCGGCTTCACCCGGTCGAGCAACGCTTGGCGCGCTGGCTGCTGATGGTCCAGGACCGGGTGGGCGACAGCCGCTTCCCGCTCACGCAGGAATTCATGGCGATGATGCTCGGCGTCCGCCGCGGCAGCGTCAACATCGCCGCCGGTATGCTGCAGCATGCCGGCTTCGTCGCTTACCGGCGCGGCACGCTCACGGTGCTCGACCGCGCCGGGCTCGAGAGCGCGGCCTGCGAGTGTTACCGGCTCATCCGCGCCGAGTACGAGCGGCTGTTCCCGGCGCACGGGGCGCCGGGTGGGAGATAGCGGCGGATCGCGTCGAACAGGCCGTCGAGGTCGAACGGCTTGGCGATCCACGCATCGCAGCGGGCTGCGAGCTTCGCCCCGTCCGGGCAGGCCGGGCTGGCGGCGGTGACGACGAGCACCGGTATGTCCCTGGTCGCCGGCTCGGCCCGGAGCGCCGCGCAGAAGGCTGGGCCCCGACCCGTCCGCACGAGGTCCATCAGCACAAGCGTCGGCCGTAGCCCGCGCGCCAGCCGCAGCGCCTCGGCGGGGTCGCCCGTCCCCACAACGCGGGCGCAGAACTCATCGCCGAGGAGCATCGCGAACAGATCCCGCAGGTCAGGGTCGTCGTCGACTACCAGGACGACCGGCGCGTCGTCCACGGCCATCGTCATCGCGTCGCGAGGTCGTAGATCAGCGGCGAGAGGAGGAGCAGGAGGATAACCACGACGACCGGCAGCCGGTCGGACAATGCCCGACGCCCGGCGTCCCCCGATGGGTTCGGCCAGGTCGACGGCCCCGCACTCATGGTGCTCCCGCCAGCTTGCCGGACGGCACCGGGTGCAGCCACCCACCGCCTTCCATTGGCCACGTCGAGACGACCGCGCGGCACCGGACGAAGCCGACGTCGGGCGCCGTGCTGCAACCGTCGCGGGCACCGCAGCAAGGGCAGGGCGCCTCCGCCGAGGCCTCCACCCACCGGAGGACGTCCGTCGCCGTCGTGCGCTGGATCACCTTCCCACCTCCATCTGGAAGTAAACATAAGTTACGCGACGATGACCGTCTGCACGGCGTCGTACACACCGCGTCCGCGATCGGATCGCGTCAATACCCTTCCCTGAACGTCACAGGCTGTGTGCTTCGGCGTTCGCGGCGGGCGCCTCCTCCGTCCGCACCCTCGCATCGGCGGTCAGCGCGGCGATGCGCTCCTTCAGCTCGCGCCCTTCCATGACTTCCTTCGCCTTCAGCTCGGCGGCCAGCGCCCGGAGCGCGCTTTCGTGCGCGGCGAGCAGGCCTTTCGCCCGCTGGTGGTTGCGTTCGACGATCGCCTTGACCTCGTCGTCGGCCAGACGCGCGTACGCCTCGCTGCAGCGCCGCTCCTCCGGCAGCACCAGCGCCTGCCGTAAGAACGGCCCCTGCCCGTCCAGCGCCAGCGCGACGGGGCCGAGCTTTGGGCTCATCCCGAACTCCTCGACCATCCGCCGCGCTAGCGCCGTCGCCTGCTGGAGGTCGTTCTGCGCGCCGGTGGTCACCTCGCCGAAGACCAGCTCCTCGGCGGCACGGCCACCGAGCAGCACCGCCATCCGATCGTGCAGCTCGTCCTCCGAGTAGAGGTAGCGGTCGTGGAGCGGGAGCTGCAGCGTCATCCCGAGCGCGGCCGCGCCGCGCCCGACGACCGTCACCTTGTGCACCGGGTCCGCGTGTGGCAGCAGCGAGGCGACCAGCGCGTGGCCCATTTCGTGGTGCGCCACGACGTCGCGCTCGTGCTCGGTCAGCACCCGCCCCTTGCGCTCGAGCCCGGCGACGACCCGGTCGACCGCCTCGTCGAGCTCGGCCATGCCGACCGCGTCCTTGCCACGGCGGGCGGCGAGCAGCGCCGCCTCGTTGACGACGTTGGCGAGCTCGGCGCCGGCCAGGCCCGGCGTTCGGGCGGCCAGGACGCGCAGGTCCACGTCCGGTGCGAGCACGACGCCGCGCGCGTGGACGCGCAGGATCGCCTCTCGGCCGTTCGCGTCCGGCCGATCGACGACGACCTGCCGGTCGAAGCGGCCGGGGCGAAGGAGCGCCGGGTCGAGCACGTCCGGCCGGTTGGTCGCGGCCATGATGATCACGCCGGCGCGCGGGTCGAAGCCGTCCATCTCGACCAGAAGCTGGTTCAAGGTCTGCTCCCGCTCCTCGTTCGTGCCGAAGGCGGCCAGGCCGCCGCGCTGCCGGCCGATCGTGTCCAGCTCGTCGACAAAGACGATGCACGGCGCCTTCTGCGCCGCCTGCTCGAACAGGTCGCGCACCCGTGCCGCGCCGACGCCGACGAACATCTCGACGAACTCCGAGCCGGAGAGGCTGAAGAACGGCACGCCCGCCTCGCCGGCGGTCGCCCGCGCCAGCAGCGTCTTGCCGGTGCCGGGCGGGCCGATCAACAGCACACCCTTCGGGATGCGGCCGCCGAGCCGTTGGTACTTCTTCGGGTCGCGCAGGAAGTCGACGACCTCGCGCAGCTCCTCGACCGCCTCGTCGACGCCGGCCACGTCGGCGAAGGTCACCTTGACGTCGCCGCGGTCGTGGATCTTGGCGCGGTTCTTCCCGATCGTGAGTGCTTGCTGCGCGCCCGGGATGCGGCCGAGCAGGAAGAGCCAGAGCCCCGCCATCAGCAGCATCGGCACGACCCAACCGAGCGCGTCGGTCAGCCAGCTCCGCTCCACCAAACCGTCGAAGCGGGCGCCGCTGTCCTGGAGCAATCGCAGCAGCTCGTCGTCGCCGGCGCCGGGCACACGCGCGCTCACGCGGAGCGGGCCGCCCCCCTGCTCCTGCCAGACGACGGTGGTCGGCCCGACCCGCGCGTTGGCGACGCGGTGCTGCTGGAGCGCCTGCAAGAAGTCGCTGTAGGGCGTCGGCTCGCTCACCGAGGCGAAGACGCAGGTCTGCAGCAACCACATCACCGCGATGGCGGCCGCGAGGTAGCCGAGCGAGAACCGGAAGCGCGACTTGAACGGCACCGGGCCCCCCTTACGTTCGTGTGGTCGATCGGAAACGTCGGGACGGACCGTCGGATCGGCGTCGGAACCGGATCAGAACGAGGTAAGAAGCGGCCGGCCCGGTGCCGCGCGGGGGCCGGGCCGCCGTTGGAAGATCAGCCGGCCCGTGGAAGCCCGGTGGCCGGCGAGAGCTCGGCCCGGCGCGCCTCGGCGCGCAGGTCCACCGCGCCCTCCGGACCGCGCACACCGCGCAGCTCCAGCCGCGGCGTGGCCGCCAACGGCGCCGCTACCAACCGGCCGTCGGCCGGGCGCAGGCCGAGCAGCGTCTGCAGAAGGTAGGGCACGGCCGCGGCCGCCCAGGCCTGTGGCGAGCAGGCAGCGGGGTAGTCGACCGGGAACCCACCCTCCCGGCGCTCGAAGCCGCAGAACAGCTCGGGCAGGCGGTGGCCGGGGAAGTGGTCGCTCGCCTCGAGCAGGGCAACGACGACCCGCTCCGCCGCCGCGTCGAGGCCGTAGCGGCGGAACCCCGCCGCGATCATGGCGTTGTCGTGCGGCCAGACGCTGCCGCAGTGGTACGACACGGGGCTGTATCCACCGGCCGACGCCGCCATCGTTCGGATGCCCCACCCGCTGAACATGTCGGGTGCGAGCAGCCGCTCGGCGACCGACGACGCACGCTCCGGCGAGGCGATCCCGGCCCAGAGGCAGTGCCCGGCGTTCGACGCAACGGCGTCCACCCGTCGCTTGGCCCCGTCGAGCGCCAGCGCGTACGTCCCTTCCTCCGGCAGCCAGAACGCGTCCTCGAAGCGCCGGCGGAGCAGCTCGGCCTCGGCACGCTGCCGTTGCGCCTCCGTCCCCCGCCCGACCGCCTCGTACAGCTCCGCAATCGCCAGGCGCGCGGCGTGGACGTAGGCCTGCACCTCGCACAGCGCGATCGGTCCCTCGGCGACGCGGCCGTCGGCGAAGCGGATCGCGTCGTCCGAGTCCTTCCACCCCTGGTTGCGCAGGCCCTCGGGTGCGCGCCGGCGGTACTCTACGAATCCATCGCCATCCAGGTCACCCGAGTGCTCGATCCAGGCGAGCGCCGCCTCGGCGGTCGGCAGGTGGCGCGCCAGCAGGGCACGGTCGCGCGTCCAGCGGAAGAGCTCCGCCAGCAGCACCACGTAGAGCGGCGTCGCGTCAACCGAGCCGTAGTAGCGGGCGTGCGGCAGACGCCCGCTGGTGGCCAGCACGCCGACCCGCACCTCGTGCGGGATCTTGCCGGGCTCGGCGTCCCGACCGGGCTCGTCGGCGCGAGCCTGGTACGCCGCCAGGGCATCGAGAGCAGCGGCGGCCAGCTCTGGACCGAGCACGAGCGTCTCGAAGCCCGTCACCAGCGCGTCGCGGCCGAAGACCGCGACGAACCACGGCAGGCCGGCGGCGGGGATCTGGCGGTGGTCGGCCAGGGCCAGGCGGAGCGAAGCGAGGTCGCTCAGCGAGCGCACGTACGCGGCCAGCAGCCGGTGGTCCGCCGTCACCAGCCGCGGCGCTGCCTCGACCCACCCGTGCGCCGCCCGCCGGGCGCTCGGGGCCATCGCCGTGCGGCAGCGGCGGTCCGGCTCGAACGAAAGGAGCAGCGTGAAGCACCCGCCCGGGGCGAGCGCCACGGGGTAGGCCGCGCGGAGCCCCATCAAGCGCGGCCGCGGGCGGCTGGTGATCGACAGCCGCGACACCGCGCCGTCGCGCACGCCGGTCAGCTGCAGGCCGTCCCGGCTCGGCTGCGGCGCAACCGACTTGCCGACGACGCCCTTGCCGCGCGCCTCGAAGATGTCGGCGAAATCGGACCCAAGCTCGAGTGTCAGCCGGGTCCGCACCGGCCGTCCTGCGTAGTTGGCGACCTCGATCTTTTCATGGAGCCGTCCGACCTGGTCGAGCCACCGCTCGCGCACGACCGTCAGCGCGCCGGCCGGCAGCGTCCGCGAGGCCTGGTTGGTGAGGTAGAAGAGCGCTCGGTCGGCCATCGTGGTCCCGGAGCGCAGCGCCACCAGTCGGCGGCCGGAGAGCCGCAGGACGAGGCGGTCGAGGTAGCGCGTGTCGGCGCAGAAGAAGCCTTCGGCGGAGCCGGGGTTGAGGTCACCGCGCTCGTCGGAGACGACGAAGCTGCTGCCGCGCAGCTGCGTGATCTGACCGGTGAGCATAACGCTTCAGCCCCCTGCTCCTGCCGCGGCAGGTGTCGGCGGCGGCGGGGCCCCGCCGCCGCCGAGCGGCTCGGCGGGCACCCCGCGCGCCGCCGGCAGGGGAACGGGGGGCACCCCGCCGAACGAGCGGTGGCGAGCCGTGTAATCGGTCCCGGCCGCCGCCTCCAACACGCGCCGGTAGACGGCCTCGTAGCCGTCGGCCATCGCCTGGGCCGAGAAGCGGCGCTCGGCGTGCTCGCGGCACACCCGCCGGTCGATCCGGGAGAGCTCGCGGCAGGCCGCCGCCATCTCCGCGACGGTGTCGCGGATGAAGCCGGTCTCGCCGTCGCGGACGACCTCCGGCACCGAGCCGAGGCCGCGCGCGACCACCGGCGTGCCCGAGGCCATCGCCTCGATCATCGCGAGCCCGAACGGCTCCGGCCAGTCGATCGGGAACAGGAGCGCCGCGGCGCCGCGCAAGAAGCGGCTCTTGTCCTCGCCGCCGAGCTCGCCGACGTACTCGACGAACGGTTCGGCGAAGAGCGGTCGGACGACCTGTTCGAAGTACTCGCGGTCGCGGCGCGTACCAGGATCGTCCTGGTTCCGCAGCGGCATCCGGGCGGCGACCTTCAGCGGCATGCCGGCGCGGCGGGCCACCTCGACCGCCCGATCCACGCCTTTCTCCGGGCTGATCCGCCCTAGGAACGCCAGGTAGCGCCCCGGGGCGAACGAGGGCGGGAGCTCCGCGAGCGCCACGCCGTTGTGCACCGTGCCGGCCCAACGCGCCCGCGGGAGCGGGCGCCGCTGCGCGTCGGAGATCGAGACAACCCACATGTCGGGGAACTGGTCGAAGAGCGGCGGCAGCTCCGGCAGGTCGAGCCGACCGTGGAGCGTCGTGACTGTCGGCGTCCGAACCAGCCGCGCGGCCGGGAAGGCGTGGTAGTCGACGTGCGAGTGGATCAGGTCGAACTCCTCGGCCCGGTCGTAGACGCGGGCGACCGCGATGCTCCAAAAGGCGCCGGGGTCGGCGAAGCGCCGGTCGTGCCAGAGCGCGACCGGGACGGTCGGCACCAGGCGCGCCGAGGTGGTCGAGTCGCCCGACGCGAACAGCGTGACGTCGTGCCCGCGCCGGACCAGCTCCTCGGTGAGCGCGTGGACGACGCGCTCCGTGCCTCCGTAGCACGCTGGTGGGACACGTTCGAAAGGCGGGGCGAGCTGGGCGATACGCACGGTGCGGAAACCTCCCCGGGTCGGTGTTGCCGAACCTACATGGTCGTGCTGGCGCGTCGGAGCGGTGTTGGAGCGGCATACGAACTGCGTCGGAAGCACTTCCTACGCCGTTCTGACGACTCTCCGATGTGCGTCTGACCAGCGCCCCGTAAGGTCAGTCGAGGATCACCGGCGGAACGCCGTGGGAGGTGCCACAGTGGCCGATGCCGAGCGGCGCGTGCTCGTCGTCGACGACGAGCCGCACCTACTGAACGCGATCCAGCTCTACCTCGAGGACGAGGGCTTCCTGGTGCTGACCGCCGAGAACGGCAAAGAGGCGCTGGCGCGGGTGCGCGAGCAGCTCCCCGACGTCGTCGTGCTCGACGTCCAGATGCCTGGTATGGACGGGTTTGAGACGCTCCAGGAGATCAGGAAGATCTCGCACGCGCCGATCATCATGCTGACGGTCCGGGGCGAGGAGGCCGACAAGGTGCGCGGCCTGCGCCTGGGCGCAGACGACTACGTCACCAAGCCGTTTAGCCAGCGCGAGCTCGTCGAGCGCATCCGCGCCGTCCTGCGGCGCGCCGAAATGCCCGCTTCGGTGCCGAAGACCGAGATCCGGGTGGACGACGACCTCACCATCGACTTCTCGAAGAACGAGGTCTGGCTCAAGGGCGAGCGCGTCCAGCTGACGCCGACCGAGCACCGGCTCCTCTACCAGCTCGTCTCCAACGCCGGCCGGGTGCTCACGACCGAGTCGCTGCTGACTCGCGTGTGGGGATGGGAGTACCGTGAGGAGGAGCACTACGTCCGGCTCTACATCTCATACCTGCGACAGAAGCTCGAGCCAGACCCCGAGCACCCCAAGTACATCCTGACCGAGAAGGGGCTCGGCTACCGGTTCGTCGACTTCCGCCGGGGGTCCCGCGCGGCCGCGTAGCCGGCCCCCACCCAGCACCGGGCGCACGGGGCGGCCGCTGGGTCAGTCCGAGGCCGACCAGTCGTCACGCCGCGACATACCGATCGCCTGGAAGACGAAGTAGAGCAGCTGCGAGAGCGTCTGCAGGAAACCGGCGACGTAGGTCCATGCCGCCGCGCTCAGCACCTCGCGCGCGCCCTCGTACTCGCTCGGTCCGACCAGGCCGAGCGCCTGCAACGCGGCGAGCGCGCGCCGGCTGGCGTCGTACTCGACCGGCAGCGTGACCAGCGCGAAGAGCGCACCGGAGGAGAACAGCACGACGCCTAGCCAGACCAGGCTGGCCGCCTGCAGCAGGAAGCCGGCCGCCAGCGCGACCCAGCCGATCGTCGATCCGAGCTGGACCACCGGCACCAGCCCCGAGCGCGCCCGCAGCGGCAGGTAGCCGGCCGCGTGCTGGAGCGCGTGGCCGGTCTCGTGCGCGGCGACGCCCATCGCCGCGACGGACGGCACGCGCGCCACGCCCGGCGAGAGCCGCAGCGTGCGGGTGGTGGGATCGTAGTGGTCGGTCAGCTCGCCAGGCACCTCCTCGATCGCGACGTCGTAGAGCCCGTGCGCGTCGAGGATCGCGCGCGCGACCCGCCAGCCGGGCAGGCCTTGCATGTTCAGCACGTCGGCGTACCTCGCGTAGGCGCCGTGCGTCCTGGCCTGCGCCCAGAGCATGAGCAGCAGCGCTGGCAGCGAGAAGAGGAGCCACAACGGGTCGAAGAACATCGACGTCTCTCCTTGGGCGGGCCGACCAGCGGCTGGCCGGCCGCGTGTCCCTCACCCACCATCCATGGCCCCTCCGTGTAGGAACGGCGTCGGCGCCGCGCTAGAGCCGTGTCTGAGCCGCGCCGCCGCGATCCACGCGCTCGGGAGACTGGGCCCCCCACCGGCGTCCGATGCGCCACCCTTACCCTTCCTGCCACGCACAACTGCCCAGCCGATCCGACAGGTGCTGCCCAACCGCGTGACGGCCGCCGAAACGCTTCAGGCGGTGCCCGACGCCCTCGAGGGCGCGGCGCCGCCAGGGGCGCTGCTCGTCGGGCCGGAGCCCGAGCCATGAGAAACGAAATGGGGCGCGGGTGGCTGTGCCCGCGCCCACGATCGCCGCGCGGCCCCGGTCGATGCCGCGTCCGACGCGATCCCACCTGAGGTTGGCAGCTCGCCTGGTCAGGACTTGTTGGCGGCCGGCTGCGTCTGGCTGTTCTCGCCGATCTTGATCACCTTCGGCTTGGCGCTCTCGGCCTTCGGCAGGGTCAGCGTGAGAACGCCGTTCTCGTAGCTGGCCTGCGCCTTGTCGGCGTCGATCGGCACGCCGAAGCTGATCGTCCGGCGGAACGAAGCCATCCGCCGCTCGCGCAGGTGGTAGGTCTTGCCCTGCTCCGCCTCGGGCTCCTCCTTGCGCTCGCCGCTGATGGTGACCGTGCCCTCCTGGACGGTGACGTTCACGTCCTCGGGCTTCCAGCCCGGCAGGGAAGCGGTCAGCACGTAGGCATCGCCGGTCTCCTCGACGTCGACCGGCACGCCCGCGGTGCCCATCCAGCCGAACGGCCGTACGAAGCTGTCCTGGAAGAGGCGGTCCATGGCGCTGCGGAGCGGGATGAGGTCCGCGAACGGGTCGTACCGGGTCAGCATAGCCATCCTCGTTCACCTCCTTGCTGGGGAGTCGTTTCGAGCCCATGTCTAGGCACTGTGCGTCAGACGCGCGTAGGAGCCGGGTCTGAGCCGCGCAGGAGCGCCTGGCGCCCCGCGCCGCCAAAAAGCCGGCTGATCTCCTACGCGCCTCTTGCCCGATTCCGACGCCAGACCGACGGCGGGCCCGCATGCCATGCATAGAGAACGATCTCGTCACGCAACGAGGGACCGCGATGATCAAACCGGAAGAGCTGAGGGAGCTCGCCGAGACCAGGACCGCCACCGCCCACGTCCTGAGCGCATACCTCAACCTCAGCCCGACGCGGCAGCTCCGGCGCGGTTACCGGGTCGTTTTCGATGATCTGGCGCGCCGGCTCGAAGAGCAGCTCGGCGCTGGCGCCAGGGTGGAGCTGCGCGAGGAGGCGGCGCGCGTCCGCGCCTACCTGGCAGCCACGCCGCCGCGCGGCCTCGGGCTCGTCGTCTTCTCGTGCGGCCCGCGCGGGCTCTGGCGGGTCTACCACCTGCCGGTGCCGGTCGCCGACGAGCTCCGCTTTGGCCCGACGCCGTATCTGCGCCCGCTGCTCGACGTGCTCGACGAGCACGAACGCTACGCGGTCGTGCTGGTGGACAAGGAGAAGGCGCGCTTCTTCACCGTGTTCCTGGGGGAGGTCGAGGAAGAGCACGATCTCGAGAGCTACGTCCTGGGCCACCACGACCAGGGTGGCTGGTCGCAGGCCAACTACCAGCGGCACCACGAGGCACACGTCCGCTGGCACCTCGAGCGCGTCGCCGAGCGGCTCGCCGAGCTGCTCCGCCGCCGCCCGTTCGACCGCTTGATCCTGGCCGGCCCCGACGAGGCGACCGCCGAGCTGCGGCGCATCCTGCCCCGGCCGTTGCGCGCCAAGCTGGCCGCCGTCGTCGCGGCCGAGCTGTTCGCGCCGCCGGCGAAGGTGCTGCAGCTGACACGCGCGGTGGAGGAGCAGGTCGAGCGCGCCGCCGAGCGCGAGCTGGTCGCCGATCTGGTCGAGACGGCCGCGAGCGGCGGCGGCGCGGCCTGCGGTCTCGCCGCGACGCTCGAGGCGGTCGGCCGCGGCCAGGTCCACAAGCTGGTCGTCGCCGAGGGTGTGGAAGCGCCCGGCGCGGAGTGCCCCAGCTGCGGTTGGCTCGCGGCCGGCCCAGCCGGGCCGTGCCCCGCGTGCGGCGCGGCGACTGAGCCGATGGACGACGTCGTCGAGCGCGCCGTCGAACGCGTGCTGGACGACAAGGGCAGCGCGGTGGTCGTGCACGGCGCGGCCGCCGAGCGACTGACCGGCGCCTGCGGCGGCCTCGGCGCTTTGCTCCGCTACCGGCTGCCGTCGGGCCCGGCGGCCGGCGCCACCCGACCGGCCAATGCGGTGCAGCCGGCCGCCCCCGTCGCCGGATGACGGAGGCGGAGGCACCCGAACCCATCCCTGAACCAAGGAGGTTCAACCGAACATGCGAGTCCTAGCCGTATCTGACGCCTGCGGCCAGGTCGACCTGGTGCGGCGCCTGGCCGACGAGGCGAAGAGCCTGAACGTCGAGGCTGTCCTGTTCGCTGGCGACGCGCTCGCCGGTGGCGCCCGCGCCGAGGAGTGGCTGCGCGCCCGCGCCGGCGGACGGCCGGCCCGCCGCTACACGGACGCGGTCGCCCGTCAGGAGCGCGCCGACGCCCGCACGCTCGACGAGTTCTTCGACGCGCTCGGCGCGTTCGGCGTGCCGGTGATGCTCGTGCCCGGAGACCTCGACGCCCCCGAGCGCCTGTTCATGCAGGCCGCCACCAACCACGAGCTGATCGGGCCGAACGTCCACTGCGTCCATCGCTCGTTCGCGCCGGGCCCGCGCAACTACGCCGTCGTCGGGTTCGGCGGGCTGATCGGCCGGGCCGAGCGGGAGAGCGAGCTCGTGCTCGAGTACCCGGCCTGGGAGGCGAAGACGGGGCTCGACTTCGTCCGCCACCTCGACCGCGACCGCGTCCTGCTGGTCCACACGCCGCCGCGCTTCGGCGACCTCGACCTGCACGCCGGCGAGCACGTCGGCCACCCGGTCGTCGAGGAGATCATCCACACGCTCGACCCGCGGCTGGTCGTCTGCGGCCACGCGATGGACGGGCAGGGCCACGCGGTGGTCGGCGACTCGCTGGTCGTCAACCCCGGCCCGCTCTGCCGCGGGCAGTACGCGGTGGTCGACCTGCGGACACGACAGGTGAGCTACGGTCGGCTGCCCGGCGCCGAGCCGGCGCAGTCGGAGGCCGACCGCCAGCTCCAGGCGTCGGTCGAGCGCGCGATCGCCGCCGAGCCGGCGGCCCACGGCGGGCGTATCACCGTGACGGTGCGCGAGGGCGTCGCCCACCTGCTCGGGACCGTTAAGGACATCCTCGGCAAGGCGGCGGCCGAGCGCGCCGCCGCCTCGGTCGAAGGAGTGCGGCGGGTCGAGAACGCGCTGACCGCCGACAGCGCCGTCGAGGCGCGCGTGACGGCGCGACTGGCCGACGACCCCCGCACCGCTCTGGCGCCGATCGACGTCGCCGCGATCGCCGGCGAGGTGACGCTCGCCGGCGTTGTCCCGAGCCAGACGGTCAAGGAGGCGGCCGAGCAGATCGCGCGCTCCGTGCCGGGCGTGCGGCTGGTCGTGAACGAGCTGGTCGTCCGCGCCGAGCACGAGCCCGAGCTCGCCGTCGCCCCGCCGGCGGCGCTCGAGATGCGTCAGTCTTGAGCGGCCGCGCTCGGAACAGCGCGGGGCCCCCGCGCCGGTACTGGCGCTGGGGCCCCGTTTGCCACGGCGAGCGTCAAGTGGCCGCGGGCCGCTCGATCGCCGCGGGGCCCTCAGCGGTCGCGGCGACGCCGGGGAACGCTTCGGCGATGCGCAGCGCCTCCTCCTTCGCCTCGTGCGACGGGAAGACCCCGCCGACTACCACGCGCCCGCCCTCGGCGTGGACGCTCAGCCGGCTCGTCCGGTTGAGC
Organism: Chloroflexota bacterium; assembly: GCA_035651675.1. GTDB lineage: Bacteria > Chloroflexota > UBA6077 > FW602-bin22 > FW602-bin22 > DASRFH01. The sequence goes on along the minus strand of DASRFH010000199.1, from coordinate 4,905 downwards.
GCGCCCCGGCCGATCGCGGCCGCGACGGCCCGCTCGAGCTCGTCGTCGGCGACCAGCCGCTCCTCGACGGACAGCACACCCGGTGCGCGGCGAGCCAGGTCGGCCATCCGCCGCGCCATCGACCGGGAGGGCACGTGGCCGCTCAGCGTGACGCGGCCTTGCTCGACCGCGATCGCCGCGTGACGCAGGCCCACTGTGCGGATCGGGTCGTCGCCCTCGAGGAGCGCGCGCACGTCGGCCAGGATCGCGGCATCCTCGCGGTACTCGGGTTGGCTAGCGAAGGCGGCGCGCGTGGCACGCAGCAGCACCAGGTCGTCGGCAGCCGCATCGATCCAGCCAACCGGTACGCGCCGCCGGGTTGGGAACCAGCGGCCTGACCTGACCACCAGGCCGGTGGCAGTGCCGTCGGCGCCAAGCACGACGCTGTCCACCACGCCGACCTGCCCGTCTTCGCACCAGACGGCCGCGCCCTTCTCGATCGCCCGAGCCGGCCCGATCGCGCGGACCTCGCGCGCCGGCGGTGTGGGCGGTGGCGCGACCGACAGGCCGGCCGTCTCGCTCGTGTCCAGCACGCCCGGCGGGCGGCTGCGCAGGCGGGCGAATTCCTCGCGCGTGAGCTTGAGCGTGGCCTCGTCGTCGCTGGCGGTGTCGAGGAACCCGACCGGGATGACGACGTCGCGGTGGCGCGGGAACCCGCTCGCGATCACCAGGTACTGCACACGGCCCGTGCCGCGGTCGAACAGCACGCGCTCGAGCGTGCCGACCCGCCCATCGCGGCAGGCGACGGGCGCGCCGATGGCGAGGGCCGCCGTGCGCGTCTCGTCCGTCGGGGCGGCCGTCGGCGAAGGAGCGGACGGCGCGGGCATGCTGTGGTTGCTTCGGACGTCGATGGCCATCCCGAAGCACCTCCTCTCCTGTAGGTATAGGTCTCGTCTACCTCTAGGTCGGTTGGGCGCGTAAGAACCGCGTCGACGCCGCGCAAGAAGTGCGTCGGAGCGCACACCGCCGCGTGGGTGGCGCACCGTGCCACCCAAAGCACGAACGGTCGTCGACGCGAAATCGGAGCTCGGCCGTCGGAGGCGCCGACCGCGGGTACCGTCGCGACTCGCGCGCCGACCGACCGCGCTCGCCGGCGCCGCCAGGCCAGCGCGCCCGTACGCCCGAGCGCCTGACCTCGGCCGCACCGTCGTCCTTCTCACGCAGCTACGCCGCGCGCGGCCGGGCGGCGGCCCCGCCGTCGAGGCCGTGCTCGGCGCGCCAGGCGAGTGCGCGCTGACGGGGCGGCCGGCCGGCCGCCAGCTCGCTCCGGCAGCGCGCGAGCGCGTCCGCGACGCTCCCGACCCGCGCCGCGCTGAGCGCCTGCGCAGCGCGGATCAGCGAGTCGAGCCAATCGCGCAGCGCGTCGCGGTACGGCTCCGCTGCCGGCGGCGCCGGCAGCCCGACCAGGCGCGCGCGCAGCTCGGCGAAGCGGTCGGCGTACACACGGCCGAGCGTCGCCAGGTCGAGCGGCGGCGGGAGGCTGCCGCGCCGGTCGGCCTCGGCGACGAGCTGGTCGAGTTCCCGCACCCAGGCGTGGCGGACAGCCGTCACCCGCCGCAGGAGCGGCTCGCTCTGGTGGAGGAACGCTGCCAGCTCCGTGTCGCCACGCCGGGCCGCCGTCCGACCGAGTCGGAGCAGCGGGAGCACGGCCCCACTCCTAGACGAGGACGCCCGCGCGGGAGAGCGCCCACTCCAGTTCGCCGAGCGTCGGCTCGACCAGGATCTCGCCGCCGATCGCCACCGTCGGGTGGCTGGCGTAGCCGCCGGTGAGCCAGCGCAGCCGCTGCGCGGCGCCGGGGTCCCACTCGAGGTCCACGTAGCGGTAGGGCACGCCGAGCCGGTCGAGGTAGCGCCGCACCATCTGGCTCGCCGCGCACCACGACGTCCCGTAGACCGTCACCGCCGGTGCGGCCGGCGCGTAGGCCGGCCGCATGTAGTAGCTGCTAGTGACCGGCATGGCCGTTCACCCCCACCGACTGCTGCGCGCTCGAGGTCGGCGCCGGCACGCCAGTGATCTCGCTCAGCGCGCGGTACAAGTCGTAGATGTCAGGAATGTGGCTGAGCCGTGGGGAGACGTGCGCGTAGCGGATGATCCCGTTGCCGTCGACCACGTAGAGCGCGCGCTCCGGGAAGCCATCGCCGGTGCGCCAGACGTTGTACAGCCGGGAGACCGCGCCCTTCGGCTCGAAGTCAGCCAGCAGCGGGAAGGTGATGCCGCGCACCGCCGCCCAGGCGCCGTGGCTGTAGATCGAGTCGGGCGAGATGCCGACGACCTGCGCGCCGAACCGCTCGAGCTCGGGCAGCTCGGCCTGGTACAGCGAGAGCTGGTCCGAGCAGGTCGGGCTCCAGTCGAGCGGGTAGAACACCAGCACGACCGGCCGGCCGCGGAAGTCGGACAGCGAAACCAGCTCGTTGTTCGCGTCGCGCAGCGAGAAGTCGGGCGCCTTGGTGCCGACGGCGAGCGGCTCGCTGACCGCCTCGCCGTCCATCTTCGGCGCCGTCTTGTACAGGTTGGCGATGTCCTGGAACGTGGGCCCCCCGCCGGCCGGCGCGGCCGCGGCCGCCTGCGCCCGCCGGAGCTCCTGGATCATCCCGTGTAGGACGGACAGTGCCTCCTTCTCAGGCGACTCGGGGAGCTCGGCCGCGAGCGCGGCGAAGCGCTCCTCCAGTTCGCCGAAACGCCGAACGTTCATGTCGCGTGCCTCCTATTCGTCCGGGGTTCTTCGTACGGCGACCGTGTCTGTGCCGCGACGGAGGCCGGTCAGAGGCGTGTTAGAAAGCGGAAGCAGCCCGGGGACGTCCGGGGCGGCCCCGTGTTGACCGTCCTACACCACGGCGAGCGTCACGAGCGTGCTGCCGAGGACGACGCCCACCAGGCAGATCACGACGAGGGCGACGGCGAGCGCTTCTTTCGTCGAAAACATGACGCCCCACGGTAGCGCCAGCGCCCCCGACGCCGCGTATCAGTTCGGTTTCAGGTAGGATCGGCTCGTGCACCCGGCGCTCGAAGCGGCGCAGAGGCTCGCCCCAACCATCGAAGCGGCCGGCGACGAGATCGAGCGCGGCCGCCAGCTTACGCCGGCTGTCGTGGATGCCCTGGTGCGGGAGCGCATGTTCCGGCTCCTCCTTCCCAAGACCCTTGGCGGCTGGGAGCTGGACCTGCCCACCTACGTGCGGGTGCTCGAGGCGATCGGGCGGGCCGACGCCTCGACAGGCTGGTGCCTCAGCCAGTGCGGCGGCCTCTGCTTCCTGGCCGCCCACCTTTGCGACGAGGGGCGGGTCGACGTCTGGGGCGACCCGCGCGCCGTCGTCGCCAACGGGCAGGGGCCCGACAACCGGGCCGTGCGCGTGCCGGGTGGCTACCGCGTGACCGGGCGCTGGGGGTTCTCGAGCGGTTGCCACCACGCCACCTGGCTGAGCGGCATCGCCCCGGTGATCGAGGACGGCGAGCCGCGGCGCCGCGCCGACGGCTCGATCGAGCTCCGGTCGATGCTCTTCCCAGTCGAGCAGGCCGAGATCCTCGACGTCTGGCACGTCGGCGGCCTGCGTGGGACCGGCAGCGACGCCTTCGCCGTGACCGACCTGTTCGTGCCCGAGCACCATTCGGTCTCGGTCGCGGATGACCCGGTGCGCGAGCCGAACCCGCTCTACCGCTTCTCGCAGACGTTGGTGTTCGCCAACGGGTTCGGCATGGTCGCGCTCGGCCTGGCGCAGGCAACCGTCGATTGCCTGGTCGAGCTCGCCGGCGGGAAGCGGCCGCGCGGCTGGACGAACCTGATGCGCGACCACGCCGTGGTGCAGATGCAGCTCGGCCAGGCCGCGGCGCACGTCCGCGCCGGGCGGGCGCTGCTGCGTGAGACGGTCGAGGAGGTCTGGGACGCCGTCTGCCGCCGCGGCGAGCCGACGCTCGACGAGCGCGTGCGCATGCGCCTCGCCGGCACGCACGCGCTGCGCGAGGCCGAGCGGGCGGTCGACGTCGTCTACACCGCGGCCGGCGCGACCGCCATCTACCAGAGCCACCCGCTCCAGCGCCGCTTCCAGGACATGCACACGATCACGCAGCACGTCCAGGCGCGGCTGGGCCACTACGAGTCGGTCGGGCGGCACCTTTTGGGCCTGGAACCTGACCCGCTCTGGCTATGAACGGCGTACGCGCGCCGGCGTAGGGTGGAATCAGCCCGGCACCCGATGCCGGCCGGGCCGCCAGCCGGGAGCAAGCGCGGCGATGAACGGGCGGACGAGCAGGTGCCGGCGCGGTCGAGGGCCTGCTCCCACGCCCGCCGCGATCGTCACCGACGACGAGCTCTACCGGCTCGCCCTGGCGTTCGAGCTGGCCCGCGGGCGCGAGCCGACGCTCGCCGAGCTGCGCCAGATCGACGCCTGGGCGATGCAGACGCGCACCCACGCGCTGCTGCTCCCGATGGTGCTGCGCGGGCTCCTGCGGCTCGACCTCGACGCGCACGGCCAGCCGGTGTTCCCGCCCGCCGAGGAAGATCGAGGGTTTCCCTTACAGCGCTCTAAGGGAGCGACGAGTAGGATCGGCGCCGCATGGCGCGGGTCCTCGTCGTCGAGGAAGACGTAGCTGGCTACGCGCGGCTGGCCGCGGCCTCCTCGATCGCCTCGGCCGTCGCCCAGCCGTCGAGCACCTCCACGCTCACCAGTGCGGTCAGCCCCGAGCCCTCGAAGCCCGAACGCAGCGCCCGCCGCACCGTCTGGGCGCGCTCGTCGGTCGTCATCGGGCCGGCGTCGACCAGCAGCGCGCGGAAGTGCCCGTCGCCGTCGTGCGCGACGACGTCGCCCTCACGCAGGCTGTTGCGCACGAGCTGGGCGGCCTTGCGGAGCGCCACGACCCGCTCGGCCGGCGGC
>DASRFH010000198.1:0-13518 GCA_035651675.1 Chloroflexota bacterium | reverse complement strand
GTATCGACGTAGGTTTCAAGTGGGACTGAATCGGCCACCCTGGTCCCCCTCCCATTTGGCCGAAAGGTTAGCTGCTGCCGGAGTACCGCGCGCGGCACCTGTGGGCGAACGGGATGCCGCCTCCTGTGACCGGGCGAGCACCTGCACGCGTGGATTTCTTCCCGCGGCGGCTTCGCGTGGCCGCGGCACGGCACCGTGGTCGGAAACGCATTCGGCCCCAATTTTTCGCCGGGCACGCGCGTCGAGTTGCGCCCGCAGGCGCCACGGTCGCACGATCTGGTCCTGCTGGGGCGGCTCCACTGCCGGCGGGCGGGACGCTGGAACCGCGGAAAGAGGTAGCGTTGTGGCGGACGGATGCGACATCCGGATCGGGCAATTCTCGGTCGGCTGGGTCCGCGTATTGCCCGATCGCGTGCGAGGCGAAGGTGGTCCGCACGACCCGCGGTTAGTGCTGCCGATCGAGCTACGGTCGCGTCGCCGCCCCACCGACCAGCAAATCGCCGTGACCAGGCTGGGCGTTTCCATGCACCTCGGCGACGCGGCCGACGAGCGGAGCCAGGTCGGGCCGACAGTTTTCGCCAAGAAGTCTGCCTTGTTCTTCGTCTCGACGGCCCATGACACGCCCTACCCGGACGAGCTTCGCTTCCGGATCGACAGGAGCATCGTTATCCAATTGGAGGAGCACCGACACAAGACGGAGCACCGGGACTTCGTCGCGACGTTGCGGATCGAGACAGCGGCCGCGTGGGTATACCGGACGGGCAACTCGTTCTCCGCCCAACCGGCCGGAGACCGCCGGCGGATCGCCCGCCACCCAATCGATCCAGGGATGGGCCGGTTCTCGGTGCTGGCCCCATTCTGGCAGGACGGCCGGGCGTCCCTCACGCTTCGTGTGCCGGCATCACACTGGGTTCAGCAGGTCCTGCCGGGTCTCGGTCTGGACCGGTACCGAATGATTGAAATCGCGCTGCCGTCGCAGGGTGGGCCGCTCCCGGACGATGTCATCACGTACTTCGACGAAGCCCGCGAGGCGTACGACCAGGGCCGCTACCGGGAGTGCATCCAGAAGTGCCGCGACGTGCGCTACACGATCGAGCAGCACCTCGGGGCCACTAAGCAGGATCCCGTTGCCACCGTCGTCGTGCGCAGATTGGGCCTGCCGAAGGCCGCGCCGCAGCATGCTTTCCTCAACGGCATGTGGCGGGCGCTGGCGGCCACGACGTCGGCGAGTCACCACGTGCCACATCGGCAGTTCCCCGAAGACGCGCGCGCCTGCCTCCACATGACCGCATTGCCGGGCGAGTACCTCCAGGCGCTCTTGACGATGCCGCGCGGTCGCTGAGGTGCCGCACAGAAACCGAAGGCCACGTCTTCAGCTGGCCGCAACGCGGGCACCCCACGCCGGCACGGGCTACTCGATCACCTCACTCACGCAGATGGGCGATGAGTTCGCGCCAGAAGGCGTCGTCCTCGCCCGGCACGTAGCGCTGGTAGAGGCTGATCCGGTCGGCGAGGCCGGCGTACCGCTCGCGCAGCGCCGGGCCAACGTCGGCCGGCTCGACGTCGATCGCGAACGCGCGGAGCATCGCGTCGTCGATCAGCGCCGGCATCTCGGCCCATCGCCGCCGGGCGGCGAGCGCGGTGAGCTGCTCGCGCGCCGCGCCCCAGCCGTGGTGCTCCAGCACCGGCGCGTAGCTCGGCGTGGAGGCGTAGAAGGCGATCTGGCTGCGCACCGCGGCGCGCCTCCGCGCCCGCTCCGCCGCGTCCCGACCGGTGATGACGAACGCCGGCACCGACAGGACGCACTCCTCGGGCCCGCGGCCGGCGCGCGCGGCGCCGGCTCGGACCGCCGGTAGGACGACCGCGCGCAGGTAGTCGACCGTGTGGAGCGGGTGGACGGCCAGGCCATCGGCGACCTCGCCGGCCACCCGTAGGAGCGGGGGCGCGACGCCGGCCAGGTAGATCGGCGGGCGCGGCTGGTCGATCGGGCCAGGGTTGAAGAACGGCGTCATCAGGCTGGCCCGGTAGTGGTCACCGCGGAAGTCGAACGGCGCGCCGTCCTGCCAGGTGTCCCAGGCGGCACGGACGAGCCCGACGTACTCGCGCAGCCTTGGTGCCGGAGGTCCCCACGGCATGGCGAAGCGCCGCTCGACATGCGCCTTCACCTGCGTGCCGAGGCCGAGGACGAAGCGGCCGCCGCTCAACGCCTGCAGGTCCCACGCCGTCTGCGCGACCACGACCGGCGACCGGGCGAAGGCGATCGCGACCGAGGTCATCAGCGCGATCCGCTCGGTCGCCGCCGTCGCCAGCGCAAGCGGCAGGAACGGGTCGTGGGCCGTCTCGGCCGCGTGCAGCCCGTCGAAGCCGATCTGCTCCGCTGCCCGCGCCACCTCGGCCGGCCCGTCCCGGGGGTTGGTCGGGACCGCGGTGTCGACTCTCACGGGCGGAGCGCGGTCACCCGCGCGGCCCGCCGGCGATGTAGATCGTCTGGCCGCTCACGTAGCTCGCCTCGTCGGAGCAGAGGAACGCGATCACGTTCGCGACGTCCTCCGGCTGGCCGATACGCCGCAGAGGGATCCGTGAGGCGGCATCCTGCTTCATCTGCTCCCAGTCCTGACCGGTGCGCTCGGCAGCCGAGCGCGTCATCCGCGTCTCGATGAAGCCGGGCGCGACCGCGTTGACGTTGACGTTGAACGGCCCTAGCTCGATCGCCTCCGTCCGGCAGAGCCCCTGGAGGCCCATCTTCGCCGCCGAGTAGTTCGACTGACCCCGGTTGCCGAGCGCCGAAGTGGAGGAGATGAAGACGATCTTCCCGTACCGCTGCTGGACCATGTAGCGCTGGCAGACCTGCGAGGCGAGGAAGGAGCCCTTCAGGTGGGTGTTCATCACGGCGTCCCAGTCGTCGTCGGTCATCTTGAACAGCAGGTTGTCGCGCAGGATCCCGGCGCAGGCGACCAGGATGTCGATGCGGCCGCCGAACTCGTCGGCGGTGCGCTTGACGGCCGCCTCGACGTGGTCGCGCTTGCTCACGTCGCAGGCGAGCGCGAGCGCCCTGCCACCGGCGTCGCGGATCTGACCGGCCGTCTCCTCGGCGACGTCCGCTTCGAGGTCGGCGACGCCGACGGCCGCGCCCTCGCCCGCCAGCTTCTTGCACACAGCCTGGCCGATTCCTCGACCGCCCCCAGTGACGAAGGCAACCCTGTTCTCGAAACGCACTACGCCACCACCTCGCTCGCGTATTTCTGCCTCAAGACCTTCTTGTCGAACTTACCCACGCTCGTCTTCGGGATCTCGTCGACGAACACGTATTTGTCCGGCAGCCACCACCTGGTGACCCGCGGCCGGAGGTGCTCCGTGAGCTCCTCGCCGGTGACCGGCTCGCGCGCCACGACGCAGGCGAGCGGGCGCTCGCCCCACTTCGGGTCGGGCACCGCGATGACGGCCGCCTCGGCGACCTTCGGGCAGGCCATCAGCTCGTTCTCGAGCTCGACGGACGAGATCCACTCGCCGCCGCTCTTGATCAGGTCCTTGGCGCGGTCCATGATCTGGATGTAGCCCTCCGGGTCGACCGTCACGATGTCGCCGGTCCGGAACCAGCCGTCCGGGGTGAACGACTCCATCGTCCGTGGGTCGTTGTAGTAGGAGCCGGTCACCCACGGGCCGCGCACGACCAGCTCGCCCATCGTCTCGCCGTCGCGCGGCACCTCGTCGCCGTTCGCGTCGATCGCCTTCGCCTCGACGCCGGCGCCGGGCATCCCCTGCTTGAGCCGGATCTCGAGCTGCTCCTCGGGCGAACGCCCGAGCAGGCTGCCTTTGACCAGTGAGACCGCGCCGAGCGGCGTCGTCTCGGTCATGCCCCAGGCGTGCACGATCGTGATGCCGAGCCTGTCGTACGCTTCCATCATCGATCGCGGCACGGCCGAGCCGCCGACGACGAGCCGCCTCAGGTGCGGCAGCTCGCACTTCCCGCTCTGCAGCACCGGCAGCAGGCCCAGGAAGATCGTCGGCACGCCGTAGGAGACGGTGACCTTCTCGTCGCGGAGCAGGCCGAGGATCGTCTCGGGCTTCGGCGCGACGCCGGCGTGCACCTGCTTGGCGCCGACGAAGAAGTTGGTGAACGGCGTGCCCCAGGCGTTGACGTGGAACATCGGCACGATCGCGAACGTCGTCTCGCGGTCGGTGATTCCGAGCGAGCAAGCGAGCGCGCTGCCGAACGAGTGCAGGACGAGCGCGCGGTGGCTGTAAAGCACACCCTTCGGGTTGCCGGTCGTGCCCGACGTGTAGCACATCATCGCCGCCTGTTCTTCGTCGAGCCGCGGGAACTGGAAGTCGGGCGGGCCGGACGCGAGGATCGCCTCGTAGTCGAGTTCGTCCTCGATCGGGACGTCGCACCCGTCGTCCAGGTAGACGACCTTCTCGACCGTGCGGAAGGTCGGCAGCAGCTCGCGGAGCTGAGGCAGCAGCGAGCGGTCGGCGACGATCCAGCGGTCCTCGGCGTGGTTGACGATGTGCGTGATCTGGTCTTTGAAGAGGCGGATGTTGAGCGTGTGGAGCACGGCGCCGGTCAGCGGCACGGCGTAGTACAGCTCGTGGTGGCGGTAGGTATTCCAGGCGAACGTCGCGACGCGGTCGCCCGGCCGAATGCCCATCGCCAGCAGCGCGCCGGCCATCCGCCGGACGCGCGCGCCGAACTCAGCGAACGTGTAGCGGTGCGACCCGGTCGCACCGCCCGTGACGATCTCCTGGTTCGGATAGAGGCTGACGCCGCGGTTCAGGATCATCTCGAGCGTCAGCGGGTAATCCATCATCGTCGAGCGGAGCATCTGGTCTTCCTTCCTTCCGTGATGACCCTGTCACTCTGAGCGCAACGAGGAATCGCGGCCGTGGCGGCCATCACCCGCGCCCATGATGCGTGCGACGGCCGACGCCTCGCGTCGCCGCGCTCTCTGGCGTGCCATGGGCGTCAGTCGCAACGCTCGAAGATCGCCGCCATGCCCTGGCCGCCGCCGATGCAGGCGGTCACCAGGCCCACCGATCCACCCGTGCGCTTCAGGTCCGTCAGCAGCTTGAGCGTCAGGATCGCGCCAGTCGCGCCGAGCGGGTGGCCCAGCGCGATCGCGCCGCCGCTGACATTCACCTTCTCCAGGTCCATGCCGAGCTCCCGGATGCAGGCGAGCGCCTGGCTGGCGAACGCCTCGTTGATCTCGATCAGGTCCAGGTCGCCCATCCGCATCGCGGCCCGTTCGAGCGCGCAGCGCGTCGCCGGCACCGGACCCATGCCCATCAGGTTCGGGTCGACCCCGGCGACCGCCCAGCTCCGCAGCCGGAGCTGACCCTTCGCGCCGCGCCGCCGCGCCTCGACCGCCGACATGACGACGACCGCCGCCGCGCCGTCGTTGATGCCCGACGAGTTGCCGGCCGTCACCGAGCCATCCGGCGCGAAGGCAGGGCGCAGCTTCGCGAGCACGTCGACCGTCGTGTCGGGCCGCGGGTGCTCGTCCGTGTCGAAGACGCGCGTCTGACCCCGGCCAGCCGGCACCTCGTACGGCAGGATTTGCTCCTTGAACCGGCCTTCCTGGATCGCGGCGGCGGCGTTGCGCTGGCTGCGCAGAGCGAAGGCGTCCTGGTCCTCCCGGCTCACGCCGTACCGCCGGGCGACGTTCTCGGCGGTCTGCCCCATCAGCGGGTTCCCGATCCGGTCGGGCGCGAGCTGGGCACGCTTGAAGGTGGGCGGCATCCGGCTGAACGCCGTCTCGGGCCGCGCCATCTGGTACGGGGCGCGGGTCATGCTCTCGGTGCCGCCGGCGACGAAGACGTCGCCCTGGCCGTGGCTGGCCAGCTCCATCGCCAGCGCGATCGCCTGGAGTCCCGAGGCGCACTGCCGGTCGACGGTCATGCCGGGCACTTCGATCGGGCAGCCAGCCTCGAGCAAGCTCAGGCGAGCGATGTTCCCGCCGCCCCCCAGCACGTTGCCGAAGATGACGTCGTCCACAGCGCCAGGCTCGACGCCGGCCCGATCGAGCGCGGCCCTGATCACGGCGCCGCCGAAGATGCCCGGCTCCAGGTCCTTGAGGGCGCCCGCTTCGCGGGCAACCGCGGTACGAACACCCGCGACGACCACGGCGTCACGCGACATAAGCTTTCCTCCCTCGCTGTGACGTCATCCCGAGGAACGGAGCGACCAGGGACGCCAACCGTGGCGCGGACCACCCCCGCGCCTGCGCTCGACGCCGCGGCCGAGAATCCGCTCCGCTCGGAACGACACGATGCCCTACATCCTCAACTCCAACTCGCCGTCGGCCACCTCCGCGACTAGCCAGCCGTGTGGCTCGTGTCCGAGCGCGAAACACTCCGTCTGCCCAACCCGCCCTTTCGCCTCGTGGTGCCAGTGGCCGCTGAAGCACCAGCGAGGCGTGAGCCGCTCGACGACCTGCCGCACGATCGGGTGTCCTTCCCAGCCCATGCGCGGGTTGAACGGCGCCTCGTGGCTGACCAGCACGTCGGCCTCGGGGAGCTCGGTCGGCGGCGCGGCCACCCCGCCGCCGACCGAGTTGCAGCCGAGGAACAGCCACCGCATGCCGCCGATCTCGCGCACGCTGTAGTCCGGCACGAACGTCGGCCGCGCTGCGCGCTCGACGTGCTGCTCGTGGTTCCCGCGAGCCGAGAGCACGGGCACGCCGTCCGTGTCGGTCCCGTGCGCGTCGCCGCAGTGCACCACCAGCTCGAGCCGATACCTGGCGGCCCAGGCGTCGAGCGCTCGCCAGTCCCCATGCGAATCCGCCGCCAGCCCGATTCTCAAACGGGCCGGAACTTGGGCAGGGTGATCTGGTCGTTCACCTTCTCGTAGACGATCTCGACTGGCTTGTCGATCAACGGCATCAGCCTCGCCGGGTCGGGCTCGACGCCGACCAGGTTCGTCATCATCCGCGCACCTTCGTCGAGCTCGACCTGGGCGACGACGTACGGCAGGTCCGGTTGGAACGCCGGGCTCGGGTGGCGGTACGGGATGCAGAACGTGTGCAGCCGGCCCCGACCGCTCACTCGCCGCCAGGTCAGCGCACGACTGCCGCAGTGCGGGCAGAGCGCGCGCGGATAGAAGACGAAGCGCTCGCAGCGGTCGCAGCGCTGGAGCTGCAACGCGCCGGCGTTCAGCGAATCCCAGTACGGCTTTGCGAGTGGCTCCGGCTGCGGCAGCGGCTTGGGTTGCGGTGGTCGCGGCTCGCTCATCTCAATCCCTCGCCAGGATCACGGTCCCGGTGGCCGAGAGGACGCCGCCCGTCCCATGGACCAGGCCGATCTCGGCGCCCTGCACCTGCCGGGGCGTGCCCTCGTAGTCGTGGCGGAGCTGGCGGGTGCCCTCGATCACCGCGAAGATGCCGTACATCCCCGGGTGCGTGTACGAGAGCCCGCCGCCGTGTGTGTTCATCGGGAACGGACCGCCCGGCGCGGTCCGCTGCCCGGAGACGAACGGCCCCCCCTCGCCCTTCTTGCAGAACCCGAGGTCCTCGAGCGTCAGCAACACCGTGTAGGTGAACGAGTCGTAGATCTCGGCGACGTCGACGTCGGCGTGGCTGACGCCGGCCATCTCGAACGCCCGCTTGCCCGAGTATTGTGCCGGGCCGGCCGTCAGGTTGGGCATCTGGGAGATGATCTGGTGGTCGTGCGCTTCGCCCCAGCCCATCACCTTGACCGGCTTCCGCTTCAGATCGCGCGCCCGCTCTGTGCTCGTCAACACGACCGCGCCGCCCGCGTCGGTGACCAGGCAGCAGTCGAGCAGGTTGAACGGCCAGCAGATGAGGCGCGAGCTCAGCACGTCGGCGATCTCGATCGGGTCGCGCATGTACGCCTTCGGGTTCATCGACGCCCACTTGCGCGTCGCGACCGCGATCTCGGCGAGCTGCTCCTTGGTGGTGCCGTACTGGTGCATATGGCGGGTGCAGGCCATGGCGTAGGCGCCAACGGGCGATGGCATCCCCCACGGCGCCTCGTACTGGCCCGGGATCGTGTTCGGCTGCGGCGTGATCGAGCGCATGCCGACGCGTGAGCGACCGCTTTCGCCGTGTGTGATCAGCGCAACCGAGCAGAGCCCGTTCGCGATCGCGTTGGCCGCGTGGCCGACGTGGATGACGAACGACGAGCCGCCGACGCTGGTGTTGTCGGTGTAGCGCGGAACGACGCCGAGGTACTCGGCGACCTCGGGCGTCGAAAAGCCGGCCGTGAACATCGCGTCGACGTCGGAGAGCTTCAGCCCGGCGTCGTCGAGCGCGTTCAGCGCCGCCTCGGCGTGGAGCTGGATCGCCGACTTGTCGGGCACCTGGCCGATCTGGTCGGACTCGGCCACGCCGACGATCGCGGCGCGGCCTGAGAGGGGGTTAGGCACGAGCATCTCCTATCGTTCCGAGCAGCGCGGCGACGCGGCTCCTTGCCCGCCTCGGCGACCGCCCACGCCAGGCACCGGCTGTGGCGGCCGAGGTCCCCTGCTCCGCTCGGAACGACAGCATCATCCTCTTACACACCCCTGGCCCGCCAGTACAGTACGCCGTCCGCCAACTGGGTGAACTCCTCGTCGCTCATCGCGCGCAGCTTCTCGCCGAACCCGCCGGCCGTCGGGGGCTCGACGAGCCCGCCGTCGCCCAGGGTCCTGGGGAACCACTCGGCGATCTCCTCCGGCTGCCAGCGCCGCCTGCCGCGAAGCGCGCGGACGAAGCGCGGCATCTCCATCCGCACGATCTGGTAGCCAACCGAGGCGAACACCTGGCCGTTGACGCCGGCCGACGCCTCCGAGCAAAGGTAGACGGCGAGCGGCGCGACGTTGTCGGGGTCGCGCTCGGTGCCCACCGCCATCTCGCTCGGCCACTTGCCGGTCTCCTCGAAGACCTGCCGGCCGCGCGGCGTCGAGTCGATCATGCGCGTCGCGCCGGACGGCATGATCGAGTTGGCAGTCACGTTGTACTTCTTGAGACCGTTGGCGCACGACCACATGAGCCCCATGATCCCGGCCTTCGCCGCGGCGTAGTTCGGCTGGCCGGCCGCGCCGAGCGCCGACGTCGAGGACATCGAGACGATCCGCCCGTAGCCGGCCTCGCGCATGCGGATCGAGGCCTGGCGCGTGACGTTGAAGGTGCCCTTGAGGTGGACGGAGATGACCGCGTCCCACTCCTCCTCGGTCATGTTGAAGATCATCCGGTCGCGCAAGATCCCGGCACAGTTCACGACCGCGTCGATCTTCCCGTACTGCTTGACGCACGTCTCGACGAGGTCGGCGCCCTGCTCGAAGTCGGAGACGTCGCCGTAGTGGGCGATCGCCTCGCCGCCGGCGGCCTTGATCTCGTCGACGACCTGTTGGGCCGGCTGGGTGTCCCTGCCCTCGCCCGAGAGCGAGGCGCCGACGTCGCCGACCACGACCGCGGCGCCCTGCCGGGCCAGCTCGAGCGCGATCCCACGACCGATCCCCCGGCCCGCGCCCGTGACGACCGCGGCGCGCCCCTGCATCATCGTGCCCAAGTCGCCTCTCCTCGTCGCTAATCGCCTGTTATTCCGAGTGGAGCGAGGAATCCGGGTGCTCTCCGAGCGCATTGCGTCGACCCCCGGCGGTCGGGTCCGGCCGCGACGGTTGGGATCCCTCGCCGCTCTGCTCCCCGGGGTGACAGCCCACGACCAGGCAGTCCACCGCCACGCCGCCTTTCGGCAGCACGACGAACGGGTTGACGTCGATCTCGGCGACGAGGTCGCCGACGTCGGCCGCCAGGTCGGCCAGGCGGAGGATCGCGTCGACCGCCGCGCCGACGTCGACCGGCGGCGCGCCGCGCACGCCATCCAGGATCTTGCGGCCGCGCAGGCCGTCGACCATCGCCTGCGCGTCGTCGCGGTCGAACGGCGGCAGGCGCAGCGACACGTCGTCGAGCACCTCGACCAGGACGCCGCCGAGCCCGAAGGCGACGCACGGGCCGTAGTCGGGATCGCGCGACACCCCCAGGATGGTCTCGACGCCGCCGCCGACCATCTGCTGGACCAGCACGCCGCGCACGTGGGCGGCGGGCGCGTAGGCGCGCGCGTCGGCGACGATCTCGTCGAACGCGGCGGCGACCGCCTCGTCGCCCTCGACGCCGAGGCGCACGGCGTTCGCCTCGGTCTTGTGCGCGATGTCGGGCGATTCCACCTTCATCGCGACCCGGCCGCCGAGCCTCGCGGCCGCCTCGATCGCACCCTCGCGCGTCGTCGCGAGCGCCTCGCGCGTGACCGGGATGCCGTAGAGCGCGAGGAGTTGCTTCCCCTCGCGCTCCGTCAACGCGCCAGTGCGATCGACGTGTGCCCCGAGGAAGGCGCGGGCGCGCTCGGCCGTCTCCTCGGGCGTGACCCTCGTCGCCTTCGCTCCGGACGCGCGGCGCCGCTGGAACGCGGCGTAGCGGTTCAGCGCCGCCACCGCCTTGTAGACGTACTCGGTGCCCTGCAGGAACGGCACGCCGCCGAGCTCGGCGATCGGCTCCTTGACCGGCACGAGTGGCGACTGCTGCGGGAAGAAGGTGCCGCCGGCGAGCGCGAAGACCAGGAACAGCTTGTCCGGGTACTTCTGCACCGCGTCGGTCAGGGCGCGCCCGGCGGCGACCTGCTTGTCGAGCCGCGACGGGAAGCCGCGCCCCCACAGGATCGTGTGGACGTTCGGGTCCTCGGCCAGCGCGGCGATCGAGCCCTCGACGATCGGCGCGTCGAACACCCCCTGGCCGGTGATATCGAGCGGGTTGCCGACCGTGCCGTACTCGGGGACACAGGCGCGCAGCCGCTCCATCGTCGCGTCCTGGAGCTTCGGGAAGCTCAGGCCGGTCGCCTCGGCGAGGTCGCAGCTCATCCCGACCGCACCGCCCGAGACGAAGATCGCCGCTACGCCGTCGCCCTTCGGCAGCCGCGGCGTCAGGAAGAGCGCGAGCGCCTCGAGCATCTCGTCCACGGAGGCGACGCGGTGGATGCCGTGCTGCCGGAAAACGGCGTCGAGCACGCGGTCGGAGCCGGCGAGCGCGCCGGTGTGGGCGCGGGCCGCGACCCTGGCGGCCTCCGACCTGCCGATCTTGAGGACGACGATCGGCTTGCGCCGCTCGGCGGCAAGCTCGGCCACCTCGATCAGCTTGGCGGCGGTCCGGAACTGCTCGACGTACGCGCCGATCACGCGGACGTTCGGGTCGTCGAGGTAGTAGCGCATGAAGTCCGACGCTTCGAGGTCGGCCTCGTTGCCCGACGAGACGATGTACGAGAAGCCGATGCCGCGCGCCCCGAGCGGCGTCGCGATCGAGCTCGCCATCTGGCCGCTCTGCAGGACGATCGCGACCGGACCCAGGTCGACGTTGTCGTACCAGCCCGGCAGCGCGTGGAGCCTGCCGACCTTCGAGATGAGCCCGAGGCAGTTCGGACCGACCACCCGGATGCCGGTCCTCCGCGACCAGCTCTGGAGCTCGCGTTGGCGCTGGAGCCCCTCCTCGCCGGCCAGCTCGGCGAAGCCGCTCGAGACGACGTTCAGGCACCTGGCGCCGTTCGCCTCGGCGTCCGCCATCACCCTCGGCAGCAGCCGACCGGGTATGCCGACCACGACGTGGTCGACCGGCTCGGGCACGTCGCGAAGGCTCGGGTAGCAGGGCCGTCCCGACACTTCCTTGTAGTTCGGGTTGACCGCGTAGACGTTGCCGGGGAAGCCGTGGCTGATGGCGTTGTTGAAGATGCCGGAGACGAAGCTCGGATTCGGGGACGCGCCGACCACGGCGAAGGACGCCGGCTTCAGCACCCGGTCCATCGCCTGGAAGAAGGCGTCGTCCCATAGCTCCCGCCCCCTCTCCCCCCGAGAGAGGTTGAGGGTGAGTACGTCGCCGCGCCCGTCCGTCATCTACAAGTAGATCCGGCTCACGGTCTCGGCGACCATGCCCGGCCGCTCCTGCCCCTCGACCTCGACTGTCTGCTCGTTGACGATCTCGACGTAGTTCGGGCCCTCCTCCACGCTCTTCAGCCTGGTGCGGAGCCTGATCCGCTTGCCGACGCGGACCGGCCCCGGGAAGCGGACGCGGTTGGTGCCCATGTTCACGGCCATCTTCGCCGGGAGCTCCAGCTTGATCCCCTCGCGGTCCTTGCCGAGCAGCGGCTGGAGCGAGAGCGTCAGGTAGCCGTGGGCGATCGTCCCGCCGAACGGCGTCCTGGCGGCCCGCTCCGGGTCGACGTGGATGTACTGGTGGTCGCCGGTCAGGTCGGCGAACCTGTCGACCTGTTCCTGCGTGATCGTGACCCACTGCCCGAGGCCGGTCTCTCTGCCGACCAGGGCCTTCAGCTCCTCGACGCTTCTGATCGTGCCCGTCTCAGGCATAAGGTGCCCTCACCCCCGATCCCTCCGTTGCCCCGGCTCACGCATGCACCAGCTCCTTCTTCTCGGCCTCTTGTTGGGCGGTCCAGAGCTGGTAGACGCGCTCGCGGTGGTAGTCGGCGTCGCCCCAGCGCACCTCGTGGTGCTTGGCGCGCTTGAAGAAGAAGTGCAGGTCGAACTCCCAGGTGAAGCCGATGCCGCCGTGCACCTGGATCGCGTCGCCGCACACCTTGCGGGCCGACTCCGACACGAACGACTTGGCGACCGACGCGGCCAGGTCGGCGTCCGGCGCGCCGGCGTCGAGCGCCCAGGCTGCGTAGTAGGTCGCCGCGTACGAGTGCTCGACCTCGTCGAGCATCTCGGCGCACATGTGCTTGACTGCCTGAAACGAGCCGATCGGCTGGCCGAACTGCTCGCGCGTCTTCGAGTAGTCGACGCTCATCTGCATCGACCGGCGCGCGGCGCCGAGCATCTCGGCCGACGCCGCGACCGCCGCCCGGCGCAGCATGCGCTCGACTGCCGCGCGCCCGCCCGGCAGCACCTCGCCGGCCGCCCCGTCGAAGCGGACCGTCGCGTCGCGCTGGGCCGGGTCCATCGTTTCGACCGGCTCGACGGAGACACCTGAGACACCCTTCTCGAGCGCGGCCAGCGTGCCGCCTTCCCCCACGACCAGGATCAGATCGGCGGTCGCGGCGTGCGGAACGAAGCGCTTCTCGCCGTTCACCCGGCCTCCGGCGATCGTGGTCCGGAGCAAGTCGACGTCCGGCGCCGGGTCGCGCTCGGCGAAGGCGACGGTCGCGGTGAGGTCGCCGCTGGCGATCTTCGGCAGCCACCGCCGCTTCTGTTCCTCGGAGCCGGCCGCCTCGATCAGTGAGGCGGCCAGGACGACGGTCGAGAAGAACGGCCCGGCGTAGGCGTGGCGGCCGATCTCCTCCATGACGAGTGCGAGCTCGACCATACCCATGCCCATCCCGCCGTACTGCTCGGCGATCGGGATGCCCTGGAGGCCGAGCTCGCCCATGCGCCGCCAGACATCGCGGTCGTAGCCCTCGGGCGTCTCGACGACGGCGCGCAGCTTCGGGATGGCCGCCTCGCGGCCGAGGAACTCGCGGGCCAGGTCGCGGAGGGCGACCTGATCCTGGGAGAAGTCGAAGTCCATTAGGTAACCCTCACCCCCTGCC
>DASRFH010000197.1:0-7253 GCA_035651675.1 Chloroflexota bacterium | reverse complement strand
ATCTCGGTGGTCGACACGAGTGGCAACCTTGGCGCGGCACTGGGCCTCACGAACGCTGCCGGCGCCACCGAACAGCTCGGCAACAACGCGCAGTACAGCATCGACACCGTCGCCGGCGGCGCTGTCCAGACGAGCACGTCGAACACGATCGCCGGCGTCGTCCCCGGCGTCACGATCAACCTGCTCCAGCAGAGCGCGACGCCGGTCACGGTGACCATCGCACAGGATACGGCCGGGCCGCTCCAGGCGATGAAGGACTTCGTCGCGGCCTTCAACGACGTGACCGACTACATCCGCACCAACCAGAAGGCCGACGCGAACGGCAACCCCGGCGCCTTCCAGGGCGATTTCTCGGTCCAGCTCCTCGCCGATCGGCTGCGGCAGATGGCCACGGGCATGGTTTCCGGCCTCACCGGTCCGTACCAATCACTCGCCGACCTGGGTGTGACGACCGGTCCGGTTGGGTCGGCGGTCGGCACGACGAACGACCTCGTGATCGACGAAGGCAAGTTCACCCAGGCGATGTCGAACAACCCCCAGGCCGTCTACGACCTGCTGGACTCATCCGGAGCTGCCACCGGCGTCTTCACCGGGCTGCGCACCTACGTCGACGCCGCGACGCTGCCCGGCGGGATCATCCAGTCCATGACCGACGCGGCCAACGCGCGCGAGAAGGACCTCACGCAGCAGATCTCCGACGACCAGGATCGGCTCGACCAGAAGCGCCAGCACCTCCAGGCGCAGTTCGCGCAGATGGAGGCGACGCTCTCACAGCTGCAGTCGCAAGGAGCGCAACTGCAGTCGCAGCTCGCCGGGCTGTTCTCGAGCGGCTCCAGTACCGGCTCGAGCGGCACCGGCAAGTAAGACCGACGCGCGGAGGAACCCAGAACCGATGACGAACGCTTACGAGCAGTACCAGCGCATGCAGGCCGAAACGGCCTCGCCCGGCGAGCTCGTGCTCATGATGTACAACGGCGCGATCCGCTTCCTGAACCTCGCCAAGAAGAAGATCGATGCGAAGGACATCGGCGGTGCGAACGAGACGCTGCTGCGGGCCCAGGAGATCGTCCTGGAGCTGATGGTGAGCGTGGACGTCGCGGCTGGTCCAGTCGCGCGGAACCTGTTCGATCTGTACGAGTTCATGCATCGGCACCTGGTGCAGGCGAACGTCCGAAAGGACGTGCGGATGATCGACGACGTGATCGGCCTGCTGAAGGAGCTCCTGCCCGCCTGGGAGCAGGCGATCGGGGGGACGAAGTTCAAGGGGATGCGGGCAGGGGCGGCGGCCTAGCCCACTTGGGGGAGCCCGAATTGGCCCCCTAAAGAGCGTGTAAGAACCTGCCGATAACCCTCCCCAGACCGCCTGAGAGAGGTGTGCCCCCTTGATCGAGCAGCTCGACGCGCCAGCGCCCGAGGTCCGGCCAGTCGCGTTCCGCGTTGGCCTGTACGAGGCGATCCGCCGCACCGCGTTGGCGCAGCGCGACGCCGTCGCCGCCGACGACCTGGATCGCTTCTACTGGCTGCTCCAGGAGCGCGAGCGGCTGCTCGCCAAAGCCGAAACAGTCCAGCAGGAGCTCGACGCCGTCGACCAAAACCGTGCCGGCGACCTGATCCGCGACATCCTCGGCGTCGACCAGGAGACCGAGCGCCTCCTGACGGCCAAGATCGAAGAGGCGCGCGGGGGGCTGAGCGACATGGCGGTTGGCCGACGGGCGCTCAGCGCCTACAGCCGCAACGCCGCCGTCGTTCCATTCGCGTAGCGCCGACCACTCAGCTCGCCCCCGCCCACCGCCTCCTCGCCCCGCCATTCGATCTGCGTAGGGGGCGATTAGGGGAACGCCGGATACCTCGTGCTTCCGGCCGTTCTTAGACTGCGCCTGTGCTTCCGTTCGTCGCGCACGCGGCCCGGCAGCCCGTCGTGCCGAGCGCGCGGCCGAAGGCGGGCGGCAAGCCGGCCCCTGGCTTCGCCGCGCACTTGAGCGCCGCCCACGGCCGGGTAGCCGAGCGGCGCCAGGTGCGCCAGCGCGTGGCCACGAACCCCATTCCCGTGCACGACGACTGGGCGACCGTGGCGCACGCGCGGTATGCCCAGCCGACGATCCGTCCGCCGGGAAGCTACGTACGGACCGCCCGCCACCACGTGACGCCGACTGGACCGGTCCGCTCCGTGCGTGGCGTGCCATCCGCGCCGTCGATGCCGGAGGCGGTGCCGTCGACCGGCAGCCGCGACGCGCTCGACCTGGGCGCCTACCCCCGCCCGCTCCACGACAACGGCCGCGGTCTGCACTGGATACCGACCACGTCCCAATCGCCCGAGGCCGTCGATCGGTTCGTCGAGCAGGCGAAGCAAATGCACGCAAGCTGGGTCGTCTTCTTGAACGACGCGGCGAACGTCGGTGCGAACGACTACCTGGTGAAGAAGCTCGTCGCCGCGGGGATCGAGCCCGTGATGCGGATCTACACGCCGGGAGTCGGCGCCGTCCCGGGCGACGTCGAAGGGATGGTCAGGCACTACACGGGACTGGGCGTCCACTACTTCCAGATCGGCAACGAGCCGAATCTTCGCGACGAGAACGGTGGCGCCGCCCCCGACGTCGACCGCTTCCTCGACGGGTGGATCCCGGCCGCGCGCGCTGTCGCCGCGGCGGGTGGCCTTCCTGGTCTCGCGCCGATGGCGCCGAACGGCGACGTCGACGATCGCCGGTTCTTGCGCGCCGCGCTGGAGGGCCTGAAGGCGCGTAGGGCGCTCGACGTGCTCGACCGCGGCTGGATCGCACTGCACAACTACGTGCGCCACGATGGCTCGGGGTTTTCCGCGTTCCGCGATTACGACGCGATCGCTCGCGGCGTCTTAGGGCGCAGCTTGCCGATCATCGGCACGGAAGGCGGTACAACCGCCGGCAACTGGCAAGACGACGTGTCCGACATGAAGTACATGGCGCGCGACCACGAGCCGTACTTCTTCGCGAACACACTGTGGGTGCTGGCGAACAAAGCCGGCGGTGGCCACGACCCACAATGGGAAAAGCATGCGCTGATCCGCGACGACGGTGCGTCGCCCGTCGTAGACGCCTTACGGACGATGGCGTAAGGACGGCGTAAGGGATTAGGGTTGGCACCCGCGGCAACATAGGGGTTCCACTGGTTCAGAGCGGCGCAGGTTGGCCGATACGATGGAGCCAGCCCACCAGGCTTCGGAGTTGGCCTCCACATGAGCATCTTCTCCGCGATGCGGACCAGCGCGAGCGGCCTCACTGCGCAGCGGCTGCGCATGGACGTCATCTCGAACAACATCGCCAACGCCGAGACCACCCGCACCGCCGAGGGCGGCGCCTATCGCCGGCAGGAAGTGGTCTTCTCGCCGAAGACCGTGGGGCGGGTGCCGTTCTTCAACCTGCTCCGCGGAGACGTAAAGAACGGGACCGTCCCGGGGCTCGAGACTGAGGGCGTCCAGCCAGTCGCGATCGTCGAAGATAAAGCGCCGACGCGCAGGGTCTACGACCCGACCAACCCGGACGCGAACCCGGACGGCTACGTCGAGTATCCCAACGTGAACGTCGTGACCGAGATGACGGACATGCTCTCGGCTACGCGGTCCTACGAAGCGAACGTCACGGTATTCAACGCCGTCAAGGCGATGGCCCAGCGCGCGCTGGACATCGGGAAGTAGGGACGGCGTAGATGGATCGCATTCGCGCGTTCTTCGCGTCGCTGCGGACGCTGTTCCTGGGCCTCCCGCGCATCCAGCAGATCGCGATCGTCGGCGCCGCCGTCGCGGCGGTCGCCGTCGTCGGGGTGCTGCTGCTGTTCGCGCAGCAGCCGGAAATGGTCGTCGCCTTCCGCCAGCTCACCCCCAACGATGCCGCGCAGATCACCCAGAAGCTCAAGGACAGCAAGATCCCGTACGAGCTGGCCGACAACGGCACGACCATCAAGGTGCCGGCTGCCCAGGCGCAGGAGGTCAAGCTGCAGATGGCCGCGGCCGGCCTCCCGCAAGGGGGAACGATCGGCTGGGAGATCTTCAACCAGAGCGGGCTCGCGACGCTCGGGATGACCGAGTTCAGCCAGCGCGTGAACCTGCAGAGGGCGATGGAGGGCGAGCTCAGCCGCACAATCGCGAAGCTCGACAACATCGACTCGGCGCAGGTGCGGCTGGTGATGCCGCAGGACAAGCTGCTCACTTCGCAGCAGAAGGACCCGACGGCGGCGGTCGTGGTCAAGATGAAACAGAACGGCCTCGAGCCGATCAAGCAGCTCACGCCCGAGCAGGTCAAGTCGATCCAGTTCCTGCTCGCACGGTCGGTCGAAGGGCTCAAGCCCGAGAACGTCACGGTCGTCGACACGAACGGCACCGACCTGACGGCGATGGTTGCCCAGCTCGACAAGCAGAAGGCAAACCCGCAGATGACCCAGCAGCAGCGGGACTTCCAGAGGGACATCGAGGACAAGATGTCCAAGGATTTGACCGCGGTTCTGGAGAAGGCGCTCGGCCCGAACAAGGCGGTCGTCCACGTCAACGCGACGCTGAACTGGGATCAGGTCAGCCAGGACAGCGAGTATTTCGTGCCCCCGGCCACCGTGCCGGACGCGCGCCCGAACGTCGTGCGGTCGCAGCAGACGACGACCGAGAAGTTCGCCGGCCCGCCGGCGGCGCTGCCGGCGGGCGTTCCCGGTACCGCCTCGAACGTCGGCGCGGGCGCCCAGGCAGCCGCCAACCTCGCGGTGCCGGGCGCGCCGATCGCCTACGAAAACGCGAACACGATCACGAACTACGAGATCTCGAAGACGACCGAGAAGCTCACCAAGACGCCCGGCTCGATCGAACGGCTGACGGTCGGCGTGCTGCTCGACGGTCCGCTCGAGGAGATCCAGGTGCAGGCGATCGAGCGGCTAGTTGCGGCGCAGGCGGGCATCAAGCCCGAGCGCGGCGACGTCGTCACGGTCGCCTCGATGCCGTTCGATCGTACTCTCCAGGACCAGCAGAGGCGCCAGATGCAGGAAGCCGCGCAGCTCGAGTTCTACTACAACATGGCGAAGGTCGGGGCGGCCGTCCTGATCTCCCTGTTCGTTCTCCTGTTCCTGCGCTCGATGCTGGCCCGCCCGACCGTCAGCTCGACGGTGGTCGGCCCGCAGCCGCTTCCAGGGACCGTGCCCGGCACGGAGCCCGGCCTCGTCCCCTACGAGGGCGAGGAAGGCGAGGGCTACGACGAGTACGGGGAAGCGTACGGGGAAGAGGGCCTCGAGGAGCCCGAGGAGGAGGAAGAGCCAGAGGAGGAGCTACCCGCCCCCGAGATGCTCGAGGAATTGGAGGCTCCGATCGAGATCCCCGAGATCGCGTCACCGGAGGAGGAGCGCATCCGCGAGATGGAGGAGCGGCTGCGCGAGGCGCAGGAGCGCCGCCAGGCCCTCGAGGAGCAGGTGTTCAACCTGGCGCGCAACAACCCCGAGGCGCTCGCCGACCTCATCAAGACCTGGCTCGAGGAAGAAGAGGAGGCGCGCTCGTAGATGGTCGCGGCGGCTATGGACACCACTACGCGCAGCGGGGCGCGGAAGGCGGCGATCCTCATCGTCACCCTGGGCGGCGACCTCGCCGCGCCGCTCCTCAAGAGCCTGCGCGAGGAGCAGATCGAGGCGATCACTCGCGAGATCGTGGCGATGGACCACCTGCCCGAGGAGGAGCGCGACGACGTGCTCGAGCGCTGCTACCAGGCGGCGCATGCACCCGGCACTGGATGGGTGGGCACCGAATACGCGCGCGACATCCTGGCGCGCTCGCTCGGGACTCGGAAGGCGCAGGACGTCCTCACCCGCGTCGGCGCCGGCAAGGGCCGGGCATTCGATTTCGTTAAGAGCGCCGACATCGGCCAGATCGTCAACTACTTCCAGGCCGAGCACCCACAGACGGTGGCGCTAGCGCTAGGTCATATGGCGCCGCAGCTCGCGGGGGAGATCCTGGCCGGCCTGCCGCGCGACCAACAGGTCGAGGTGGCGATCCGTCTGGCGCATACCGCTCACACCGACCCGGAGGTGGTGAGAGGTGTCGAGGAGGCCATGCGTCGCAAGCTTCGGCACTTCTCGCACGACCACCTGCGGCCGGCCGGCGGCCTGGACTACCTGGTCGAGGTGCTCAATACCTGCGACTCTCAGACCGAGCGCTCTATCCTCGAAGCGATCGGCGAGGCAGATCCCGACCTCGCGCAGGAGCTGCGCGATCGGATGTTCACGTTCCAGGATATTGCGATCCTCGACGACCGCTCGATCCAGCGGCTGATCCGCGAGGTTGACCAGAAGGACCTGGCGATCGCGCTGCGCGGCGCCTCGGACGAGGTCCGCGCGCGCATCTTCCGCAACCTCTCGAGCCGGGCCCGCCAATCGCTCGCCGAGGACATCGACCGCTTCGGGCCCGTTCGGCTCCGGCTGGTCGAGGAGGCGCAGGCGAAAATCGTCGAGGCGGCGCGTAGACTCCAGGAGAGCGAGGAGATCGTCGTGCCGCGCGGTCGCCAGGACGTCTTCGTCTGATGCCGTCCCCATGTCCTTGCCCCTCTGGAAAGGGATAGGGTGAGGGAGCTCTCGGTGGAGTGGCTCTAAGTGGGGGTCCTTCGTGGCATGCCGGTCGTCGATCAGCCCGTCCTGATCGGCGAACCCGATCCGACGCCCGAGCATCGCGACGTGCGCCGCCCGCCGCCACCGCCGCCACCGCCGGTGCCGGTCGCGGAGCCGGAGCCGCCACCCGCGGCGGCCTCGCCGTGGCCGCCCGAGCCGCCGGCCCCCGAGCCTGTCGGTCCGCACCCCCTCGAGGAGGTCGTGCAGGAGAAGCTGGCGCAGGCGGAGCGGCTGCTGCTCGAGGCGCAGGAGCAGGCCGAGCAGCTCCTCGCCGCCGCCCGACGCGAGGCCGGGGAGCTGACCGACGAGGCCAAATCGACCCTCGAGTCGGCGCGCTTGCAGGCCGAGGCGTTGAAGGCGGCGGCAGAAGCCGACGTCGACAGGATCAGGGACGAGGCGGAGGCGGCCGGCCACGTGGCCGGCTACGACGCCGGCCGCGCCGAAGGGCTCGCCAGGGTCGAGGAACTGACCGCGGAGAAGGTCGCCCACGTGACGCGTCTCGCGATCAGCGCGGCGGTCGACCGGCGCGAGCTGCTGCACAACGCCGAGGCAGAGGTCGTCCGGCTGGCCACACGGATCGCCCGCAAGGTCGTCCAGCGCGAGCTGATGACCGACCCGACGATCGTCCACCGGCTCGCCGAGGCCGCGCT
>DASRFH010000196.1:0-2890 GCA_035651675.1 Chloroflexota bacterium | reverse complement strand
CCCCGCTACGTCGCGAGCCGCGACTCGCAGAGATCTCGGACGGCGTGGAGAGCCTCCGCCAGATCCCCGTAGCGACGCAGCGCGACGGGCCGTTCGTCGTCCTCGGTCGGCACGGCGACGATGAAGTCGGGCCGGGTGTCTTCGTCCCAGGCGTACCGCTGCACGTAGATCGAGGTCACACGGTCGACGCGCAGGCGCACCCAGCGGCCGCTCTCGGCCGCCTCGGCGACCGGTGCCTCGGGCCACAACGCTCGCACCATCTGCTCCACGGCGCGCCTCCTAGGGCACGCTGGCAATCGTGCGGCCCACCGGTAACCTGGGCATTAACGTCACGGGGCAGGTCGCGCCGTTAACCGGCTTTAACCGTCGTTAACCGCCGGTTTACGGCCGCCGTCTAGCCTCTACCCGGTGGCGGAACAAATCCTGCTGGTCGACGACGAGCCGAGCCTGCGCGCCTCGCTCAGCTACTCGCTGGGCCGCGCCGGGTTCCGCGTCACGACCGCGGCCGACGGCTCCTCGGCGATCGCGCACGTGCGGCGCGATCCGCCCGATCTCGTCCTGCTCGACGTGATGCTGCCCGGCCTCGACGGTTTCGAAGTCTGCCGCCGGATGCGGTCGCACACCCAGGCGCCGGTCGTCATGCTCACTGCGCGCGACGACCCCGTCGACCGCGTCGTCGGCCTCGAGGTCGGCGCCGACGACTACGTGGCCAAGCCGTTCAGCCTGCGCGAGCTGATCGCCCGTGTCCGTGCCCAGCTGCGGCGCGCCGCGATCGTGCGTGCCGGCGCGGTCGAGCGGCCATCGGCAGTGCGAGAGGAGCTGGTCGTCGGTGGGCTGCGGATCGACCTGGACGGGCGTCGCGCCTCGCTCGACGGCCGGGCGCTGCCCCTGCGGCGCCGCGAGTTCGACCTGCTCGCCTACATGGCGCGCAACGCCGGCGTCGTGTTGACCCGCTCGCAGTTGCTCGCGAACGTTTGGAGCGACGAGCTCGACGGCGGCACACGCACGGTCGACGTCCACGTCCGCCGCCTGCGCCGGCACCTCGAGCCGAGCCCCGACGCGCCCGTCTACCTCCACACCGCGCGGGGGACCGGCTACCAGCTCAAACCCCCGGGGACGCGCCGCGCGACGTAGCGGTCGGTCGGCGCGCCGGCGCGGCCGGCGCTGTCCTTGCGCGTGGATGCGTTCGCCGAGCACCACCACCCGGCGGGTGCGGAGGTCGGGATCGGCCGGCGGGCAACCGCTGGCGGCGCTCGACGCGGCGCGCCGATGTCGGGCGCGACGCGTGTCTGTTCTGGGGTGCGGAGCACTGAGTGCGGCGGCGTGCCGGCGGCGGATCCAGCGACGTCCGCGGGGTCGAGCGGATACCCTCGGTCGGCGGCGGCTGACCGGCTACCATGGCGGACGCCTGGGGTGTGGGCCCCTGCGCGCTCGCCCGGAGTCTACGCTGGACACGCCGTACTTCCTCCTCCTGCTGGTCGTCGTGCTGGGCCTGGCCTTCGAGTTCGTCAACGGCTTCCACGACGCCGCCAACGCGGTGGCGACGGTGATCGCGACGCGCGTGCTGCCGCCGCTGACGGCCGTTCTTATGGCCGGCGCGCTGAACTTCCTCGGCGCTGTGTCGGGCACGGCCGTCGCGACGACCGTCGGCAAGGGCATCGTCGACCCGACCGCGGTGACGCAGGCGACGGTCGTCGCCGGCCTGCTCGCCGCGATCGTCTGGGACCTGATCACCTGGTACTTCGGCATCCCGACCAGCTCGAGCCACGCGCTGCTGTTCGGCGTGCTCGGCGCCGGCGTGGCGACGGCCGGGTTGAAGGTCGTCGTGCTGGATGGCGTGACCAAGACTGGCATCGGCATCTTCTACTCGCCGCTGATCGCGATGGCCGCGGCGGCGCTGGTGCTGGTCGCCGTCTACTGGCTCTCACACCGGCAGACGCCGTCGTGGGTGAGCGCGACGTTCGGCCGACTCCAGCTCCTGTCCTCGGTCTACATGGCGTTCAGCCACGGCTCGAACGACGGGCAGAAGACGATGGGCGTGATCGCCCTGGCGCTCTTCACCTACGGCGCACTCGGCTCCGAGTTCTACGTGCCGCTGTGGGTGATCGGGACGTGTGCGCTGGCGATGGCGGTGGGGACCGCGGCCGGTGGCTGGCGGATCATCCGGACGATGGGCTTCCACCTGACCGATCTGCGGCCGATCGAGGGCTTCGCCGCCGAGACCGCGGCCGGCACGGTCATCGAAGTCGCGACGCGCCTCGGCGTGCCGATCAGCACCACCCACGCGATCAACGGCGCGATCATCGGCGTCGGCTCGGTCCGCAACCCGCGCCGCGTGAAGTGGCAGACGGCCGGGCGCATCGTCGTCGCCTGGGTCTTGACGTTCCCCGGCGCATTCGCCTTCGGCTGGGGGTTCGTCGTCGCGGCGCGGGCGCTGGGGCTGATGTCTTAGACCCGCCTTTGGCGGCCCGCCGCCTGGTGGTGGGGGCCCCCAATCCGTGCTGTTCCACGATTCGGGGCCCCTCGGCTTGTGGGCGCACCCGCGCTCAGCGGGTTGGCAGGAAATAGGTCGCGCCGCCCTCGTTCTGGAAGGCCTCGACAGCCGGAACGACGGGCGCGGGGGAGAGCTCGCGGGCCTTCCGCGTCGACGCGTCTTCGTCGAGGACCGGAAGGAAGTACATGGTGCCCTCCTCCTGGAACGCCTCGATCTTCGGGCCTGGCGGCACGCCGGCAGGAGCGATCGGGCGAGCGGCGTGCTCCCCCACCACTCGGGCGCGGGACTCGTCGAGCTGCGCCGAGAGGATCCGCACCGAGCTGTCCGGGTTGTCGTCGTCGGAGGCCCTATCTTCGCCGTCGGCGAGAGCGGACGTTGCCGAGGCGAGCAGCTGGA
>DASRFH010000195.1:0-6326 GCA_035651675.1 Chloroflexota bacterium | reverse complement strand
TGCCGGTCTACGCCGGGGCGATCGCCTTCGCGGCGATCGCCGCGTTCGAGTTTCCGGTCACCGCGATCGACTTGTTCGTCTACCTGGTCAACGGGCGACAGTGGACGCTCCACGGCACCAACCCGCTGGTCGCGGCGCCGGACACGGTGCCCGACGACCCGTTCCTCGGCCTGGCGGGTCAGTACGCGCACGTCCCTTCGCCCTACGGGCCCGTCTGGGTGGTCATAGTCGGCCTGCCGACCCTCCTTTTCGGCGACCGGCTCTTCGCCGGTCTGATGACGCTCAAGGCGATCGCCGCGTCCGCCTACCTGGGCTGTGCCGTCGTCCTGAGTTGGACGCTCGCCCGACACCGGCCGACCGACGTCGTCGCCGGGACGCTCTTCTTCGCCTGGAACCCGCTCGTCGTGCTCGACGGAGTCGCCAACGGGCACAACGACGCGGCCATGATGCTCCCGGCACTGGTCGGGCTGGCGCTCGCGCTGCGCGGCCGCGACGTGCCCGGGCTCGCCTTCCTCGCGCTCTCGGCTGGCGTGAAGTACAGCTCGGCCCTGCTCATCCCGGTGGTCGTGTTGCACCACGCCCGTCGGTGGCCGGATTGGCAGAACCGCCTGCGCCACGCCGCCGCGGCGGCGATCGTGACGGTCGGCGCGTTCCTCATCTGCTACGCGCCTTTCTGGGCGGGGCCGGCGACGTTCGCCGGGCTGCTCAAGCGGAACGACGTCCAGCTCGGGTCGGTCGCCGCACTCGCCAACTACCTGCGCCGCGAGTACGTGCCGGCCGTCCCGCCCGAGGACGTGGCGTACGGCTTCGCGCTCGGATTCTTCGTCTACTACGGCTGGAAGCTGTGGCGGGTCTGGCGCCACGAACGTGACTGGCCGGTCGTGGGGCACGCTGTACTGTTCGGGTCGATGTTCGCGCCGGTCTGGTTCAACTCATGGTTCGTGATCTGGCCGCTCGCGCTCGCCGCGCTCGGTGGGTGCGGGCGCGACCGCGTGCGCAGCGGTGTGCTCAGCCTGACCTCGCTGCTCGGCGCGTTCTTCTTCACGTTCTCTCCGGTCTGGAACACGATGGGCTGGGACACGCCGCACGTCCACGTGCTGGCCGCGCCGTTCATCTTCGGCCCGCCGTTGGTCGCCAGCCTACGGTGGCCCGGCACGCGTTCTGCCGAGCTCCTGAGGGTCTCCCATGCCAGCAGCTAGCACGGCAACGCTGCGTTTCCTCCCGGATTGGCAGCAGGTGCAGGACGGTGAGATCGTCGCCGGCGGTACCCTGCGCATCGAGTACACGGCCGATCGGACGCTCCAGGCGTTCGCCGACCCAGGCGGGGTCACACCGCCGAACGTGGAGGCGCACCTGATCTTCGAGCCCGGCGGCCAGCACCTGATGGGCTCGGTCGCCGCGGAGCTCGAGGTGCCGGTGCCCGAGGACGCGCGCGGCGTGGCCGTCTGGTTCCAGGCGACCGATCGCGACCGAACGACCGCCTGGGATAGCCAGTACGGCGAAAACTACCGCTTCCCGGTGGTGCCGCCTACGCCTTCAGCTTCTCGAGGTACTTCGAGCGGAACTTCGCGACCTTCGGCGCGATCACGACCTGGCAATACCCCGCGTATGGGTTCCGCTCGTAGTAGCGGTGGTGGTACTCCTCGGCAGGGTAGAACCGGTCGAGCGGCGCGACTTCCGTGACGATTGGTCGGCCCCAAACGCCGCTTGCCTCGATCTCACGGATCACGCGCTCGGCCGTCGCCTTCTGCTCCGGCGAGCTGTAGAGGATCGTCGACCTGTACTGCGTCCCGACGTCGGCGCCCTGGCGGTTGCGCGTAGTGGGGTCGTGCACCGTGAAGAACACGCGCAGTATGTCCTCGAACGAGATGTCAGTAGGATCGAATTCGACCTCCACCACCTCGGCGTGCCCGGTGTCGCCGCCGCACACCTGCTTGTAGGTCGGGTTCGGCACGTGCCCGCCGGCGTAGCCCGGCTCGACGCGGTGGACGCCCTTGAGGTCCTGGAAGATCGGCTCCAGGCACCAGAAACAGCCGCCACCCAAGACCGCGGTCTCCCGTCCGTTCGCCATGTTCGTAGCTCCTCCATCTGAACGATAAACTGGTATGCTGCCTGTCGCGTAGCGAGTATCTCGACGTGGAGGTGCCGCCGACTTGCAGGTCAAGGGCCAGGCGACGCTCAGCGCGCCGCGTGGGAGAGTCTGGCAAACACTGCTCGACCCCGAGGCGCTGAAGAAGTGCCTCCCGGGCTGCCAGCGGCTCGAGCCGACCGGCCCGGACGCGTGGGAGGCCACGCTGTCGATCGGCCTCGCCGGCATCAAGGGAACGTACAGCGGCCGCGTCAGCATCACCGACCAGCAGCCGGAGTCGAGCTACCGGCTCAACGTCGAGGGCAGCGGCAGCGGCAACCGGATCCGCGGCAGTGGACTGATTACGCTCGCCGACGCGCCCGACGGGGGAACGACCGTGAGCTACGACGGCGACGCACAGATCGCCGGCACGTTGGCGGCGGTCGGGCAGCGTCTGTTCCAGCCAGCGGCGCGGATGCTCGCCGACCAGTTCTTCAAGTGCATGGGTTCGCGAGTCAACTCGGAAGGGGCGACAGGATGAAAGTCTCGATCACCGTCAATGGCGTAAGACACGAGAACGACGTCGAGCCACGGACCCTACTCGTCCATTACCTCCGCGACACGCTCGGCCTCACAGGCACGCACGTCGGCTGCGACACGACGCAGTGCGGCGCGTGCACCGTCGCGCTCAACGGCCAGATCGTCAAGTCGTGCACGATCTTCGCCGTCCAGGCCGATGGCTCGAACGTCCTCACGATCGAGGGGCTCCAGCGGGGCGACAAGCTGCACCCGGTCCAGGCCGGCTTCTGGGAGGAGCACGGCCTGCAGTGCGGCTTTTGCACGCCGGGGATGATCATGGCGGGTTGGGGGCTTCTGAAGGAGAACCCGAACCCGACGGAGGCGGAGATCCGCCGGGCGCTCGACGGCAACATCTGCCGCTGCACCGGCTACCAGAACATCGTCCGCGCGATCCAGTGGGCCGCCAAGAACGGGAGGCCCGAGGACTACTCGTACGACGGCAGCGCCCCTGACGTGCCCGACAAGGCGACGTACCCGTCGCCCCACACGGTCGGTACCGGGAGGTAAGCGATGGCGGTCATGCGCTTGGTCGGCGCGCGGGTGAAGCGCGCCGAGGACCCACGATTGATCACCGGCCGGTCGACCTACACGGACGACGTGCGCCTGGTCGACGCGCTCTACGCCAAGTTCCACCGCAGCCCGATCGCGCACGGGCGCATCAAGTCGGTCAACCTCGACGCCGCGCGCCGCGTGCCCGGGGTCGTCGCCGTCTACACGGCCGAGGACCTCGGCGAGTTCCCCGAGCCGATACCCGGCGGCGGAAACATCACCGGTATGCAGGTCGTGCGGCGCTACCCGCTCGTGCACGACAAGAAGGTGCGCCAGGTCGGCGACCCCATCGCGTTGGTCGTCGCCACCAGCCGCGCCGCCGCCGAGGACGGCGCGAACGCCGTCGAGGTCGACTACGAGGAGCTGCCGGCGGTCGTCGACATGGAAGCGGCGATGAAGCCGGACGCGCCGAAGCTGTACGACGACTGGAAGAACAACGTCGCCTACCACGTCGAAGTTGGCGACCGCGCGGCCGTCGACGCGGCGATGAAAGGCGCGCACAAGGTGGCCTCGCTCCGCATCGTCAACCAGCGGCTGGTCGGCAACCCGATGGAGACGCGCAGCGTCGTCGCCAAGTGGGATCAGGGGCCGCAGGAGCTGACCGTCTGGGTCTCGAGCCAGGCACCGCATCTGGCCAAGACGTTCATCGCCTCGTCGGTCGGGCTGCCGGAGCACAAGGTGCACGTGATCGTGCCGGAGGTGGGCGGCGGCTTCGGCGTCAAGATCGACACATACGGCGAGGAGATCGCCCTCTCCCGCGCGGCGATGATGCTCGGGCGGCCCGTCAAGTGGACGGAGGACCGGAGCGAGCACTTCGTCGCCACGGTTCAGGGCCGCGGGCAGGTCTGCTACATCGACCTCGGCGTCGACCAGAACGGCAAGTTCCTGGCGCTGCGCTCGCGCATCGTCGCCGACCTGGGCGCCCACCAGCAGATGAACACCGCGGTCGTGCCGACGCTCTCGAACTTGATGCTGTCGGGTGCGTACGACATCCCGGCGATCTTCGGCGAGCTCGACGCGGTGATGACCAACACGCCGCCGACCGGCGCGTACCGCGGCGCGGGGCGCCCCGAGGCGCTCTACATGATCGAGCGGGTGGTCGACGTGGCCGCGCGCGAGCTCGGCATGGACCCGGCCGAGCTGCG
The DNA here is from genome assembly GCA_035651675.1 of Chloroflexota bacterium. Lineage (GTDB taxonomy): Bacteria > Chloroflexota > UBA6077 > FW602-bin22 > FW602-bin22 > DASRFH01. Next base: position 1,985 of record DASRFH010000195.1, on the reverse strand, counting down.
GCGGCGCAACTTCATCGCCGCCGACAAGTTCCCGTTCACGACCAAGACCGGCGTCACCTACGACTCCGGCAACTACGCGCCGGCGCTGGAGAAGGCGCTTCAGCTCGTCGGGTACGACGAGCTGCGCGCCGAGCAGGCCCGCCTCCGCCAGGAAGGCAAGAGGCTGCTCGGCATTGGGCTTTCGACGTACGTCGAGATCTGCGGCATGGGCCCTTCGGCGGCGATGGGCGGCATCGGGTGGGACTCGGCGACCGTCCGGTTCGACCCGACCGGCAAGGTGACCGTGCTGACCGGCGTCTCGCCGCACGGCCAGGGACAGGAGACGACGTTCGCCCAGATCGTCCACGACGAGCTCGGCGTGCCGTTCGAAGATGTCACCGTCCTGCACGGCGACACGCGCGTCGTCCAGTACGGTATCGGCACCTTCGGCTCGCGCGGTCTGGCGGTCGGCGGCGCGGCGCTGATGCGGGCGATCGAACGGGTGCGCAACAAGGCGAAGCAGGTCGCCGCCCACTTGCTCGAGGCGTCGGTCGACGACGTCGTCTACGACCAGGGGCGGATGTACGTGCGCGGCACGCCGTCGAAAGCCGTGACGATCCAGGAAGTGGCGCAGGTCTGTATGCTCGGCGTGCAGCGGCTGCCACAGGAGATCGAGCCGGGACTGGAGGGCCAGGGCCGTTTTGAGCCGACCAACTTCACCTGGCCGTTCGGCACGCACGTCTGCGTGGTCGAGATCGACGCTGAGACGGGCGAGCTCCAGCTCCGCAAGATCGTGGCCGTGGACGACTGCGGCAAGATCATCAGCCCGATGTTGGTCGAGGGCCAGGTGCACGGTGGTCTGGCCCAGGGCATCGGCCAGGCGCTCTTCGAGGGCGCGAAGTGGGACGACAGCGGCCAGCCGGTAACCGGATCGCTGATGGACTACGCGATGCCGCTCGCGTCGGAGCTCTGCGAGTTCCAGCTGGACCACACCGAGACGCCGACTCCGGTCAACCCGCTCGGCGCCAAGGGCGTCGGCGAAGCCGGCACGATCGGCATCTGCCCGGCCGTCGTCAACGCGGTCGTCGACGCACTCAGCCACCTCGGCGTCAAGGACGTCGAGATGCCGATCACCTCCGAGAAGATCTGGCGCATCCTGCACCAAGGAGAGGGCCGATGATCCCCGCGGCTTTCGATTACCAGGCCCCGACCTCGGTCGACGAGGCGATCAAGCTGATCTCGCAGCTCGGCGACCGCGGCAAAGTGATCGCCGGTGGTCACAGCTTCATCCCGATCATGAAGCTGCGGCTGGCGCAGCCGGAGGTGCTGGTCGACATCGGCCGCATCGGCGACCTGCGCTACGTGCGGGCCGACGGCGATCGCATCGCGATCGGAGCGCTCACCACGCACCACGACGTGACGACGAACCCGACGATCAAGGAGGGGTGCGCGCTGCTCGCCGAGACGGCCGCGCACATCGGCGACCCGCAGGTGCGCAACCGCGGCACGATCGGCGGCTCGCTGGCGCACGCCGACCCGGCGGCCGACTACCCGGCGTCGATCCTGGCGCTCGACGCCGAGATCGTGGCCCAGGGGCCGAACGGCCGGCGCACGATCAAAGCGACCGAGTTCTTCACCGGCATGCTCTCGACTGCGCTCGCGCCGGACGAGCTGATCGTCGAGGTGCGGGTGCCGCGGACCGGCCAGAGCGGCGTCTACCTGAAGATGCCGAACAAGGCGTCGCACTACGCCGTCGTCGGCGTCGCCGCGCTGCCGCGGAACGGCGGCGTCGCGGTCGGCATCACCGGCGCCGGCGCCGTGCCGGTTCGCGCGACCGCCACGGAGCAAGCCCTCGGCGGCGCCCGCGACGATGCGTCGATCGCCAGGGCCGCCGACCTGGCCGACCAGGGCATCGACTTCCTGGACGACATCCACGGCTCGGCCGACTACCGGCGGGCTATGGTCAAGGTCTACACGCGGAGGGCGATCACCCAGGCGCTCGCGAA
>DASRFH010000194.1:0-23324 GCA_035651675.1 Chloroflexota bacterium | reverse complement strand
TCCCGCCGGAGCTCCTGAAGGCCTCGAGCGGATCGCTCGTCAGCACCAGGAGAAGCTGAACTAGCTCCCGGAGCGCACGGGCCAGCGGCTGAAGGCGCTGCAGGAATACGACTTCATGGACCCGCAGGCCGCCGCCGACTTCAAGGAGCTGATGGAGCGGCTCAAGCAGGCGATGCTCGGGTCGTTCTTCAAGGACCTCAAGCAGGCGATCCAGAACCTCACCCCCGCGGCGCTCGACCGCATCCGCGACATGGTCCGGGATCTCAACAAGCTGCTCTCCCAGCACCGCGGCGGCGAGGACGTCGACCAGTCGGGCGCAACGAAGGAGTTCCTCGACAAGCACGGCGATTTCTTCCCCGGTGCCCAGAACATCCAGGACATCCTCAACCAGCTTGCGAGCCAGATGAACCAGATGGGCTCGCTGATGCGCTCGCTCTCGGCGGCGCAGCGCCAGGAGCTGGCCGAGATGATGTCCGCCGCGCTCGGCGACGACCGCCTGCGGGTCGACCTCGCCCAGCTCGCCGGCCATCTGCAAGGGCTCATCCCCCCCAATGCGCAGCGCTACCCGTTCTCGGGCGACCAGCCGCTTGGCCTCGAAGAGGCGCTCGAGCTGATGGGTGAGATGGAGGGGCTCGATCGAGCCGCCGACCAGATGCAGGCGGCGATCCGCGACCCGCGCCAGCTCGACAACGTCGAAGTCGAGCAGCTCCGCCGCTTCGTCGGCGACGACGGCGCCCAGCAGTTCGAGCAGCTCAAGGAGCTAGCCAAGATCCTGAAGGACGCCGGCTACCTCGAGGAGCGCGGCGGTGAGCTCAAGCTGACCGCGCGCGCGATCCGCAAGATCGGCGACAAGGCGCTGCGCGACATCTTCGCCCAGCTCCACCGCGACCGCGCCGGCCAACACGAGACCGAGCGCCGCGGCGCGCGCGGCGAGCGCGCCGACGACTCGAAGCCGTACGAGTTCGGCGACGCGTTCCACCTCGACCTGCGCGAGACGCTGATGAACGGCGTCGTGCGCGAGGGCGTCGGCACGCCCATCCGCCTCACGCCGGACGACTTCCAAGTCTTCCGCACCGAGCACTCGACGCGCGCCGCGACGGTGCTGCTCATCGACATGAGCCGGTCGATGATCTACAACGGCTGCGCGCGGGCGGCGAAGCGGCTGGCGCTGGCGCTGCAGAGCCTCATCCGCGGGCAGTACCCGCGCGATGCGTTCCACGTCGTCGCCTTCGCGGCGATGGCGCGCGAGATCGCGCCCGACGAGGTCGCTCACCTCCATTGGAGCGAATACAACCAGGGCACCAACCTCGCCCACGGGCTGACGATCGCGCGCCAGCTCCTCGGCCGCTACCCAGGCGCCAACCGCCAGGCGATCGTCGTGACCGACGGCGAGCCCACCGCGCACCTGCTCGACGACGGCGAGCCGTTCTTCATGCACCCGACCCACCCGGAGACGACGCGGGTGACGCTGCGCGAGGCGCTGCGCTGCTCGCGCGACGGCATCCGGATCAACACGTTCATGATCGAGGGTGGGCCGGCGCTCGAGGACTTCGTCGGCGAGATGACCGCGCTCGTCCAGGGCCGGGCGTTCGTGACCGACCCGTACAAGCTCGGCGAGTACGTCCTGCTCGACTACGTCAGCCAGCGGAAGAAGCGCGTAGCATAGGAGCGTGCCCGACGAGGAGCTCTGCTGGACGCCGGCGACCGTCCTCGTCGAGCGCATCAAGCGGCGCGAGCTCTCGCCGGTCGAGCTGGTCGACGCCGTGCTGGCGCGCGTCGGCGCGCTCGACGGGCGGGTCCACGCCTTCCTGACGCTCGACGCGGAGCGGGCGCGCGAGGCGGCGAAGCGGGCCGAGGACGCCGCCCCGACCGGGCTCCTCCACGGATTGCCGGTGAGCATCAAGGACCTCGAGCCGACCGCCGGGCTGCGCACGACCTACGGCTCGAAGTTCTTCGAGCACAACGTCCCCGACGTCGACGGCGCCGTGACGTCGCGCGTCAAGGCGGCCGGCGGGATCGTGTTCGGCAAGACCAATACGCCGAACTACGGCCACAAGGACATGTGCGACAACCTGCTTGGGCCACCGGCGCAGAACCCCTGGAGGCTCGACCGCACGACCGGCGCGTCGAGCGGCGGCGCGGCCGCGGCCGCGGCGGCCGGCTTCGGACCACTCCACCATGGGTCAGACGGCGCCGGCTCGATCCGCATCCCGGCCTGCCTCTGCGGCGTGTTCGGGCTCAAGCCGTCGTTCGGCCGCGTCCCCTACCTGCCGAACAACGACATCTGGGCGCTGCGCTCCCACAACGGGCCGATCGCGCGGACGGTGCGCGACGCGGCGCTGATGCTCTCGGCGATCGCCGGGCCCGACCCGCGCGACCCGTACACGATCGACCAGCCGCCGATCGACTACGTCGCGGCGTGCGACGGCGGCGTCGCGGGGCTGCGCGTCGCCTGGAGCGCCGACTTCGGGTACGCTCGCGTCGAGCCCGAGGTGCGGCGGATCGCCGAGGCAGCCGCGCGTCGCTTCGAGGAGCTGGGAGCCCACGTCGAGGAGGTGAACCCCGGCTGGCCCGACCCTGCGCACGGCGCGCGCGTCGCCTGGTACGCGTCGATGCTGGCGCGGCACGGCGAACGGTACCGGCAGCGGCCCGAGTGGTTCGAGCCGAGCATGGCCGCCCAGATCGAGGGCGCGATGGCGTACACGGGGATGGACGTCTACGGCGCGCAGATGGCGCGTTCCGCGTTCTACGAGCGCGCAAGCGCGTTCATGAGCCGCTACGACCTGCTCCTTACGCCACAGATGCCTCGCACGGCCTGGCGGTGGGACGACCCGGCACCGCTGGTCGACGGCGTGCGCTGTCCCGACATCTTCGACCGGCTGCCGTTCACGTTCCCGTTCAACCTGACTGGCTGGCCGGCGGCGAACGTCCCTTGCGGCTTCGACGCGGAAGGCCTGCCGGTAGGGCTCCAGATCGTCGGCAACTGGCACCAGGACGCGCTCGTGCTGCGGGCCGCGGCCGCCTTCGAGGAGCTTCAGCCCTGGGCGGACAAGCGGCCCGCCTTGTAGTTCCGTCTCCAGGTGGGAGAGGCAGGACTGCCCTCGACCGTCGATCCGGACCGCGTGGACCCGCCCCTCGGTCGGTCAAGCGGTGGTGGGAGCATCGGGAGCCCGAGCGGCTCGCTTGGGCGGTGGCGCGGTGTGGCTGGCCCTCAACCCGGCGCTCTCCCGGTGGGAGACGGTGCGATGGGCGTCGGGACGCGGGTCGGGACTTTCGGGACGGACCAGCCGGTCGCGACCCTCAACTGGTCGGTGCCCAGCAAGACGATCTCCGACCAGATCCCGTTCTTCTGGACCGGGCCGCGCGCGTCGACGATCTTCTCGACGAGTGCGATCTCGGGCGGGCCGCCGACGGCCTTCTGGAATTGCTCGCGCCGGTCGGCGGGGATGACGAGGCGGAAGAAGAAGCCCTCGTAGTAGCAGGTCGGCCGGAGGTAGGTCGGGACGGTGGGCCCGCCGAAGTCGGCGCACTGCACCTGCATGCGCACGCGGACGTCCTGGCCGACCTCGAGCGCCGCGACGTCGGGTCCGACGAACGGGGGCGGGGTCGCAGTCGGCTGGGCCCGGGCTGGTGTGCAGCCGGCCAGGGTGAGGCCGAGCAGGCCGAGCAGCCGCCGGCGGGTCAGCTCTGGCCCGAGGCCCACACGACCGCGTTCGTCACCAGCCGCTGGACGGCCGGCACCTCGAACGTATTCGGACCGTGGCCCAGCGTGGTGAAGAAGACGCGGCCCTTGCCGTAGCTGTGTGTCCAGGCCATGGGATGGTTGACGTTCGACCAGCTAGCCGAGGCGAGGATCTTGATCGTCGGATCGTAGGCCGACATGTAGATCTCGTCGTCGACCTCAAAGTCGCCAATGCCCTGCGTGATCGGGTGGCCCGGCTCCTCGATCTTGACGGTGAAGTGCAGGCCGGGCGGGTGCCAGTTCGCATGGCCGCCGGTCAGCTCGGCATGCCTCCCGCTCGTCCACCAACCAGTGCCGTGGATGCCGACCAGGCCCTTGCCCTCGCGCACGAAGCGGTAGAGCCCCTCCTCCTGCGCCTCCGTCAGCTCGTAGTGCAGCTTGCGCGCGCCGTCCGGGAGCCGCTCGCGCCGCGTGAAGCCGGTGCCGAACACGAGGACGTCGAAGTGCCGCAACCCGTCGGCGAGCACGTTCTTGTCGTCGGTGATGGTCGAGTCGACGCTCTTCGAAAGGAACTCGTGGATGATCGGCGCGCTTTTGTCGAACGCGTGGTTCGGTCCGTTCAGCACCAACGCCTTCATGCAAACCTCACGATGCTGCGCGCGACTTCGCCGGCCTCGAGGGCGCGGAACGCCTCGTTGACCTGGTCGATCGTGTACTCGCGGGAGATCAGCTCGTCCAGCTTCAGCTTGCCGGCCGCGTACAGGTTCAGCAGCTTCGGGAAGTCGACCCACGGATCGGCAGACCCGTAGATCGACGACAGGATGCGCTTCTCGGACAGGATGAACGGGAAGACGGTGAACGCCAGTTGCGCCTGGTGGTTCGGCATCCCGACGCAGACCAGCGCGCCGGCCTTCCGGATACAGGCGAGCCCTTGTTCGAGGATCTTGACGTTGCCGATGGCGTCGAACGCGTAGTCGGCGCCGAGGCCGTCGGTCAGCTCCTTCACCGCCTCGACCACGTTCTCCTTAGCGCCGTTCAGGGTGTGCGTCGCGCCGAACTGCCTGGCGTACGCGAGCTTGTTGTCCAGCAGGTCAACGGCGATGATCTTCTCGGCGCCGACCATCGCCGCGCCCTGGACGATGTTCAGCCCGACGCCACCGGCGCCGAACACGACAACACGGTCGCCCGCCTGGACCTTCGCCGTGTTGATCACGGCGCCGACGCCCGTCATCACGGCGCAGCCAACCAGCGCCGCCTTCTCGATCGGCACATCCTTCCTGATCTTGACGACGCCTTGCTCGGGCAAGACCGTCCGCTCGGCGAACGAGGAGACGCCCGAGAAGTGCTTGATCTCCTGTCCATCGCGGCTGAAGCGGCTGGTGCCGTCGTTCAGCCGACCGGTGAATCGGATCTTGCTCGCCTCGTCGCAGAGCGCGGGCAGCTTGCGCCGGCAGTAGAAGCACTCGCCGCACGGCGCCCGCCAGACCAGGATCACGTGGTCGCCCGGCGCGACGCTCGTCACGCCCTCGCCGACTGCCTCGACCACGCCCGATCCCTCGTGCCCGATGACGACAGGCAAGTTAGCGGGCAGGTCACCGTGCATCACGTGCAGGTCGGAGTGGCAGACGCCCGCCGCGGCGACGCGCACCAGCACCTCGCCGGCCTTCGGGTTCTGGACCGCCACGTCGGCGACCTCGAGCGGCTTGTGGACTTCGTAGAGGATGGCGGCCTTCGGCATGGTTTCCCCCCGGCGGTGCGTCTTTGACCAACACACCGCACCCCGCTCCGGGTATTCGCCAGTATATCGGTGCGAAACGATCCGGCCCCGTTCTGGCTATATCGTAAGCTTCGCCAGTACCACCCACGGCGCGCTCGGGAAGAGGCGCGCCGCATCCCGCCAGGGGCAAGATGACGATCGCGGAACGAGAGCTCCTGAAGTACTGCGCCTCGCCCTACGCCCGGAAACGGCGGCACACGCGCGTCGTGATGGTCGGCGATGTCGGCGTCGGAGGCGACAACCCGATCCGCGTCCAGTCGATGACGACGACGCGCACGCTCGACACCGACGCGACCGTGGCGCAGGTGAAGCGGCTGGTGGACGTCGGCTGCGAGATCGTCCGCATCACCGCGCCGACGGTCGCCGATGCGAAGAACCTCGGCGAGATCCGCCGGCGGCTGCGCGCGGACGGCGTCAAGGTGCCGCTCGTCGCCGACATCCATTTCTCGCCGGCAGCCGCGCTCGAAGCGGCGCTGCACGTCGAGAAGGTGCGCATCAACCCCGGGAACTACGCCGACTCCAAGACGTTCGCGGTCCGCGAGTACTCGGACGAGCAGTACGCCGCCGAGCTCGCCCGGATCGAAGAGCGGTTCAAGCCGGTCGTGCTGCGCTGCAAGGAGCGCGGCGTGGCGATGCGGATCGGCACGAACCACGGCTCGCTCTCCGACCGGATCATGAACCGCTTCGGCGACACGCCCGAGGGGATGGTCGAGTCGGCGCTCGAGTTCCTCGCGATCTGCGAGAAGTACGAGTACTACGACGTCATCTTCTCCATGAAGGCGTCGAACCCGAAGGTGATGATCCAGGCGTACCGGCTGCTGGCCGCGCGGCTGGACGCGCTAGGCAAGCCGTACCCGCTGCACCTCGGCGTTACGGAGGCCGGCGAGGGCGAGGATGGGCGGATCAAGAGCGCGATCGGCATCGGCTCGCTGCTCGAGGATGGGCTGGGCGACACGATCCGTGTGTCGCTGACCGAGGAGCCCGAGGCCGAGGTGCCGGTCGCCTTCGCGATCGGCAGCGCCTACCCTCCTCTCCCAGTGGAAGAGGAAGGCCGAGGCCCACGTTCGGGCGCGGCTTCCGAGCCCCCGCCCTTCGACCCCTTCCACTTCGAGCGTCGACGGGCTGACCCTGTTCGGGCCGGGTCGGCGACGATCGGCGGCGGCGAGGCACCGCGCGTGGTCGTCCGAATCCCGGGGCCTTTGTCGCGCGACCTGGCACCGCTTGTGGTCGCGCGGCGGCTGGCCGTGCCGGTTTCACGGAAGCAGCCGAAGCCGGATCTACTGGCGGTCGAGATCCACGACGCGGCCGACGTCGCGGCCCTGCGCGCGCTGCGCGAGGGGCTTGCACGCAGCGGCGTCGAGCAGGCGCTGCTCGCCCGGGTGCGAGGTGTGCCAGCCGGGGAGGTGGTCGGGCTCGCCGACGTCGTCGGCATCGGGGTGGACGCGGCGGCCGGCGACCTCCCGGCGGCGACCTACCTTGTCGAGGCCGACGATCCGGTGACGCTGGCGCGGACGCTCGCGACGTTCCCGCACCCCGTCGTCGGCGCGCTGCGCGCCGAGGCAAGGGCCGGCCTGATCCACGGCACGCGGCGGCTCGCCGCCCTGCTCGATCGACCGATCCCACTGCTGCTGGTCGCGCCCAGCGGCGAGCTGCTGGAGGCGTCGATCGCGCTCGCGTCGCTGCTGTGCGACGGCATCGGCGACGTCGTTGAAGTGCCGACGGTCGGCGACCCTACGAGGGCGATGCGGCTGGCTTTCGACGTGCTGCAGGCGGCGGGCGCGCGCGTCTCGAAGACCGACTACGTGGCTTGCCCATCGTGCGGCCGGACGCTGTTCGATCTGCAGACCACGACCGCGCGGATCAAGGCGCGCACCGACCACCTGACCGGGGTGAAGATCGCCATCATGGGCTGCGTCGTCAACGGGCCCGGCGAGATGGCCGACGCCGATTTCGGCTACGTGGGCGGCGCGCCGGGGATGGTGAACCTCTACGTCGGCAAAGAGGTGGTCGAGCGCGGCGTGCCCGAGGTCGAGGCCGACGACCGGCTGATCGACCTGATCAAGTCGCACGGTCGGTGGGTCGAGCCGGAGTAGGCGTCGGCGGTCGGCATTCGGCTCCCCGGTCGCACCCGGCGTGCTGGTGAGGAGAACACCGGGGGGCTAACCGCAATGCGGTTCACTTAGGGTCGCTGATCGCGCGGTCCGGTCCCGCCCACGTCCCCTCTCCCAGGGGGAGAGGGCCAGGGTGAGGGCGTCCCTCGCGGCCGCCGGTGCTTTAAGTGAACCGCATCGGGGCTAACCGCCCGTCTATTGCGCGCAGGGATCCTTGCCGTTGTTGATCGGCAGGCCGGAGCCGTTGTCCTCGACCTTCATCCGGATCTGCAGCCGCTTGTTGAGCGGCTTGTTGCCCTGGTAGGCGACGATCCCGAGGAAGTACGTGGTCGGAGCGTAGCCGGGGCAGAGGCGTAGGGTTACCTCCTGCGGCACGCCGGCCTTCAGGTCGACCGGCTGGACCGGCGCGACGATCGGCGTGAGGCCGATGTCGGCCGTGCGGAAGGTCACCCCCGGTACGTCGTAGTTGCTCGTGACCCTGACGGTCGCGGGAACGAACCTCTGGTCCTGTACGAGCAGGCTCTGGCGCAGCGTCGGCGGGCTCCACTGCACCTCGGCCGGCAGCACGACGATGCGGATCCTCAACGCCTTCTCCAGCGCCTGCACACCCCCCGCGACCGGTCGGAGGATCACGTCGGTGTTCGTCCGACGGTTGACGATCGGCGCGGTGTAGGAGAAGGAGATCGTGCTGTCGGCGTTGGCCGCCAGATCGGCGGGGACGTTCGCGAGCTGCGCGCGGTCGGTGTTCGGCGCGATCGAGAAGTCGGCGACGTCGATGTTCGACCGCAGCGTGATGTTGCGGTTCACGACGGCGCCGGAGCCGATGATCGTCGTGATCGGCGCCTTGTCGCCGGTCGACGGGTCGGTCTGCCTGGTCCAGGAGATGCGCGGCGTCGGCACGTTGAGCGAGATCGTCAGGGAGCCCGGCACCCGCCCGGCCCCGCCCTGGAGCGTGACGTGACCGATGTAGAAGCTGCGGTCGCGCCGACCCGTCGCGTCGGGGATGGTGATCTGGAGGTTGATCGTCTCGACCTGGTTGGCCGCGAGCGCGCGGGTGAAGTCGGCGCCCGTGGCGGCGTCGGTGGCCTGGACGTCGAGGCCGCCCGGGTCCACGCCGATCAACAGCGGCTCGGTGGCATGGTCGACTGTGAACTGGACCTGGGCAGTGTAGGTGGCGCCGCGCGCGACGGTGCACGCCGTGCCGGCGGCGCAGCCGTTGCCGTTGAGCTTGGTCGCGTCGAGCGTGCGGGGTGTCCATGTGGCCACCATCTGGGCGCTCTGAGCGGAGGCGTCCGGCAGGAACGCGACGAGCTGCCCAACCAGCAGCACGAGCGCGATCGCGAGTCGCCGGCACCGGGCCATCACGGTGGCATTATCGGAGCGGCCAGGCCGCCTACGATGGCCCATTGGTCCCAAACGGCTGTGCAATACGACCGCCGGCCTATAATCCGGCGCCTATGCCGATCATGGCCAACCTGCGCAAGCTGTTCGGACCGACAAGCGAAGACGTCGCCCACGCCCCCTACCTGACGCACTACCAGCTCGTGGATCGCGACGGCGAGGTGTACCGCGAGGCCGACGTGCCGGTCGTCTACTTCGAGGACGGGCCGGCGATCGCCAAGCTGATGCTGCTCCAGCGCGCCGAGCCCGAGCGCGGCTGGCGGGTGGTCAAGACGAGCCGCTGACGCGAGCGGTCGGCTGACCAGCTAGGCCCGGGACGTGCTGGCGTGCCAGTGCGACGAGCTCGTCGTCGGTCATCCCGCTCGTCCGGCCGCCATCGTACTGGCGAACGATCGCCTCGTACATCGCACGGACGCGCGGGTCGGCCTTGGCGATGCGCGCCGGGCCTTCGAGGTGGTAGCGGCTGTTCAGCCAGTAGGCGACGCCGGCCGCGCCCGACTTGTCGTTGATGGTCACGCCGATCGGCCGGTTGAGCAGCTTGGCCGTGTCGAAGACGTTGTAGATCTCCTCGTCCTTCAGCAGACCGTCGATGTGGACGCCGGCGCGCGTCACGTTGAAGTCGGACCCGAGCAATGGGTAGTTGGACGGGATCGGCACGCCGCACTGGTCGCGCATGTACTCGGCGAGGTCGGTCAACAGGCGCGTGTCGACGTCGGTGCGGCCGGTGAGGCCGATCAGCTCGATCAGCGCGCCTTCGAGGGGGGAGTTGCCGGTGCGCTCGCCGGTCGAGAGCAGCGTCGTGTTGACCGCGCAGCAGCCGTAGAGCCACGCGGCGGTCGAGTTGGCGTGGACCTTGAAGAAGTCGTTGTGGCCGTGCCACTCGAGCTGTTCGCCCGGCACGCCAGCCTGTTCCACGAACGCTCGGACCAACTTCGGAACCGAGCGCGGCAGCGCGGCCGCCGCCCACGGCACGGCGAAGCCCATCGTGTCGCAGAGGCGGATCTTGATCGGCGTCCCCGCTTCCTGCCCCAGCGCCATCAGCGCCTCGGCGAACGGCAGGACGAAGCCGTCGAGGTCCGCGCGGGTCAGATCCTCGAAATGGCAGCGCGGCCGGATCCCCGCGTCGAGCGCGGCGCGGACGACGTTCAAGTAGCTCTCGAGCGCCTGGCGCCGGGTCCAGCCGAGCTTGTGGAAGATGTGGTAGTCCGAGCATGACGTGAGGATGCCGGTCTCGGCGACGCCCGCCTCGCGCACCAGCTCGAAGTCGGACTCCACCGCGCGGATCCAGGCGGTGACCTCCGGGTAGCGTCGGCCCAGCGCCTGGCACTCCCGCGCCGCCCGCCGGTCCTTCTCGGTGTACAGGAAGAACTCCGACTGGCGGATGACGCCGGTCCCCCCGTCGAGCTTGCTCAGCAGGTCGTAAATGCGGACGATCTGCTCGACCGAGTACGGCTCGCGCGCCTGCTGGCCGTCGCGGAAGGTCGTGTCGGTGATCCAGATCTCGCGCGGCATCGCCATGGGCGGCTCGCGCCCGTCGAATGTGAGCCGGGGGATCTCCGAGTACGGGTAGATCTCGCGCAGCAGGTTCGGCTCGGCGGTGTCGCGCAGCTCCGGCATCTTCGTCCTCCAAGGCTCGATCATAGCGCATTTGTATTGATTTACATTGATCAGTTGCCGCGCTGTTCGTTTCCGGCTCGACGGCCTGCGGGGGCGGATCGTCGCGATGCTCGGCACGCTCGGCGTGCCCGACGACGCGCCGAGCGTGCTGCCCGCGACGCGCGACAACGTGATCGCGTGCCGCGTCGGGGATCGCGAGCCGGCTGCGATCCACGCGCTGGTGGCGGCCGGGGCGCGAGGTGCGCGCTCGGAGGCGGCGGCCTGGCTGATCCGGACCGGCATCGAGGCGAAGGCGGACCTGCTCGCGCGGGTAGAAGAGACGGCGGCGCAGATCGAGCGGCTGCGCCGCGAGCTGAACGAGGCCGTGCGCGAGGCGGCCGGCGAGGAGGCGCTCACCTAGAATCCTCGAGCGATGGTCGAGGAGTACGTCGGCGCCGAGGAGGCCGCCCGGATCCTCGGGGTCAAGCCGGCCACGCTCTACGCCTACGTCTCGCGTGGGCTGGTCCGTTCCTACCGCCGCGGTCTCAAGCGGGCGCGGCTCTACCGCCGGTCGGAGCTCGAGGAGCTCGTGCGGCTGCGCCCGAGCGACGAGGGCCCGCTCGACCGTGTCCCCATGGCGGCGGACTGGATGCCGTACGTCTGAGTCGCCCTGCCGGGCGCTAGCCGCCATACTTACGGCGTGGCGTTCACCGTCGACGACTTCCACGACTTGCTGCGCGTCCTCGGGGAGCACCCCGAGTGGCGCGCCGAGCTGCGCCGGTACGTGCTGTCCGAGGAGCTGCTCCAGCTTCCCGAGCTAGTGCGGGGCCTGGCGGAGGTACAGCGCCGCACCGACGAGCACCTGGACACGCTGACGCAGCGGCTCGGGACGCTCACCGAGCGGGTCGAGGCGCTCACCCAGCGGGTGGACGACCTCACGCAGCGGCTCGGTGCGCTCACCGAGCAGGTCGACGCGCTCACCCAACGGGTGGACGACCTCACGCAGCGGCTCGGTGCGCTCACCGAGCGGGTCGACGCGCTCACCCAGCGGGTGGACGACCTGGCGCTCCAGATGCAGGCCCTGGTCGGGCGCGTCGGCGACATGGATGGCGACCTCATGGAGCTGCGGTTCGCGCGCCGTGCCCCGGCCTACCTCGGCCGCTTCGCTCGGCGGATCCGCGTCGTCGAGCCAGCCCAGCTAGCGGATCTGCTCGACGATGCCGTCGAGCTCGGCCAACTGACCGAGGGAGAACGCGAGAGCGCGATGCTGGCCGACGTGGTCGCCCGTGGGCGACGGCGATCGGACGGCGCCGAGACCTACTTCGTCGCCGAGGTGTCGGCCGGCATCGGAGTCGGCGACGTACGGCGAGCGCTCGAACGAGCACAGGTGCTCGCGAAGCTCGGCGAGCCGGTTGTGCCGGTCGTCGTCGGGCGCCGGATCAACGGCGAGGCTCAGCGATACGCCCGCTCGAGCGGCGTCGAGCACGTGCTCGTGCCTGCGCGGGCGCCGGTGCCGGAGGGTGAGCCGCCGTCCTCGCGGTAACGGGCGGGCGGCGCTACGCCAGCCGCACTGGCTCGCCCGTCCGGTCCGACCGCACCGCGGCGTCGAGCACCCGGATTACTTCCCTCGCCTGCTCGGCGGTCACGGCGAGCGGTGCCCCTTCGTTCAGGTGCGCCCAGACGTTGCGGTAGTACTCGACCCAGCTCCCTCGGACGGCTTCCAGGACGATCTCGGCCGGCTGGCCGGCGACAGTGGTGGTCACGCGCGTGCGCTCCTCAGGCAGCTCGACGGCGTCGTCGACCGAGCCGGTCGCGCGCAAGGCGCGCTCCTGGGGGTCGAGGCCCTGCTTCACGATGCCGCCTTCGTCGCCCAGAACGTACCAGCGCGGCTTGCCGGGCCGGCCCAGGTTGCCGACCTCGATCGTGTAGAGCGGGCCGTCGGCGAACGTGAGGTCGATCCGCGCGTAGTTGCCAACCGCCGGCCGGGGGCGCGGGCGGAGGATGCGGCAGCCGACGCGCTCGACGGGCTTGCCGACCAGTAGGAGCGCGTGGTCGACGAGGTGGGCTCCCCAGTCGTGGACGAGGGAACCCATCGTCGTCGGCTCGTCGCGCCAGGTGCCGCGCGGCGCCCGATACCCGACGACGGCGGTCTCGAACAGGTAGGGGCGGCCAATCAGCCCCTCGTCGATCACCCTGCGCACGGTCAGGTAGTCCCAGTCCCATCGGCGGTTGTGGAAGACGGAGAGCATGCGTCCGGCCGCGGCGGCCGCGTCGACCATCGCGTCGGCTTCGGCGAGCGTGACCGCCATCGGCTTGTCCACGACGACGTGCTTGCCGGCCCGGAGCGCGCGGACGGCGAGTGAGGCGTGCGTGTCGTGGGTCGTCGCGACGACGACGAGCTCGACCTCGTCGTCGCGCAGGAGTGCGTCGAACGAGTCGTAAAGGCGCGGCACGCCATCTGCCGTCGCGGCGGCTCGCCGCGTCGGGTCGGTCGAGACGACCGCTCGGATTGCGAGGCCTGGCACGCGGCGGATGAGGTTCGCGTGCATCACGCGGCCGGCCAGACCGTAGCCGACGATCCCTATCCCAGTCACGATCCGCAGTGTACTGGCTAGAATCCCTCTAGCTACTGGAGGTCTGCCCTGTTATGGCTGTCACCGGCACCGACGTCACGCAGATCACGCCGAACACCTCGATCGACGAGCTCCTCCAGAAGTGGCCTGAGCGCGCGCCGATCCTGCTCGCCTACAAGCTGCCGAAGGGCGGCAAGACCGACGAGGAGCAGGCGGAGGCGTGGACGTCGGCCGCGACGATCGGCGAGGCGGCCGCCAGGGGCGGGCTTAGTGACGCCGACCTCGCGCGGCTCATGGGCGAGCTGAACGGCCTGAGCCGCGACGAAGCGGACGTCGAGGCCGTCCGGCGCATCCGGCTGCTGGCGTTCCTCCGCGGGCAGATGCCGCCGCCGTTCCTCCAGTACGGCAAGCGCTACCTGGTCGACTCGGGCTCGGTCGACTGGTTCCGCAAGAACGTGAAGTGCCAGTACGCCTGCCCGGTCCACACCGACGTGCCGGGCTACATCGCGCTCATCGCCGACGGCAAGTACGAGGAGGCGTACCAGCTCAACCGCAAGGCGAACATCATCCCCGGCATCCTCGGCCGCGTCTGCTCGCATCCGTGCGAGACCGCCTGCCGGGCCTGCGACGTCGACGGGGCGATCTCGATCTGCCGGCTGAAGCGCTCGGCGGCCGACCACCGGGGCGAGTGGAAACGCGTCAAGAAGGAGCCGTGGCGCCCGGAGAAAGTTGCGATCATCGGCGCCGGCTGCGCCGGGCTGGCTTGCGCGAACGACCTCGCGCTGATGGGCTACGGCGTGACCATCTACGACAAGTACCCTGTGCCTGGCGGCACGATGTGGTCGGGGATCCCCGAGTTCCGGCTGCCGCGGGATCTGGTGATGGCGGAAGTCGAGAACATCACCGATCTTGGCGTCGAGATCAAGCTGAACACCGAGGTGGGTAAGGACGTCACCGTCGACCAGCTCCGCCAGGACTTCGACGCCGTCGTGATCGCGGCCGGGTGCATGGAGCCCTCGAAGCTGCGCGTGCCGGGTGAGGACCTCCAGGGCATGTACTACGGCATCGAATTCATGGAGGAGGTCAACTTCACCTACCAGGCCAAGCGGATGGGCAAGAAGGTCGTCGTCATCGGCGGCGGCTACACGGCGATGGACTGCTCGCGCTCGGCGCTGCGCCTCGGCGCCGAGGAGGTCTACGTCTGCTACCGCCGCTCGCGCGCCGAGATGGCTGTCGACGAGGAAGAGCGCGGGGAGACCGAGCGCGAGGGCGTGAAGTTCGAGTACCTGGTCACCCAGACGGAGATCCTCGGCGACGAGAACGGCCGCATCCGGGGGATCAAGTTCGTGCGCAACCGGCTCGGCGAGCCGGACGCCTCGGGCCGCCGCTCGCCTGTGCCGATCCCGGGCAGCGAGTTCGTCATCGAGTGCGACACGGTCATCGCCGCCGCCGGCCAGGCCACGGTCAACGACTTCCTACCAGCCGACGTGCAGGTCGCCGAGCGCGCCCGCCGCGTGCTGATCGACCCGAAGACGTACTCGACGACCGCGGTCGGCGTCTTCGCGTGCGGCGACTTCACCACCGGCCCGGCGACGGTCATCGAGGCGGTCGGCCACGGCCGCCGCTGCGCCGTGCAGGTGAACCGTTACCTCCAGGGCGACCGACCGCGCTTCAACGAGCGCGCCGAGTTCAAGCTGGTGCACGCGCTGGCCAGCCCCGAGGAGTACTACGACGCTCCGATCGAGGCGGATATGACCGAGTGGACCGCCACGGCGATGAGCCGGCGGCTCCAGTGGGGCGACGACTACGACCAGCACGGCCGCACACCGAACCCGATGATCGACGTGCCGCTGCGCGTCATGGACTTCAAGCGCGAGGTCGAAACGGGTTTCACCAAGACGCTCGCCTACAAGGAAGCGAAGCGCTGCTACCAGTGCCAGCTCAACATCCAGATCGACGGGCAAATGTGCATCCTCTGCAACGCCTGCGTCGACATCTGCCCGATGAAGTGCATCGAGATGATCCCGCTCGAACGGATCGCGGCCTTGGATGGCCGCACCGACATCGCCGCGGTCGCGCGCGAGGAGCTGGGCCCGTTCGGCGCGGCGATGGTGATCGACGAGAACGTCTGCATCCGCTGCGGACTGTGCGTCAAGCGGTGCCCGACCGGCTGCCTCACGATGCAGCACTTCAAGGCGACCGGCGACCCGGCCGAGCTGTGGGACACACCTGAGAAAGAACTGACGCCGGCGTAAGGACCAGCGCTCCGTGGTCAGCCCGGGCGGCCGGAAGCTGATCGCGGAGCGCTGGATCGCCGACGGCTGACCGCTTAGAGCTTCGAAGGAGCGCACGCCATCAGATGAGCGAGGAGAACCAGCAGCCGAGCGCGCGCGTGCCGGATCCGGAACAGGCTGGCGAGGAGGGTCAGCCCGGCTCGGAGCCCGGCAGGGTCGAAGGACCGATCACCGTTCTCGTCGTCGCCGCCCACCCCGACGACCCGGAGTTTGGGTGCGGTGGGACGAGTGCGCTCTGGGCGATGCAGGGCAAAGAGGTCTATTACTGCCTCTGCACGAGCGGAGACAAGGGCTCGGCCGACCCAGAGATGACGTCGGAGAAGCTGGTCAGGCTGCGCGAGGAGGAGCAGAAGGCGGCCGCCAAGGAGATCGGCGCGAAGAAGGTCTTCTTCCTGCGTCTGCCGGACGGCGAGCTGAAGCCCGACCTCGTCCTGCGCCGGGGGATCGTGAAGGCGATCCGCACCGTTCGACCGGAGATCGTCTTCTGCCACGACCCGACGACCGTCTACACCGACACCTCGATCAACCACCCCGACCACCAGGCGGTCGGCCACGCGACGCTGAACGCGATCTACCCGACCGCCCGCGACCGGCTCAACTTCCCGGAGCACGAGCAGGCCGGCCTGATGCCGCACAAGGTCCGCGAGGTGTACCTCTGGGGCTCGCGCGAGCCGAACGTCTGGATCGACATAAGCGAGTCGTTCGACCGCAAGGTCGCGGCGCTGCGCTGCCACAAGACGCAGATCGGCCGGCCCGAGGAGCTGGAGAGGCGGATGCGCGAGCGGGCCGAGAACCTGGCAAAAGAGTTCAAGGGTGAGGGCCCGGCGCCTAAACTTGCGGAGGCATTCAGGCGCATACAGTTGGCAAGGTAATGGTCACCGAAGAGCAGGTCCTCGCGCAGCTCGCGAAGATCCAGGATCCGGATCTTCATAAGGACGTCGTCTCGCTCGGGTTCATCAAAGACCTCGACATCAAGGACGGCGTCGTCTCTTTCAAGTTCGAGCTCACCACGCCGGCGTGCCCGGTGCGCGACCAGTTCCTGCTCCAGGCGCAGCAGCTGGTCGGCGCGATCCCGGGGGTCCAGCGTGTCGACTGCACGATGACGTCGAACGTGCGCGCCACGGCTGGTACCGGGCGCGCGACGATCCAGCTACCCGGGGTGAAGAACGTGGTCGCGGTCGGCGCTGGCAAGGGCGGCGTCGGCAAGTCGACGTGCGCGGTCGGTCTGGCCGTCGCGCTGCGGCAGATGGGCGCCCAGGTCGGGCTGCTCGACGCCGACATCCACGGGCCCAACATCCCGCTGATGATGGGGCTGAGCGAGCCGCCGCACCAGGAGGGCCAGCGGATCATCCCTGGGCTCTCCCACGGCGTGAAGATCATGTCGGCTGGGTACTTCGTCCAGGAGAACCTGCCGCTGATCTGGCGGGGCCCGATGATCGGCAAGATGATCCAGGAGCTCCTGACCGGCGTCGATTGGGGCGAGCTCGACTACCTGATCGTCGACCTGCCGCCGGGCACCGGCGACGCGCCACTGACGCTGGCACAGTCGATCCCGATCACCGGCGCGGTCGTCGTCACCCAGCCGCCCGACGTGTCGCTGATGGACGCGACGAAGGCGCTGGCGATGTTCCAGAAGCTGGAGGTGCCGATCCTCGGCATCGTCGAGAACATGAGCTACTTCATCTGCCCGTGCTGCGGCACACGCACCGAGATCTTCTCCCACGGCGGCGGCAAGGCCGCGGCCGAGCGCCTGAAGGTGCCGTTCCTGGGCGAGATCCCGCTGAACCCCGCCATCCGCGAAGGTGGCGACACGGGCACGCCGCTCCTGGTCTCCAACCCGAACGCGCCCGAGTCCGAGGCGTTCCGCCAGTACGCGCAGAACTGCGCCGCGCGGGTGAGCGTGCTTCAGACGATGCGCGCCCAGCAGGAGGGCAAGGGGCAGAAGGCGTTCATCAAGTTCTTCGACAGCTAAGCGGGGACGTGCGCCGCGGGTGCCGCGGCGCGCTTGGCCTCGCTGATGCGGGTGGTCCAGACAGCCAACAGTAGAAGGACCAGCGCCGCCGAAGCGTAGGCCGGCGTTTCGCCGAACGCGCTGAGCGTGCCGTTGCCCCAGACCGGGCCGACCGTGCGGCCCAACGACTCGAGGGAGCTGCTGACGCCCTGGAGGCGGCCCTGCTCGCTCGGATCGACAGCCTGGGAGAGCAGCGCCGTGAGGGAGGGGCCAGCGAGCCCGACGCCGACCGACGACGGAACGAGGCCGGCGAGGAAAAGCGGCACCGTTGGGGCGAAGGCGACGAGGCCGAGTCCGAGCGCGGCCACGACGAGGCCGCCGGTCAGCGTCGGGCGCTCGCCGTAGCGGTGGACGACCGGGCCGACGAGGCGCGTCTGGACGAGCGCGCCGATCAGCCCGACCAGCGCCAGGAGCTCCCCGGTCTGCGTCACGTCGAAGCCGAACCGGTGGGCGACGAAGAGCGCGAAGGTGGTCTGGAACACGCCGGCGGCCGCCCAGTAGACGAAGTCGACGCCGAGCAGCGTGCCAAGGCGCGGCCGAGCCAGCATCCTGGGGGCCTCGCTCCAGACGGGGCCACGCTTCGCCGAGACCACGTGGGCGCTCTCGGGCAAATACAACCAGGTGAGGAGTGCCGCGGCCCCCGCCATCGCCGCCGCGGCCCAGGCAGGAACGCTCTGGCCGAAGCGCGCGAGCACGCCGCCGAGCGCCGGGCCGAGGATGAAGCCGATTCCGAACGCCGCGCCGATCAAACCGTAGCTGCGCGCCCGCTTCTCCGGTGGGGTCACGTCCGCGATGTAGGCGCGGGCGGTCGAGATGTTGCCGCCCGAGAGTCCGTCCACGATCCGGGCCGCGAACAGCATCGGCACCGTCGTGGCGACGGCCAGCATGGCGAAGCTGATCACGGTGCCGACCAGGCTGAGCAGCAGCACCGGTCGGCGGCCCCAGCGGTCGGAAAGCTCGCCGAGGAGCGGCGCGGCCAGAAGCTGGCAGAGCGAATACGCTGCGAAGAGCAGGCCGACCGCGAACGCGGAGGCGCCGAGCGCCTCGGCGTAGTACGGCAGGAACGGGATGATGATCCCGAACCCGAGCAGGTTGACGACGACGATCAGGAAGATGATGAGGAGGGGACGGCGGGAGGCGGCGGACTCCGGGCTCACGCCCTCACCTGGCCGTCGGCCATCCTCTCCCAGCGGGAGAGGAACCGCACCTTAGCTGTACCTGGCCAACATCCCGTCGATGACTTTACGTCGGTTCTCCTCGCCGCCGACGTGGAGCTTGCTCAGCGACTCCTCGTAGGTGGGGACGCCGGTGTCCTCGTAGATCACACCGGTGTACAGCGGGTGCTCGGAGTTCGCCAGGCCGAGCGCGGCGACCTTGTCCGAGGGGTCGTGGTTCGCGGGGACGCTGGCGACCTCCTCGCGGTAGGCCTTGAACGTGTTCACCTTGTTGAAAGTCGGGCAGGGCGAGAACACGTCGATGACCGCGAAGCCCTTGTGGTCGATACCCTTGACGATCAGATCGGCGAGCTCCTTCGGCTTGCCCGAGAAGGCGCGCGCCACGAACGTGGCGCCAGCCGTGATCGCCAGCATCAGCGGGTTGAGCGGCCGGTCGATCGAGCCGCTCGGCGTCGTCTTGGTCTGGAACCCGACCATCGACGTCGGCGACGTCTGGCCCTTGGTGAGGCCATAGATCGCGTTATCCATGATCACGTAGGTCAGGTCGAGGTTCCGGCGCACCGCGTGGACGAAGTGTCCGGCGCCGATGGCGAACGCGTCGCCGTCGCCGCCGAACGCCAGCACCTTCAGCTCGGGGTTGCCGACCTTGATCCCGGTCGCGATCGGCATCGCCCGGCCGTGGATCGAGTGGAAGCCGTAGGTGGACATAAAGTACGGCAGGCGGCTCGAACAGCCGATCCCGGAGATGCAGACGACGTCCTTCGAGTTGTAGCCTTTCGCCAGGAGCGCGTTGTAGACGGCGTTCAGCACACCGAAGTCGCCGCACCCGGGGCACCAGGTCGGCTTCTCGCCGCTCTTGTACTCGTCGATCGTGAGCTCGGCCGGCCGGCCCTCCGCCAGATCAGACACGCTGGGCTACCTCGCTTTCGACAAAGTTGACGATGTCGGCGACCTTGAACGGGACACCGCCGTAGGTGTTCAGGCGAACCAGGTCGTTCCGGTACCGCGCGGCCAGGAGCTGCGCGAGCTGCCCGCTGTAGTTCACCTCGACGACGATCACCTTGCGCTTGTTCATCACGAAGTCGCGGAGCTGGTGGTCCGGCAGCGGCCAGAGCATCTTCGGCGCGATCGCGTCGACCTTCAGCCCTCGCTCCGCCAGCCGATCGACGGCCTCGATCACGTTGCCCATCGTCGAGCCCCAGGTCACGATGCCGATCTCCGCGTCCGGGTCGCCGTGCCGGTCGGGCGGCGGCGCGTCCAGGACGGCGTGCTCCATCTTGCGGAAGCGCTTCTCGGTCATGGTCGAGTGCGTCCGCGGATCGTACCGGGGGCGGCCGGTGTCGTTGTGCTCGAGGCCGGTCGCGACGTACTGCCCGCCGGGCATGCCCGGGATGCTCATCGGCGACACACCGGTCTCGGTCTGCGCGTAACGAAGGAAGCCGCCTTCCTCAGGGTGGACCTGGCTGTGCCCGTTGGGCTCGAACAGCAGCCGGTCGACCACCTCGACCTTGTTGAGGTCCGGCTTCTCGATCGCCTCCATCCGCATCATCAGCACGGTGTCCGACATCAGGATCACCGGGCACTGGTACTTCTCCGCCAGATTGAACGCGTTGATCGCCTGGTAGAAGGAGTCCTCGACGCCGGTCGTCGCGATCACGATGCGCGGCACTTCGCCGTGGCCGCCGAGCGCGGCGAGGTAGAGGTCGCCCTGCTCGTGCTTGGTCGGCAGTCCTGTCGACGGGCCCGCGCGCTGCGCGTCGACCACCACGACCGGCAGCTCGGCCATCGTGCCGAGGCCGAGCGCCTCCATCATCAGGCTCATGCCTGGCCCCGAGGTCGAGGTCAGCGCCTTGCGCCCAGCGTAGCTCGCACCCAGGCACATCGCGATGGATGCCATCTCGTCCTCTGCCTGGATCACCGTCCCGCCGGTCTTCGGCAGCTCGGACGCGAGGAACTCCATCACGTCGCTGGCGGGGGTGATCGGGTAGCCGGCGAAGAAGTTCGCCCCAGCGGCGAGCGTGCCGAGCGAGAGCGACTGCGAGCCCGAGAGCACGATCGTGTTCGGCCGGATCGGCGGCGCCTCTATGCGGTACTCCTCGCGGTTCGGGACGTTCCGCTCGACGTAGTCGATCCCCGCCTGGAGCGCACGCATGTTGATCTGGACGACCTCTTCGCCCTTGCGCTGCCAGCGGTCGCGCAGCAGCCTTTCGGCGTGCTGCGTCGGCAGGCCAAAGAGCGCCGAGCAGACGCCGACGGCGACCACGTTCTTGCCGAGCTCGAACTTCAGTTGGTTCTTGGCGATGTCGGTTAGGGGGACGGGTACCTGCCGCCAGCGGCCAGTCTCCGGCGGCGTGAAGTCGGCCGAGTCGTAGAGCAGCAGGCCGCCTTCCCGGAGGTCCTTCGTGTTAAGGTCGTACGCCTCCTGGTTGAAGGCGAGCAGGATGTCGACCTGGTCTCCCTGGGCGTACAGTCGGTGGTCGCCCAGCCTCACTTGGAAGAGCGCGTGACCGCCTTTGATCTCCGCTGGCACCGTCCAGTAGGTGATCACGTGGAAGCCACCCCGCGCGACCGCCTGCGCTAAAAGGATGCCGGTCGACTGGATGCCCTCGCCGGACTCGCCGGCGACACGGATGACGATGTCGTGGATCGCGGTCATGGATCCCCCTGCCTGCATGCGAGCGCGCTTCGAAGCGATTCTACTGAAGAGATAGCGGCTCCTTGCCTTTATAGCACCGTGCTGTTGGTTCGGGTCTTGCTCCTCTACAACTAGGGCTATGGCCACGTCGACGGCGACGGGTCTTCTCAGGCATGGCCTGCTGGCGGTCGGGGCCCGGACCGAGATCCGGGACCTCGCCATGCACCTGCCCGCGGCGCGGTCGTTCGCCGGTCGGTTCGTCGCGGGCGAGACCCGCGCCGACGCGCTGCGAGCGGTCCTGGCGCTGCGGGCGCGCGGCATCCAGGCCACGGTCGACTTCCTCGGGGAGCACGTGCGCGAGGCGAGCCAGGCCGAGGCGGTCGCCGCCGAGTACGAGGCGCTGCTGGCCGACTTCGCGGCCCGGCATCTCGATGCACAGGTCTCCGTCAAACCGACCGCGCTGGGCCTCGACGTGGACGAGGCGCTCTGCCGTGTGCTCGTCGGACGGATCGCGGCGCTCGCCGCCGCGAACGGCGCGGCGGTGCGGATCGATATGGAGGGCTCCGCGTACACCGAGCGCACGCTCGCGCTGTTCAAGGCGCTCCACGGCGAGCACCCGAACGTGGGCATCGTCCTCCAGGCGTACCTCCGCCGGACGGCGGCGGACGTCGAGGAGATGCTCCAGCTCGGCGCGAGCGTCCGGCTCTGCAAGGGCGCGTACGACGAGCCGCCGACGATCGCCTTCGCGAACAAGGCGGAGGTGGACGCCAGCTACCAGCGGCTAATGGAGCGGCTGCTGCTCGAGGGGCACCGTCCGGCCTTCGCGACGCACGACCCGCGGCTCATCCGCCACGCGCTCTGGTTCGCGGCCGAACACGACGTCGGCCGCGAACGCTTCGACTTCGAGATGCTCTACGGCATCGGCCGTCCGCTCCAGCGGCGGCTGGCCGACGCCGGGTACACGGTCCGCGTCTACGTGCCGTACGGGCGCGAGTGGTACGGTTATTTCTTGAGGCGCCTCGCCGAGCGGCCAGCCAACCTCGCCTTCTTCCTGGGTGCCGCGCTGCGCCGGTAGTGGGCGCGTCACAGGGGGTGACGAAACGGTGAAGAGGCTGGTGGTGATCGCGGTCGGCGCTGTCGTGCTCGCCTCGACTGCCTGTATGCGGCCCGGCAACCCCGCGCAGCTCACCGCGACCGCCCGCGCGGGCATCACCCCGACGATCGCGGCGCCAGCAGCGCCACCGCAGGTGGCGCCGGCGGCGACCGCCGGGGGCGCCCCGCAGGCGACGGCGCCGGCGACCGTCGCGGCGAGCGCGACGGCCGCGCAGGGCGGCCTCCCACCGCCGGCGGCGACGGGTGCCCCGGCCGCTGGGGCGACGCCTACCCCGGCCTCCGGCGGAACAGGCACGCCGGCGGCCAGCGCCGCGAGCGCACCGAGTGCAACCGCGCCGGCGGCCAAGCCGGCCGCGACGCCGAGCGCGCCGGGGATCGGCACGCCGGCGACCCAGGCCACGGGGACGCCGACGCGTTAGCGCGTCCGATCGGCGCTCGCTCGACGGTGAGGACGCCCGGATTCGCGAACAGCGGCCCACCCACGAGGGAGCGCGGTCGCGGCGTTGCCCTGGCTGCGGCTCCGAGAGCGGGACTCGCCGGCGCGCCAACCCGGGATGTGCCGGCCAGATGTGCCGACGGCACATTCGCGCGTCCTGACCAGTCGGTAGCCTAGCCACCTTGACAGGCGGGCCGCCGAGCTCGCCCGCCGACGTGGTGGAGGAAGTGATGCGAGTCCTACGTAGCTGGGTCGTAGTAGCCGCGGCCGCGGCGATCGCACTAGTCGCGGGCGGTGCCGTTGCCTGGCAGGCCGGATTGATCCCCGAGGACGTCGGCGGTATGGCGTCGTTGGCCGCTGGGTCGGCCGCGTACCGCACCGTGACCATAACCGTGGCCCAGCCGACGCTCGGCTACGTCGTCGAGGACGACGATTACCCGCGGATTCAGTGCGGCACGAAGCCTGACGGCAGCACGTATTCCCAATGCCAGACGACCGCGATCGCCGGCAAGCCGGGCTT
>DASRFH010000193.1:0-19957 GCA_035651675.1 Chloroflexota bacterium | reverse complement strand
GAAGCCGGCCCGCGTCGTCCAGCTGTTGGGCCCCCGCGTCTCCAGGCCGAAGACCTTGCTGTAGTACTGCAGGCTCGCGACCTGCGGCTGCACGTACGCCTGCGCGCTCACCACGTTCGAGGCCGGCCAGCCGAACCCTTGCAGCACGTAGGCGTGCTCGCCGTTCTGCTGGGTGGTGGTGGTGAACCTGGCCGCGTGGGAGCCGCTGAAGACCGGGCTGGTCACGATCGCCGCCGCCGAGCCGGTACCGCCGACGTCGGTGCTCCAGCCGCCGGCCGCGAAGCTCGCCTCCTCGAACCCGCCGCTCAGCAGCGTGTTCCCCGCACCGGCGGTCGGCGTCCCCGTCGGCGTGACGGTCGCCGTCGGCGTCACGGTCGGCGTCACGGTCGGCGTCGGCGTCGTGGTCGGGGTGACCGTGACGCTGGCGTTGTAGCTCACGACGACGTCGTGGGCGCCGGTCGAAACCGGGATCGCCGAGTAGGTGAACCCCTTGATGAACTGCGTGGAGGGCGTGACCGCGGTCCCGTCGACCGTGACGGCCGAAACCGGGAACTGTTGGTTCACGTTCGGCACGAGGATCGTCAATGTGGGCTCGCCGACCGACGAGGTGACCTTGAACGACAGGCGGTGGTTCGCGGCGTCCCAGGCGTAGTGGTCGATCGTGGCGTCGTGGCGCGCGCGCGTGAAGTTGAGCCACCGCTGCGCCGTCCAGATCGGCACCCCTTGGCCCTGCGCGTACGTGAGAACGTCGTTCAGCCACTGCCCGACGTCCCAGTCGGTGTGGGCCTGCATCGTGACGGCGGAGTAGTAGCCCCCGATGCTGGCGGCGATGAACTGCTGGGACACCGCCAGCGCCTGTGGCTCCGTCAAGCCCGCGTAGCCCGGCCCCGTCACGCCCAGCATCTGCTGGTCGACCAGCTCCGTGAGCTGCTGGTACTCCGGGGCGAGCGCGCCGGATTGGGTGACGAGCTGCATCGGCAGGCCGGAGCCCGTCATGTAGCCGGCTGTGACCCAGGTGCCGTCTGCCTTCTTCAGCCACGGCCCGAACTGGTAGTAGTCGACGCCTAGGCCGAAGCCGTACCCCGCCGCGACGTTCGCCCCGTCCGCCCACCCCTGCCACTCCACCAGGTGGTTCCGTTCGGTCTGCGACGGTGCACCGTAGCCAGCGCCGGCGAACCAGTTGATCGCGGCGGAATAGCCCTGGCTGAGCGTCTGGCCGTCAGGCTGGCCGTAGGGATGGATGCTGAACTCGTGGCCGCCGCTGCGCCACGTCTGGAGGCTCGCGGAGTCCAGGTGGGCGTAGCGCGCCAGGTAAAACGTCTGCCGCGCGCCGTGGCTCTCCACGATGCTGATCCGGCTCTGGAAAGTCGACGTCGGCTGGCCGTGGTCGTCGCTCGTCGGGATTAGCACCGACTTGTGGCTCGGATCGGCGAAGTACCACAGGCGCGGGACCGGTGCGGACGCCCGACCGAAGTAGGTGATGATGTTGGCCAGCAGGCGCTGCTGCTCGTCCGCCTGCGGAATCGACATCCGCTCCAGGTCCGCCCAGCCGTCGAACGGGTCGCCCGTCGTGAACACGCCGTCGCCGTCGCGGTCGACGCCGGCCCAGGCGGGGTTGCCCTGACGGGTGTAGGCGACGCTGCGGGCGAGATCGTAGAAGAAGGCGGCCGCCTGCCCCGAGCCGTAGCCGTTCAGCACGACGGCTGGCCGGCCGGTGTTGGTCGTTCGGTCGCTGTACAACGCGGCGACCTGGCTGGCACCCGCCAGGGCGTAGTTGTCGGCCAGCCCGTGGAACTGCATCGTCTGGGCGGCGATGCCGCCGCCGACGGGACTGTTCGGATCCACCGCCACGTAGCCTTCACCCGTCGATCCACCGGCCGGGTTCACCCCGAAGACGGCCGCCAACTGCGAATCAGGTCGCATGGCGACCAGCCGCCCACCCGCGTTGACGTAGTCAGCGAACATCGTCGCCTGCGCCGAGCTCAGCGTCGTCTCGCTCAAGACGACCAGCGGGAAACCCGACAGGTAAGCGGAGGTCAGGCTGGGAAGTTGCGCCGTCTGGAACCCGTTGATCCCCTCGGCCCGCAGGATCTCGCCAAGGTACGCCCCGAACGGGTTCGACGCCCCCGCGTTGAGCACCAGGAGAACCGGCGTCGTGGGTGCCGGGGGCGGCGTCGACGTGGGGCTACCGCCCACCTGCGCGTACACTCCGCCGACGGGGGAACCGAGCGGCCCGGCGAGCCATACCACCACCAGCGCCAGCAGAGCGGCCAGGACGATGCGCCCCTTGGTGCGGAGTTCGTCGCGCGACACAGTTCCCTCGTGCTAACGGGATGCACGACCCGACACGAACGGGGAGCCGCTCTCTAGGTCGGTTGCGGCCCGTCACGTTAGCGCCGCCCGTGTGGGACGCAGGTTCAACGGGGTTGAGGAAGGGTCCAAGGCCGGCCCGCGACCGAGGGCCGCGGGCCGCCTGTCCTGGCGGTTCTGGTGGCTACGAAAGGCGGTAGAGGTCGTACTCGCCGATCGAGACGATCGGGCGCCCGTCCGTGTGGGTGAGCAGCGACCGGTAGATACCGGTGTACTTGGCGAAGCGCCCCACGACGAGGTAGCTCGGTCGCGCCTCCGGGAACGGCTCGTAGCTCCCCAGGTCGTCGCGAGTGCCTAACCACTGCACGCGGACGGCCCTGTTCAGCCACCCGCCAGACGGGTAGTGGTACCGGTGGTCGGTGAGGAAGCCCAGCTCTTCTTCCCACGTCTCGACGACCGTCGAGGTCGGGACGTTCGCCTCGAGGTACGCCGCCATGAGCTGCGGGCTCTGGTCGTCCGCGGTCGCGACCTCGCGCAGCTCGGCCACCAACGACTGCCCGATGACCAGCGTCAGCGCCAGCGAGATCGCCGCCCCGAGCGCGGCGTTGCGCTCCAGCGACACGAACACGAGGTCACGCAGCAGCTTCGCCGCGAAGATGGTCGCGACGACTAGCGGGGCGAAGGCGTAGCGCGGCCAGCCGATCGACGCGAACGCGAACCAGGCAAGCCCTACCGCCGCGAACACCACCAGGAAGCCCTGCTGCACGCCGGCCAACGTCCGGCGACGGGCGAGGGCGATGCCGTAGCACACACCGGCGAGGCCCCAGTACGTGAGAGCGTCGGCCGACGTGAGGAACTTGAGGCTGCTGAGCGTCCGCCCGGGCGA
Organism: Chloroflexota bacterium; assembly: GCA_035651675.1. Classification (GTDB taxonomy): domain Bacteria; phylum Chloroflexota; class UBA6077; order FW602-bin22; family FW602-bin22; genus DASRFH01. Next base: position 16,761 of record DASRFH010000193.1, on the reverse strand, counting down.
GAACACGAAGATGGCACCGCCGGAGACCTCACGCCACTGGGTCAGGATCGGACCGATGTCGGCGCTCCCAAGCGAGGGCGCCAACTGCACCAGCACACCCAACGCCACCCCGGTCCCGACGGCGACGAACGGCAGCCCGGTATCCAGGAGCCGCAGCCGCCGGTAATAGAGCCGATCGACGAGCCAGAAGACGGCCAGGGCCATCCCGAGCACGAGCCCGACCTGGCTCTTCGTCAACGCCGCCAGACCGAACGCGACGCTCGCGGCCAGGAGCCGCCCCCTCCCCGCCTGCCCCGGTCGGACGGCATCCCTCCAGAACAGGAAGCCAGCCAGGAGGAAGACCAGCGCAGGCGTTTCCCCCAGCACCTGGCGCCCCAACCAGATGAGGTTGATGCCAGGTGTCGCGATGAGCAGCGCCGAGCCGATCGCGGCCGTCGTGGTGCAGTACTGGCGTCGGGCAGCCAGGGCGAACAGCGCGAGCCCAATCAGCAAGTAGGCGACCATCACGAGCCGCGCCGGTACGAGACCGATCCCGAACAGTCGGAACGCGAGCGCGATCGGGAGCAGAACGGTCGGGCCAACCGTGCCGCTCGGACCGAAGTACCGGAACCCTTCCGAGCTGACGTCGGCGTACACGCCGAGCTGCACCAGCGCCTTCGGCACGTGGAGGGTCATCCCCTCGTCGAACCAGACGGATGGGTAGCGCTCGAGGTTGTAGGCGGCCAGGAACACAGCCAGCCCCGCCCAAACGGCGGGGCCAGCCCAGAGAGCGAGCGTGCGCGCAGTCAGCAGCGGCTCGGAGCGGGCGGAGCGCGCGCGAAGGTTGACGACGGCCAAATTTCGTGCCCTAAACTGGAATCGGAACGGAGCGGGATGCCGGGTCGGCGGCGAAGGACCGGTCCGCGAGCTGACCAGCCTCGATCTTCTTGACGACCCGCGCCGGCACGCCGACGACGACCGTGTGCGGCGGGACGTCCTTCGTGACGACCGCGTTCGCGCCGACGACCGCGCCCCGGCCGACGCGGACGCCGTCGAGCACGATCGCGCCGGCGCCGATCCACGCGCCGTCCTCGATCTCGATGCCCCGACCCGTGATGCCCTGGTCGATGATCGGGCGCGTGGGATCGTCGTAGTTGTGGTTGATCGCCAGGATCTGCGCGCGCGGCGCGATCAAGACGTCGTCGCCGATCGTCACGCCGCCCTGGCCCCGCACGATCGCCGACTCGCCGACGAACGTCCGCCGGCCGATCTTGATGAACGCGTGCGGCAGGTTGCGGAAATTGAACACGTGCAGCTCGACGTTGTGCATCACGAACGCGTCATCGCCGATCTCGATGCCGCCGGGGCAGGCGTGGAGGTAGACGCCGCGGTCGAGGTAGGCGCGCCGACCGAGCCGCACGTTCTCGGCGAAGGAGATCCGTACCCCACTCTCGATGGCCGCGAACCCGTCCGCCCGAAGGATCAGCTTGTAGGCGACCGCGCGCAGCGCGATCCCGGGCAGGCTCGGCACCCAGCCGCAGAGCGCCACCACCAGCTCCTGCAGCGCGTACCGCCCGAGCGACGACGCGTGGCCGGCGACGTAGTAGCGAAGAGACCTGAGCACTAATCCCCCAACAACACGAACGCGGGACCCCGGCTAATACGCACCGGTGCCCTGGAGAATGGCGGGCACCGTGCGCAGCAGGATCTCGAGGTCGAGCCAGATGCTGTAGTTCCGGATGTAGTCCATGCTCAGCCGGATCCGGTCCTCGTAGCGGATGTCGCTCCGGCCGCGCACCTGCCAGGGACCCGTGATGCCGGGTTTCACGGTGAGCAGGTTGAGCTGCCATTTGCCGTAGCGCGCCGCCTCGTCGGGAACGATCATCCGGGGACCGACCAGGCTCATCTCGCCGCGGACGACGTTGATGAGCTGCGGGAGCTCGTCGATCGAGAGTCGCCGCAGCCACCGCCCGACGCGCGTGACGCGCGGGTCGTCCTTCAGCTTGAACCCGCCCTCGAACGCCGCGCGCAGCTTGGCATCTCTCGCCAGCACTTCGTCGGCGTTGACCACCATCGTGCGGAACTTGAAGGCGTCGAAAGGCCGACCCGAGCGTCCGAGCACCCGCCGCCGGTGGAACACCGGGCCCGGCGAGTCGCACTTGATCAGCAGCGCGACGACGCACAGGAGCGGGCTCAGGAGGAGCAGCGCCGCCAGCGCGACGGTGTAGTCGAGGACGCTCTTGATCGCGGCGTCCAGACCGGTGATGCGGACGCGCTGGGGCGTGACGAGCGGCACGTTGCCGGCCTCGTGGACGCGGATGCCCGTGGTCAGGATCTCGAAAAGCCCCGACGAGAAGCGCAGCTCGACCGCGTCGTCCTGCCCCAGCGTGCGGTAGAGCTCCAGGAGCTGGCCGCGCGTCAGGGCGGTTGGCGCGACGACGACCTCGCTCACCTGCCAGTCGTCCACGATCTGGCGCAGATCGGTCAGGCCGCCCAGCACCGGCGGGGAGGCGTCAGTCGGGGACATCGCGCTCTCCGAGCCGGCGGCCACGACTCCCACGACGCGGATACCCGAGCCGGGGTCCGCGGAGAACTGCTCGGCGAGCGCCAACCCCTCCTCGTTCGTGCCGACGATGAGCGTGCGGGTGGTCAGCACGCCGCGCGCGCGCAGCGACCGTACGACGCGCCGAACCACGAAGCGCGAGCCGCCGACGCCGAGGAGCGCGAGCACCCACGTGAGCAGTAGCCACCCACGCGAGATGAGCGAGGTGTTGTAAAGGAAGCTCATCACGACGACCGCGATCACGCCGGCCGTGCAGGCGTGCACGACCCGCACGTACTCCTCGAACCCCGCGAAGAGGCGGCGGCGATCGTAGGTGCCGTACAGCGCGAAGACGACCAGCCACACCGGGACGGCCCAGTAGGTGACCCACGAGTAGAAGGCGAGATCGTGCGGCGGGATCGCCAGGACCGGGATGCCCATCTTGAAGCGCACGATGTACGCGAGCGCGAAAGCGCCGAGGATCGCCGAGCCGTCGAGGACGACGAGGCAGAGCGTGAGCAGCCGGCCGGGCAGCCGGACGCGCCAGGCGCGCCCGGCAGGTGTTGGGCGCGCCAGCGGGCTCGCGTAGGTGAGGACGCGCTGGTCGACGGTCATGTGTCCCCTAACAACGATGGACAGGGGAGGCGCGGCCTCGAGGCCGCGCCTCCCCCAGTTCGGTCGCCTGGTGGCGCTACGCCTTCGCCCAGGCCAGGTGCCGCACGCCGACCTCGAGCGCGGACTTGACCGCGCCGGGCGTGAACAACATCTTGAGGTAGGTCATCGCCGGGCCGGGCCGGAGCGCCCATTCGCGCCAAGCGCGCTTCTGCCAGCGCTCGAGCTCCTCGGCGCGCAGGTTGGCGTAGTCGAGGACCGTCGACCGGTCCATGTCGACCTCCTCCCAGCGCGTGCCGGGGCGGAACCAGCCGTTCTGCATGACCTCGAAGAAGAACGGCGTGCCCGGGTACGGGGCGGCGATGTGGAAGAGCGCGAGGTGCAGCGGCAGCTTCTTCGCGAAGTCGATCGTCTGGCGGATCGTCTCCTCGGTCTCGCCGGGAAGCCCGATGATGAAGTAGCCCCAGTTCTTGATCCCGGCCTTCTTCGCCCAGCCGAGCGCCCGGGCTGCCTTGGCCGGATCGGCGCCCTTGTGGGCGTGCTTGAGGATCGACTCGTTGGCCGATTCGATGCCCCAGGAGATCAACCAGCAGCCCGCCTTCGCCATCAGCCGCAGCATCTCCTCGTCGACGTAGTCGACGCGGCTGTTGCAGGTCCAGCGGATCTTCGGTCCCTCGGCGATCAGCAGCTCGCAGAGCTCGACGACCTGCTGCCGGTTCAGCGTGAACAGGTCGGCGTACATATGAATGTTGTGCACGCCCAGCTCGTGGAGCCGCCACAGCTCCTGCTGGATGTTGCGCGGCGACCGCAGCCGCACGCCCCACTGGTAGCTGACGTGCTTGATGCAGTACGTGCAGCCGGCCGTGCAGCCCCGGCCGGTCACGATGAACGTGTACGGGCCCTTGATCGACGGGATGCGGTACTTGTCCAGCGGCAGCAGGTGGTGGAGCGGCATCGGCAGGTCGTCGAGCGACGGAACGAATGGCCGGTCGGGGTTGACGACGATCTCGCCGGCGCGCCGCCAGCCCAACCCCTTGACCTGGCTGAGGTCGGGGGCGGGCTCGTCCTCGCCTCGCGGCCGGCCGAGCGTCTCGACCAGCTCCTTGAACGTGTACTCGGGCTCGCCGCGCAGGACGAAGTCGAGCGCCGGGTACGGCTCCAACGTCTCGCGCACCATCGGCGTGACGTGCGTGCCGAACGCCATCGTGTAGGCGCCGAGGCTCTTGGCGAGGAACACGCCGTACATGTCGTTGGTCAGCGTCGGCGCGGTGACCTGCGTGATGTAGAAGCGCGGACGCCGGTCGCGGAGGATCTGCTCGAACTTGTGCCAGTCCATCCGCTCGCCGATCGCGTCGATGATCTCGACCGAGAACTCGGGGTGGACCATCGCGGCGAGCTGTGCGAGCGACACCTGCGGCCAGATCATGTTCTCGCGCGAGCGGCGGCCGACGCGGTGCTGGCTGCGGATCCACACCGCGCCGTCCGGCGAGGGCGGGTTCACGAGGAGCACGTCGACCTTGTGGACGGGCTTCTGCCGCGCCGCCCGGATCGCCGGGCCGGCGTCGGGGTAGTTCGCCATCGGCAGCTTGGCCAGGCGCCGCGTGCCGAGGTTGTGCCGAAGGTCCTCGCGAACGGGCGGAGCCGCCGCCGCCCGCTCACCTGTGATCACGTCTGTCATGCGCTTACCTCCATCTCGCGGTCCCGCCGGCTGAGCGCCTCGAGCACCCTCATCAGCACCCAGGAGACGGCCAGCTGCAGCCCGACCAGGATCAACAGCGCGCTCGCCACCAGCCACAGCCACAACCGGGCGATGTCCCAGCCGCTCGTCAGCCCGACCGCCATGCTGCCGGCCGCGATCCCGACGCCGCTGAGCCCGACCACGAGGCCGAGCCAGCCGAAGTGGCGGTCGAGCGGCGGGTCGAAGAGCGGCCGCCCGAATAGTCCCTGGCGGACGGGCCGCTTGTGGAAGAGCGAAACCAGGTAGTTGAACATCGCGCCCAGCGAGAAGATGCTCGCCCCGGCGACGGCGAGGACGAGCGCCCCGAACACGCCGAACGCGCCCCACAAGCCGAGCTGCGTGACTCCCTGCAGCCGCAGCGCGGCGACGGCCACGCAGACCAGCCCGGCCAACCCGAGCGCGCCGAGGCCGACCAGGCCGAGCGGACGGACGGGGTTGTACTCGAGCGACGTCCAGAGGATCGTCGTGAGGAACCGTGTGCCGTCCCGGAAGATGCTCAGCTTCGACCGGCCGACACGCTCGCTGTACGAGATCGGCACCTCGACGACCCGCAGCCCCTCGTGGACCGCGCGGGTGCTCATCACCGGCGTGAAGTGGAGTCCGTCCGGCAGCGGCTGCAGCCGCTCCAGCGCCGACTGGCGGAGCACGCGCATCCCACTGGCCGGGTCGACGACCCGGTGGTTGCCGATCAGGCTGACCAGGTTCGACCAGACGAAGTTGCCGACACGGCGCACCAGCGGCATCTGGCTGTCGGCGCCGCTGCGCCGCGACCCGACCACCACGTCGGCGCCCTCGTCGCGCGCGATCCGGCAGAGCGAGGCGAGCCGTTCGGGCGGGTACGTCCCATCCGCGTCGAGGAAGGCGACGAGCTCGCCGCGCGCCTGGGAGAACCCCGTCTTGATCGCCGCGCCGTAGCCGCGGTTCGTGGGATGGCGGAGCAGGCGGACCGACGGGAAGCTCTCGACGATCTCCGGCGTTCGATCCCTCGATCCGTCGTCGACGACGATGATCTCGAGGTCGTCGACCCCCACGTCGCGCAGCGACGGCCCGGCCGCCTGCACCCGCTGGATGATGTCGGCGATCCCGTCCTCTTCGTTGAGCGCCGGGATCACCACCGAGATGGACGACGGCACAGTACGGCCGCTCCCGGACGAGAAGGAAGGATCGACCTGGCTCGGCGGCCGCTCGCGCGTGATCATCTAGCCTCCTTGACCGCTTGGACGAGAACACGGTTGAACTGGAAAACGCCACGGGCCAGTCGCCGCGGGCGTGCTAGGAAGGCGGCGTAGCGGACGGGTGACGTCCTCACCTCGGCCGGCAAGTGGCCGACCCGCTGGGGCGGCGGGAAGAGGCCCCGAGCCGCGGAGCCGAGCTGGACCGCGGCCGGGCACCCCGCCCGCAGCGACGCGTCGACGAGCAGTCGAAAAAGGACGTCCCCGCCGGGCCCCGGCAGCCGCCGTCCGTCGACGAGGCAGGCCGGCCGCAACGCCTGCCCGACCAGCCGACCGAGCGCGCGCGGTGGCGCCAGCGCCTCGGTCGTGCCGGTGGGGACCTCGGCCCCGAGCCAGCGCCGCGCCAGCCAGAGCGGCCAGTGGACGGCGCCCGCCGTCCGCGCGGCCGACACGCCCCGGACGAAGCTGTCCCAGTCGACCTGTTCGGCAGGCCGATGAACGATGGCCAGGATGTCCACCAGAGCACGAAGAAGGAACCATTCGTAGCGGTGCGCGTACGCGACGTGGACGCAGGCGAGGTGCAGCGCGTCCTCCGGGGCGAGGACCCGCGCGCGCACGCCGCCGAGCCTCACACTCCGTGCACGCGCGCGCATCGCCGCCAGGTCGACCAGGTACGGGTTCGGCCGCGGCAGCACGTCGTGGTGCAACTCGACGCCGATCTGGCCGTCGCCCCAGTAATACGGTCGGGCGTGGTGCGTCGCCGCGGGATCCTCACCGCGCGTGCGAAACCCCGCCTGCCGAAGCGCGCCGCTGGCGCGCTCCAGATCGCCCAGCTCGAGGAGAAGGTCGACGTCCGACAGGGTACGGTGCGCCGGATCGCGGTAGGCGGTGTAGGCGAGCGCGGCACCTTTCACGACGATCGGCTCGACGCCCGCCGACCTAAGGACTCCGAGCGCCCGCCGGAGCGTCGGCTCGATCCACACCTGGGAGCGCACCTGGTTGGCGGCGTAGCCCGCGCGCAGCCGCGCGGCGACGTCCACCGGTAGATCTCGTTCCGACCCGGCCATTCCGGCGTGGACGATCGGCGCCAACCCCTCCCGGAACACCAGGTCGAGCAGCGAGGACCAGTCGCCCACGGCTGTGGGTCGATCCTCGGGGCCCCAGAGCCCGAAGGCCTGGCGGACGGCCTCGGCGACGAAGCCGAGGCGACCGGCCAACCCCGCGCCCGTCACCGAGGCTCGCACAGGGTCGGCGCGTCGCCGACGAACGGCCGGTGTCCGGTCACGCCGGCGAGCGCTTCGACCGCCTCGGGCAGCCGTGAGTAGGTCAGCTCGTAGCAGTCGGCTCCTTCGACCACCTGGGAGAGGATCTCCAGCCCGTGGCGGCCGTGGCGCGGCAGGTTCATCGAGTGGGCCGCCAGCTCGGCGAGAGCCCTGGCGCGCGGCACCGGTCTCAAGGTGGCGGCGTCTTGGGGTCGGCGGTCCAGCAGGAGGACGTACCGGACCGGCCTGCCGTTCGACCCCGCGAGCCGCGGCGGCGTCAGGTGCCGGACGACCGACCCATCGGGACGGATCGCCTCGAAAGCCCCCACCGCGCCCCCGCGGTCCCCGAGCGCACGGACGCCCCCGCGTTTCAAAGAAACTGCCTTCATGAAGGGGAAGACCCGCGGTGGCGGACCGCCCAGAACGGCGATATCGTCCGAGAAGTACGCGAAGCCAGCCTGGCACAGCGCGGCCACCAACGTGGACTTCCCGAGGCCCGACCGCCCAGGCAGGACGACGGCGCCGTCGGCCGTGGCTACGACGCCGGCGTGGAGCAGCACGCGGTGCTGGAGCGCCGCGATCGCCGCGCCGTTGATCGCCGCCTCCAGGTGCCCGACGACCTTCGACACATCGCCGAGGTGCTCGACCGCGCCGACCGTCAGGTCGAGCGACGGCGCCGCGGCGCACGGGCAGTCGGCAGGTCGGAGCTCGGCGGCGGGGTAGGCGGCGGCCAGGCGCTCGAGCACGCGCGAGTGGTGGCTCCGGACCACCGCCTGGAACTCCTGGAGCCGCACGTGCAGGACCAGCGGGGCCGTCATTCGTCGAGCAGCCCTTCGACCCGGAACCGCGCGAGGATCTCGCCCACGTCGGCCTCGACGGTCGCGCGATCGACCCCCGAGTAGCGGGAGACCAGGGCCGACACGACGGCGGCCGGCGAGTGTCCCCCGTCGCAGAGCCGCCAGATCCACGCCGCGGTGGGGTTCATCACGTGGACGCGGTGTCGGGCGGTGTCGTACAGCACGAGCTCGCCGTCGACGACGCGCTCGACGACACGGTCGCTACGGCGCACCCGTGCGCCGTCGAGCGGAGCTGAGCGGAGCGATACGGCCACCTGCTTCCTCCGTTATCACCTCGTCTGCTGCCCTGCCCGCGCTAGCCGCGATACGGTTCACTGAAAGGCCGCCGGTCGCGCGGAATGGCACCGCCACGTCCCTCTGCCCTGGGAGAGGGCCAGAGTGAGGGCGTGCGCCCAGGCGCTGCTCAAGTGAACCGTATTGGGGCTAACCGGAGGCCTTCGTCGGGTTCGGTTGGGGCGTGTTGGTTGGCGGCTTCGTGGCGGTCGGCGCCGGCTTGGTCGGGGTCGGGGGCACGGGCGTGGCCGTCGGCGGCGGTTTCGTGGGGACAGGCGTGGCCGTCGCCGGCGGCGTCGTGGGGACAGGCGTGGCGGTCGCCGGCGGCTTCGTCGCCGTGGGGCTCGGCTGGCCGGCCGTCGGACTCGGCTGGCCGGCCGTCGGACTCGGGGCCGGCGGGGTCGGCGTCGCGGACGCTCCCCCGGCGGTCGGCGAGGGCGACGCCGACGGTTTGGTCGAGGTTGGGCTGGGCGGCGGCGTGGAGGTCGACTGCGCCGGCGCGGCCGGGGCGCCCGTGGCCGTTGCGGGCGGCCGCGGGGTCGCCGTCGGGGTCGCGGTCGGCGGGCGGTTCGGCGTGTCGCCGCCGATCAGCGGGCTCGACGGGGTCGGCGTCGGCGTGCCGGCGCCCCCCGCGTCGCCCGCCGCCGCGACCTTCGTCTGCCCGGGCGCCGCTGTCGGCGTGGGCGAAGCCGGCGCCGTCGGCAGGACGCCGGCGGCCGCCGCGCCGCCCGACGCGTAGGCGGTCTGGGAGACGTCCACGCTCAGCATGCCCGGCTTCACGTAGGTGGCGCCGAGGGCGAGCCCCCCCGTGAGCGCCACGCCGCCTTTCACGAAGGCGCGACGACCTGGGCGGCGTGAGGACGGGGCGGTTCCCCGCGGTGGTCGGTGCGGTTGGCTCGTCGTCATCGATCGTCCTTTGGCCATTGCCCAGTGCAGTTAGCTGCGCGAGACCAGCACGACCCCGACGCAGATCGTCAGGATGCCGAGCCACCGGAAGGAGGGAACGCTCTCGTTGAGGACGAGCCACGCCAGAACGGGCGTGATCGCGTAGCTCAAAGCCAGGATCGGGTACGCGTAGCTGAGCGGGACGCGGGATAGGACGGTGAGCCACGCGGCGGCGCCCAGGGCGTAGAGGCCCAGCCCGCCGACCACGAACGGGTTCGTCAGCGTCGCGGCCGCGACCTGCAAGGGCTGCGCGACCGCCGCCGCGTCGATGCGCCCGATCTGCGTCATCCCCAGCTTGAGCACGATCTGGCCGATCACGCCGCAGACGACGGCGAAGAAGATCAAGACCAGCGAGCCGGCCGTCATGACGCCACTCATGCGGCCGCCACCGCCGCGGCGCCCGACTCGAGCTCGGACCGGAAGAACGCGACCGTCGCCGCCAGCCCCTCGGACAGCGGCGTCTCGGGCGTCCACCCCAGGTCGCGTCGCGCCAACGTGGGGTCGAACTGGGCGGCCCTCAGGTCGCCCGGACGCCGCGGCGCGTAGCGCGGCTCGACCTGCACGCCGATCGCCGAGCAGAGGTAGCGGTGGATCTGGTTGACCGACGTGCCTCTGCCGGTGCCGATCGAGTAGCGACCGCCGTCGCCGCGCGTGGCCGCGAGGAGGTTGGCCCGGGCAACGTCGGCAACGTACACGTAGTCCCGCACCTGCTCGCCATCCCAGTGGATGACTGGCTGCTGGCCGGTGAGGAGCTGGCGCGTGAAGATCGCGACGACGCCCGCTTCGCCGTGCGGATCCTGGCGCGGTCCGTACACGTTGCCGTAGCGGAGCGCGGTGTACTGCAAGCCGCGGTCCAGCGCGTAGTAGTGGAGGTAGTGCTCGGCCACCATCTTCGTGATGCCGTACGGCGACTCGGGACGCTGGGGGTGCCGCTCGTCGATCGGCAGCCGGCGGGGGTTCCCGTAGGTCGCCCCGGATGACGCGAAGACGATCTTGCGGACACCGGTCGAGACGCAGGCCTCGAGCGTGTTCAGCAGGCCGATCACGTTGATGCGCGCGTCGTAGATCGGGTCGTCGGTCGACGCCTTGACCGACATCTGCGCGGCCTCGTGGAAGACCACCTCGGGCCGCTCCTCGGCGAAGATCTCGGTCAGGCGCGGCTCGGTGATGTCCACCTCGTAGAAACGAGCGGCGGGGTTCAGGTTCGCGCGCCGGCCGGTCACCAGGTTGTCGACGACCGCGACGTCGTGCCCCTGTTCGACCAGCAGGTCGACGATCCAGGAGCCGATGAACCCCGCGCCGCCCGTGACCAATGCCCTCATAGCCACTACCTCCCTTGGTGCGATTCGTCCGGCCACCCGGGCACCGCGGCGGGCACGCTCCGCCATTCGGGAGCCCCTGGTGCTTTGCCGTTGGGGTCCCGACCCGCCGTATGTGCCTTGCGTGGGCCTCGCTCCGCCGGCGGTGGACGTCGACGGAGGAGATGCCGTGCTCGGTTAGCGACCTCGCCCGAGCGAGCGTTACCTAGCTGGCACGGCGCAACTGCCCGACGTGCATCTCAGCCCGGCAAAGCCGTTCGACGATCCGAATGAGCACCTGCACGCGCCCTTCGGCCGACAGACGGCGGTCGAAGATCGCCTCGACGTCCTTGAAGGGGCCGCTGGTGATCACGACCCGCTCGCCCTTACCGAAGGTGATCGCGGGCTGCCTGGTGACCACGCGCTGACGGATCGCCGCGATCAGCGCGTCCGGAACGGCGGCCGGCTCGCCGCCGAACCCAACCAGGTGCGCGACGCCGTACGTGTACCGCACCGTCTGGACGTCGCCCAGCATCGGGTCGAGGCGCGCGAACAGGTAGCCCGGGAACAACGGCTCGAGCTCCGTCGCCCTGCCCTTCCGCCCGATGCGAGGGAGGAAGACCTCGAGGTTCGCGCGCTCGAGCAGCTGCTCCACGAAGGACTCGCGCCGTGGCTTCGACTTCACCGCGTACCACTGCCGCATCGTCAAACCGCCGACCGGGTCCGCATTCCGGCGCTCACCCTAGTGCTTGCTCTCCAGGCCACGGCTCGCACGATAGGGCCAGCGCCACGTGATGCTGGTCGTGGCCCGGTTGCGATTGCGTAGACCAGGTTCCGCGCTTTTGGGGTAGGCTCATCGGCTCGAGCCGAGCGCTCACCGGCGGCTAGCGGCCCCCGTCGAGGAAGGCGCGCACCCGAGGGTGGGAGAGGGCGCGGCTGTAGGCGAACTCGAACAGCCGCAGCGCCACCTGGTCGCGGCCCGCCTGGAGAAAGTCGGTGCCGGCGCGCAGGTGCATCGCCGACGCACCCGGCCGCCGACGCTGCTCCATGGCGTCGAGCATGCCCGAAGTCACACCGGCCGCCGCGATCTTGTGGTAGTTGGTTCCTTCGCGCGGCAGGTCCATGCGTGCCCCACTCAGCCGACGACCGGGCAAGCCTGCACTCGCACGGTTGTGGGAAGGCGGCGAGCCGGTTACGCGTTGGTAGCGGTGGGAACGCCCACGCAGGACGCGCCGGTCGCACGCCCCGTGGGACTCCTCGGCGAACACCGACGTCGCCTCCGAGCTACACACGACCTTCGCGCGGCACCCGTGGGAAGCGAGCTCCGCCTGCTCGCGAGCCGGCCGAGGCCCATCCAGGCTGGACCGTCCGCCCGCGGGTCGCGTGCCCGGTTGCGGAAGGCCGGGGCTACTGGCCCTGACCAAGCCCCTTGAGCAGGGAGCGGAGGGACGTCCTTGGCGCCGCTACGGCGCGGAGCCGCCTGCCACGGCCGCGCTTGACCTGGCTTGGCGAGGCTCCCAGGTCACCACGGCCGTGTATCCGCGGCCCGCCCGAAGGCGGACAAGACCGTCGGCATCGGCACGCCGGCGGACCGCGTCTCGCAGCTGCGGCAGACGCGGTGACTCCTCCCGGAGGCCACAACGCCAACGCTGGGCCTCAACCGCCTCGTCCAGACCGATCGGGCGGGGGGCCGGTGCCAGGAAGGTCCGCACGTCGACTCGCCGGCCGGTCGCCAACAGCAGCGCGACGAAATCTGGTGCGCCCGGCCCGCGGATCAACGGCTCCCCCATCAGATCGAGCCAGACATCCTCGTCTGGCGCCCGCGCCGGCCGGTCGGCTAGCGTGACGACGCAGAGACGTCGCGACCGGCGTTCCATGGCGTCGACCCAGGACAAGGGCTCGTCGACACTGTAGAGCAGGTTGGCCGCCAACGTGACGTCCACGACGGGCATGTGGTCGGCCTCGTCGGGCCAGCGGCGATCGTGCACCTCCAAAGCCCCGCCACCCGACTCGGCGGCGGCCGCCTCAAGGAGGGCGACGCGCATCGTCGGGGAGGGTTCGACCGCGATCATGCGGCGGATCGACCGGGCAAGTGGAATCGCCAGGCGCCCGGCGCCCGCGCCGATGTCCATCCAAACGTCAGCTGGCCGTGCCAGCGACCGCAGGTACTCTAGCTCTTCGCTGACCGACACGCCCGGTCGGAAAGCCGGTAAGCGGGCCGCGCGGAAGGTCTCGGTGCCGAAGGGCGATTCCTCGGCGAGCCGCTTGAACTGATCGGCCGCGGCGCGGATCAAAAGAGCCCATGACGCCGCCGCCTCGTCGACCGAGAGACGGAGCGATGGGGCCATGCTCGCTGTGACCTCCCGCATCCCGGCTTCGCTCTACCCTACGCCCGGCCGCTGACGTGGCGGGCCGCGCCACTTCGACCTGTCCTGGTGGGCCAGACGGCCCCAAGGTCGCGCACAGGCAGCGGGCAGCGCTTCGTCGACTCCGGCGATCGTATTGTCTCGGTCCACGTTCGGACGCGGCCGCAAGAGGAGGTTGGGCTCTACGCGGCCATCGATGCGACCTCAGTGGAGTCAACCGCCGGCGTTGAACACGACCGCTTTGAGCTGGGTGTACTCGAGGATCGTTTCGGCGCTGCCAGTTCGGCCGAAGCCGCTGTTCTTGTACCCACCGAACGGAGCACCGATCACGCCGGCGCTACCGTACTGGTTGATGTAGACCTGTCCGGACTCGATGCGCTTCGCAGCCTGGATGGCCTTCTTGATGTCGCGCGTCCAGATAGAGGCGCCTAACCCGTAGCGTGTGCCGTTCGCAATCTCGACCGCTTCGTCGACGTCCTGCGCGCTGAGCACCGACAGGACAGGACCGAAGATCTCCTCCTGGGCCACCCGCATGTGCGGCATAACGCCGTCGAAAAGGGTTGGCTCGACGAAGAAGCCTCGGTCGAACTTGTCGCCCGACATCTTCTTACCGCCGACGATCACCTCCGCACCCTCCTCGCGACCGATCCCGAGGTAGCCCAGAACGCGCCGCTCCTGCTTGGCGCTGATCAGCGGGCCCATGTCGACGTCTTCGTACCACGGGCCGACCCGCACCTTGGCCATCTCGGCCGCGACCTTGTCGACGATCTCGTCATGGAGGGCGTCCTCGACTACCAGGCGCGTCCCGGCGACGCAGACCTGCCCTGCGTTGTTGGTGAAGTTGCGCACGATCGACGGGACAGCCGCGCTCAGATCGGCGTCTCGGAGGACGATCTGCGGTGACTTGCCCCCGAGCTCGAGGTGCAGCGGGATCAGTCGTTGTGCGCAAGCAGCCATGACCTTCGAACCGGTCTCGGGCGAGCCGGTGAAGCTCATGTGGCGGACAAGCGGATGGAGCGGCAGTGCCGCGCCGGCCTCGCCACCGATCCCCGTAACGACGTTGACGACGCCAGGCGGAATCCCGGCATCGAGCGCGAGCTTGCCGACGTACAGGCAGGCCAGTGGAGCGTCCTCGGGCGGCTTGACGACGATGGTGTTACCGGCGGAGATGGCCGGCGCGACGTCGCCCATCATCAAGCTTGGAGGGAAGTTCCATGGCACGATGCTGCCGCACACGCCGTACGGCTCACGAAGGGTGATCCCAAGGACGTCCGGGCGGGCCGACGGGAGGGTGTCCCCGGTCACCTTGTCGGCCAACCCGGCGAAGTAGATCGCGCGCTCGCCGATGGTGGACGGGCCGCGGAACGGCTTGCCGACCTCGAGGCATTCGAGGATTGCGATCTCCTCGCCGTGCTGGATGCAGAGGTCACCCCAACGGTGGATCAGCTCCGCCCGCGCGGTGGGGCTCATGTCGCGCCAGCGCGGGAACGCGGCAGCGGCGGCGGACACCGCTGCGGCAACGTCGTCGGCGCCGCCGCGAGGCACCCGCCGAAGGACGTCGCCGCTGGCGGGGTCGACGACCTCGATGGTTTCACCGCTCGCGGCAGCGGACCAGTCACCGCCGATCAGGTGGACCCCGTCGGGCACCAGCGCCAGGGCGCCGCGCGCCTTGGCCTCGTGGGTACCGCGTGCGGTGCCAATCGCCATCGCTCTACTCCTTCAGCGCAGATCCACCAGCGGCCAACGCGTCCGTTGTAGTCACATAATGACTATCGCCGGCCGCTAGCCTATCTGACGTGAGACCTTGGCGTCAAGTCAATCGGCCGATAATCCTTGGGGTCGTCGGACGCGCGTCTCCGCCGATCGGGCGACGGTCGACCCGCCGCACGAGTACCGGATGGAGGTCGTCGCGCTCCCGAGACGTAGCGCCGGTCCCTTACACCAGGACGTGGACGGATGGCCGCTCGCCTGGTATTCTTGTCGTGACTAGTCTCATTTTGATGACTGGCCACATGCGCGAGCTCCCGGAGGCCCCAATGCGTCCGCACCCCGCCGCTGCCCACCGTTCGCGCGTCCTTCTCCTGGTCGTGGCGTTGCTCGTGGCGCTGATCGCCGCACCCGGCGCGCGCGCCCAGACCCGTGTCTACAGCCCGGCCTTCACCGTCGACGGGGCGGTCGACGCCCCGCGAAGCTACACGCTGGCCGACCTCCAGGCACTGCCTGCGCAGGAGGTCAGCGTCGAGTTCATGTCCGGCAACGCGCGCGAGCGGCACGTCTATCGGGGGCCGCTGCTCGTGGACCTGCTGACCGCGGCCAAGCCGATGTTCGACGCCACCAGGCGGAACGACAGTCTGCAGTGGTACGTCACGGTCGAGGCAACCGACGACTATCGGGCTGTGGTGGCGTGGGGCGAGATCGACCCGGGCTTCGAGGGCAAGAAGGTGCTGGTCGCATACGAGGCGGACGGGAGTCCGCTCGCCGACGTCGACGGCATGGCACGGCTGGTCGTCCCGGGCGATGCCCGCGGCGGCCGCTACGTGAGCCAGATCCGCTCGATTGTGGTGCGTCCGGCTGGCGCGGCCATCGGCAAATAGGGCGTCGCCCGCCGCTGGCGCCGGATCGCGTCAGCTCGCACCTGCCTGGTCGGCGAGCAGCTCGCCGGTCGCCTCGTCGTGGACGAGCGTGCCGGGCGGGACGCTCAGGTGGACGTCCGCGCCCTTCTTGCCGTGCCGGCGCTCGCCGTGACTACGCGCAGGCCTGGCGAACGAACAGCGCGTCCGGTCCCCTCGAAGCGGGTCAACGCCTGCTCGACGTCCGAGAGGACGCTCCACCGGCGTTCGACGGGCACGTTCGCCATCACGTCATCCATCGCGGAGCCGCCCGAGGCCAGCGCCAGGACGAGGCCGCGGGCGGATAGAAGGCGCAACCCGATCGTGCGTGCCTCGGCCACGGTGTCAGCGAGTCCGGCCGTCCGGACCATCTCGCCGAGTTGCTTCGCGTCCGGTAGCGGGACGGCGGAAGGAACGCGGCCGCCGCGTCGATGACGCGCTCGAGGCTGGCGCGATGGCACCATAGGCCGGACAGGCATCGAGCTGGCCGAACGCGACCAGGCCCACTCGGCCGCCCGGGCGGAGCACCCGATGCGTCTCGGCAGGCGCCTACCCCGGCACGGGTAAGAAGGGCAGACCCGGCTGGTGGGCTTGCCCGTCCCTCTGATATCTTCGCCGATAATCATTCTGCGACTAGTCAGAAAACGTGCATCGTCGAGGAGAAGAGCATGCCAGTCCGGAAGCCGACCGTCCCGCTGATCCTGGCCGTCTGCCTCGTCGTCGCGGCCTGCGCCGCTCCGGGACCGACCGCGGGGCCGACGAAGCCGGCCGCCCCGACGGCGCCGGCCTCACCTCCGACGTCCGCGCCAGCGCCGACGATGGCGCCAGCCGCGCCATCCACGACCGCGCCAGCCGCGCCACCCACGACCGCGCCAGCGGCGTCCACCGCCGCCCCGGCGGGCGCCCCATCCGGCGCGGCGACCGCGTCCCCGGCGGCCACTGCGCCGGCCGCCGGCGCGACGGGCCCGGCCTCGGCCACCAGCCCGGCCACCGGTGGCGCCGCCAGGGAGCTGGTCGTCTTCGCGGCCGCCTCGCTGACCGAGCCGTTCAACGAGATCGGCCCCCAGTTCGGGGCGGCCAACGGCGGGGCGAAGGTAACCTACAACTT
>DASRFH010000192.1:0-11645 GCA_035651675.1 Chloroflexota bacterium | reverse complement strand
GTAGGCGACGACGCGTAGGCCGAAGCCGCGGCAGCGCTCGCCCATCGCCTGGCCGATCCGGCCGAAGCCGAGCAGCCCGATCGTCCTGCCACGCAGTCGCGGCATCGGCTCGAGCAGAACGCGGTCCCAGGTACCGTCCTTCACCCGCTCGGCAAGCCGCGCCACTTTCCGGTTGCAGGCCAGCAGCAGCGCCATCGCGTGGTCGGCGACCTCGTCGGTGCAGAGGTCTGGCATGTTGCAGACCATGACGCCGCGCTCGCTGGCCGCCGCCAGGTCCACGCGGTCGAGCCCGACGCCGCAGTTGACCAGCACCCTGGCGCGCGGCATCGCCGCGAACGCCTCACGGTCCCAGACGCCCCCGCCGGCGACGACCGCGTCCGCCTCGGCGACGGCCGCGCGCAGCTCCTCGGGCGTGCGAGCCTGGACGAAGCGGAACTCCACGCCCGCCTCGGCGTAGGCCCGCTGTTCCCACCCGACCGTCTGCTCGACGCGATGCGGGTAGGCGTTGACGCGCACGACCAATTTCGCCACGGGCGCTCCTCCTGACGCGGGCGATTCTACGCGGCAGGAGGAGCGCTCAGGTCCGTGGCCGGGGGGAAGGGGGTGAGGAGTTCTGTGTTTCGGGGCTCTGTCGTGGTGGTGGTCGCGGGCGAAACAATACCGTCGCACAGGCGACCGAAACGTTTCAGAAACGTATCAGGCTGTTCCCCTCCGCGGTGCGGCCCGCAGGGCCGTACGAGCAGCGGCTAGGAGCGAGGTAGGCCGAGAAGGCGCTCGGTCATGCGCTCGCCGAGGAGGAGCAGCTCGTCCATGAGCGCGAGCCAGGCGGTGACGCGGGCGTCGCGTTCGGCGCCGTTCGGCGCGGACTGCAGCGACCGGCGAGCGCCGCCGAGCGCCGCTCGGCAGCCCCGGACGCTGGCGCCTAGCGAGGCGTTGTCGCGCACGTAGACACGCGCGTCGACGGTGGGGGACGGCCGGCGGCGAGGTGGAGCGCCCTTGCCACCGGTCGGGTCGCCGAGGAGCGTGCCCACGTCGTCGCCGAGGCCTGGCACGCTCCAGAACGAGCCCGCGCCCGACGGCTGGCCAGGCGTGCCCGGCGGCCCGGCCGACCTAGGCTGGTCCAGGGTCGAGGTTCCCATCGTGCGCGGCGCCCGCGCTCGCGTCGAGCAGCGACGCGAGCGCGTCGATCCAGGCGATCAGGTCGCCCATTCCTAGGCCGTCGAACCAGGGCTCGGCCATTAGCGCGACCGCCTCGGCCATAGCGGCGACTTCACCCGTGGGCGTCTCGTCTTCCTCGTCCACCGCCACGTCCCCTGGAGCACCCCCCGCCGCCTCACGCTGAGGACGCGGCTGGGGGCTCCTTGCGCGTAGGCCCAATCTACGTGGCCGGTCGACAAGCAGCGCATCACTTCCGTTTCAGCGCCCTCACGCGGTCTGGTAGACGTCCAGCCGCTCGTCCTCCTCCTCGAGCGGCAGCACCTGCTTGAGCAGGATGCCCTGGCCCCGGCCGTATTTCCTCAACAGCTCGTCGCGGTTGCCGAGGCCCCCGACGGTGTCGGCGACGCCGAGCAGCTCGCCGTCGGCCATCGCCACGAACCTGCCACGGTGCTCGGCGACCAGCGCGTCGCGCTTCGACTGGAACCGCTCGACCTCCAGCGCGAGGCTGCGGCGGATGCGGACGAACTCGTCGGTCGGCGCGCGGTCGACGGTGAACTGCTGGCGGGTCGCGATCGGGACGTCGCCGCGGACGTCCACGTCGTCCGCGGCCGGGCTGCCGAGCCCAGCCTCGGCGGCCAGCACGATGGGGTTGCGGTCGAAGTGGTAGGGGAAGGCGCCGTAGTCGAGCTCCGGGTCCATACCCATGAGCCGCATCGCCGTCGCGTCGGTGGCGACGACGTTGCGGCCAACCATCACCAGGCCGGTCTCGACCGGCTCGCCGTGCCACTCGCGGCCGGTCTGCCCGACCAGCCCGTCGACGACGCAGAGCGACGGTGGGAAGAGCTGGGCGACGTCGGCGAGCACGCGCGGGAGGCGAACCGGCGCGTGGAGGTAGTTGCGCGGGCTGCCGTAGCGGTGGGTCGGCGTCATCCCGAACAGGTTCTTCAGGCAAAGCGTTGCGCCGGCCGAGAGGTGCGACTTCATCTTGGCCACCGAGACGACGACGTCCGATTCGGCCAGTTCCCTGGCGACGACGTAGCGGTTGAACATCAGGCCGGTCGGCAGCGGCAGCTCGACGAACGGGCCGTCCTTGAGGTCGACGACCCGGACGCCGAGATCGTCGAGGTCGTGGCCGACGCGCGCGTAGACGTCCTGGCAGCGATGGCCGGTCGTGGCCTCGCCGACCACGATCTCGCCGTCGAAGTGCTGGCGGATCAGGCGCACGGTCGCGCGCAGCACGCTCGGGTCGGTCAACGCGACCTGGCGGCCCAGGTGCAGCCGGACGTCGTTGGTGCCGATGTTCGGCTTGATCATCACCTTGCGCTTGCCGGCGAAGATGTCGGCGACGCCGCCGACGTCGTCGGCCGCGCGGAAGATCGCCTGGGCGACCTCCTCGTCGGTCGAGCGCGCGTCACAGGCCCGCAGGGAAACTGGCTCTCTCATAGAGCGCCAGCGTATCAGGTTCTGTGCCGTGCGGTGGGGCGGGAAGAGGCGGGCGAGGGTGGGGCTAGAATGGGCGCCCCGGAGGAACACATGAAGGCGCTCTACTTCGCGGGCGAGCGACAGGCCGCCGTCCAGGAGAAGCCCACCCCGAAGGCCGGCCCGGGTGAGGTCGTCGTCGAGATGAAGGCGGCCGGCATCTGCGGCTCTGACCTGCACGGGTACCGCCACCCGCGGCCGGATGTCGTCGAGATGAAGCGCGTGCCGGGCCACGAGCCGTGCGGCGTGGTGGCCGAGGTCGGGCCGGGCGTGGTGGGCTGGAAGGTCGGCGACCGGGTCGCCGTGTGGTTCCGCCTGACGTGCGGCGAGTGCTACTACTGCCGGAGCGGCCGGGCGAACGTGTGCACCAACCGGCGCGGCTCGTACGGCGTGGGTCCTGGCACGGCCGACGGCGCGCACGCCGAGTACATGCAGGTCGAGGCTCAGTACCTGATGCCGCTGCCCGAGGACTTCTCGTTCGAGGACGGCGCGATCGTTTCCTGCCAGGGGGGCACGGCCTACTACCCGCTGACACGGCTCGGCGTGAGCGGCCGCGACGTGCTGGTCGTCTCGGGACTCGGCCCCGTCGGGCTGCTGGCGACGCTCTTCGCGACCCACATGGGCGCCGAGGTGGTCGGCGTCGACCCGTCACCCGAGCGGCGCGCGATCGCCGCGACGATGGGTGCGGTGCGCACGTTCGACCCGGCGGCGGGGAAGCTCGGCGAGCAACTCCGGGCCTACTACCCGGACGGCGCCGACAAGCTGGTCGAGGCGTCGGGCGCGAACGCGGCGCACGCCGTGATCGGGGACCTGCTGAAGCCGCTCGGCATGGCCGCGATCGTCGGGCTCGGCAGCCAGAAGTTCGAGATGCCGCTGCAGGCGCTGACGATGCGCGAGCTGATCGTGTTCGGAACGAGCATCTTCCCGGACGTGCAGTACGACGAGATCTGGACGTTCCTGCGCCGCCACGGGCTCAAGCCGAGCCAGGTGATCACCAACCGCTTCCCCATCGAGCAGGGCCCGGAGGCGTACAAGCTGGCCGACACGGCCACGGCCGGCAAGGTGGGCTTCGTCTTCGACTAGCGATCCTGACCGACCCAGCCGACGTCAACGCCGGCGTGGGCGCTGAGCCGCTTGGCGAGCTCGCCGGCGTGGTAGGTTACCTTCGGCGATTTCACACAAGGGAGGGCCGGCGCGGATCCGGCGGATCGCGGCGGTCGACACGCCCGGGTCGGCGTGCGAGGGGCGGGTCCGCGCCTACCGTGCGGGGCCAAGAGCCGCGAGCGCTGGCGCGCCGATCCGGGCCTTCACGCTGGGGCCGAGCTGAGGGCGGACCACCGCGCGCGCACTCGGGTGCCGCCGCCGGGATGGCTGTCGACGGCGAGGTCGGCGCCGATCCGAGCGCACCGCTCCTGCATGATGCCGAGCCCGAGGTGCCCCGGCGGGACGGTGCTGGGGTCGAACCCGCTGCCGTCGTCCTCGACGAGCAGCTCGGCCGCGGTTGGCGTCAGACGCAGCCGCACCGAGACGCGGCGCGCGTCGGCGTGCTTGGCGGCGTTGTTCAACGCCTCCTGGGCGATCCGGTAGAGCGTCACCTGCGCCTCGGGCGGGACGGAGCCGGCGCCTTCGACGGCGAGCTCGGCGGGGACCCGCGTGCGGCCCACGAACGCCTCGACGAGCTGGCGCAGCAGGTCAGGCAGCGCCGTCTCCGTCAGCGCGGCCGGCCGCAACTCGAGCAGGAGCGCGCGCATCTCGGCCAGCGCGCCGCGCGTGAGCTGGCGTACCTCCTCCAGTCGCGCGAGTCCCAGGTCCGGGTCCCGCCGCCACACGCGCGGCAGGACCTCGGCGATCAGGCTGGCGGAGAAGAGCGTCTGGGAGACCGCGTCGTGCAGCTCGCGCGCCAGGCGCTGCCTCTCGTCGGCGGTGGCGCGCTCCTGCGCCTCTTCGTACAGCCGCGCGTTCTCGATCGCGATCGCCGCCTGGTTCGCCACCGCCAGCGCGACCGCGGCGTCGGCCTCATCGAAGCGGTGTGGCTCGGGGTGATCGAGGCGCAGCATCCCAATCATCCGGTCCTTGGCCATCAGCGGTACGCCCAGCCACGACCGCGTGTCGGGGAATGCCTGCCGCACGTGCGGGCTTCGGCGGCGGAACAGGCGTGCGTCTTCGGAGTGCCCGAACGTATCGTCCACGATGAGCGGTGCCCGCCGCTCGACGACGCGCCGGAAGACGATCGCTTCCGCCAGCGCGATCCGACGGTCGACGACTTCGTCCCGCGGGAGCGGACCGCGGTAGTCCTGGACCACCAGATCCTCGCCTTCGAGGGTGAGCACCGCCGCGCTGCCGTAGTCCATGACGGCCTTGAGCTGGTCCAGGATGGCGCCGAGCAGCGGCTTGAGCGCCAACGTCCCGACGAGGTCGCGCGAGACCTCCAGAAGCGTCGCCAGCTCGCGCGACCGCCGCTCGGACGCTTCGTACAGCTGCGCGTTCTCGACAGCGAGCGCGGCGCGGTGGGCCAGGGCGGCGAGCAGCCGCTGCTCCTCGCTGGTTATCGGGTGCGGCTGGCAGTAGTTGACGCCGAACACGCCGAACACCGATCCGGCCACCACGATCGGCACGTGGGCCAGCGAGCGGATGCCCTCGCGGTCGGTGATGCGGTGGGCCACGCGTGGGTCGGCGAGGGCGTCGTCGACGGCGATGGGGTGACCGCTGACCGCGACGCGGCCGGTGATCCCCTCGCCGGGCGCGTGCACCATCGTCGCGATCGTCTCCGGGGCGAACCCACGGGCGGCGCCGACGACCAGGTGCTCGCGCGGCTGGTCCCAGACCAGGACCGTCGCCTTGTCC
This sequence comes from Chloroflexota bacterium, assembly GCA_035651675.1. Lineage (GTDB taxonomy): Bacteria > Chloroflexota > UBA6077 > FW602-bin22 > FW602-bin22 > DASRFH01. The sequence continues at coordinate 6,164 of DASRFH010000192.1, read as the reverse complement.
GCGCGCAGCATCTCGGTCGCCAGGTCGACCAGCGCCTCGAGGACGTCGCCGACCCGGAGCGACCCGTACAGGCGCTCGTCGGCGCGGTAGAGCGCTTCGAGGTCGCGTAGCCGCTCGTCGGCGTGGGCGCGCAGGTCGGCGTGCGCGACGGCGAGCGCCGCGCGGTTGGCGAACGCGGCCGCGAGCGCCACCTCGTCGTCGGAGAACCCACGAGGTGCGCGGTAGTACAGCGCGACGGCGCCCTCGGCCCGGTCGTCGACGGTCAGCGGCACCGCCAGGACCGCGTTGAAACGGTCCAGGAGGCGCCGGACCCGCGGGGTCCCGCTGTCCTCGAGGTCGGGGTCCAGCCGTGGCCCCATGCGCAGCACCTCCAGGTGGGTGCCGCGGTCGACCGCTTGCGTGTCCCGCGCGTCGACGACCTCGTCCGCGAGCGCAGCGAGCAGGTCGGCGCAGACGACCGGCCGCTCCGCCCGAACCGCGAGGCCGGTAACCGGGGAGCCGACGCGCAGGCGCGCTGCGAGCTGGGACGCCGCCAGGCCGCGCGACGCACGCACGTGCAGGAGGTCGGACCCAGCCCCGGGGCCGGAACGCTCCCGCCCGTAGACCGCGGCGGCGTCGCTGGCGAGGAGGCGGCAGGCGTGCTCGAGCACCCCTTCGAGGATCTCGGCGATCGGTCGGCTCGACGTAACCGCCGCGAGCAGGTCGTCGAGCGCCTCGGCGATCTCGCGCCGCCTGTCGGCCTCGCGCCGGCGCTGATCCGTCTCGCACCGCAGCCGAGCGTTCTCGACGACGAGGGCGGCTTCGCGGGCGACCGCCGCGGCCAGGTCGAGGTCGTGCTGGCCTACCTGCCGGGAAGATCGGTAGAAGAGGGTGAGCGCGCCGTAGGTCCGGTCGTCGACGGTGAACGGGACCGCGAGCACGGTCTGGAATCGACGCGCGAGGGTGCGCCAGCGTACCACCTCGGCGGGTGTTGGGCGGAGGTCGTCCGGCGGATGGGAGAGGTCGGCGACGACGACCGGGCGGCGGGTGCGGAGGGCCGCGCGGGCGGCCAGATCCCATCCGGCGCTCCTCTGCCTGGCTGGCAGCCCGTGCGAGGCGGCGAGGCGCAGCGCGGCCGACCCGCCGGCTCCGTCCGCCACGTGAACCGCGGCCGCGCCGCCGACGAGTCTGGCGGCCCGTCGGAGCAGCGGCGGAAGCCGGCCGTCCGGGGATCCGTCCTCGGGTCGGTCCATCCGAGCCGCGGCGGCCTTGTGTGGTAGTCGGACAGGCGGATCGTCCGGTGACGCGCCGTGGGGGGCGTCGGTCATAAGGCCCTCGGGTGCCGCGGCCGGGCGACGGCTCCGTCGTTGGACTCGGCGGCGCTTTTGTTTCATCTTCGCACGTCTGGCTGGATCGGTGCCCGCCGTCCTGGCTGGTGCCGCGGCTCGCCATGTGGGGGGGCCGCGGACCATCCAGGCGGAAGCGCGGAATCCGGACGGTTGTCCGGTGCGCGCGCCGGTAGGCGGCGGCAAGATGTGTCGTCGACTCGATGGCCGGGAGGCTGAGGATGAACGTCAGTCCGCTGCTCGTCGGCCTGGTGGCCGCGGCCCTCTGCTACCTCTCGCTGGTCGAGACCGCCACGCGTGGGTCGGCGGCGGCGGTGGTGCTGTACCGCCGCCGCGCGTTCGCGACCGCGTTCCTGGCCGGGGTGGCCGGCGCGGGGCTGGCCGCGCTGGTGCAGGCGATGGGCTGAGCGCTTGTTGACGGCTCAGGTGGCGAGCGCGAGCACCGTGACCGAGTGCGCCGGGAACGTGTGCCTCAGCTCGCCGCCCCTGCCCTCGACCTTCGACTCGGCGACGCAGACGGCCCCTGGATCCTCGAACGAGTTGACGACGGAGGGATCACGGCCGTTGACGAGGTGGGCCGTGCCGCGGATGGCGCCGGAGGAGCCGGCGACGCGGAGGACAGCCTCGATCGGCTGCTCGGCGTGGCGGTTGACGACGCCTACCGTGAGCGCGCGGCCGTCCTGGGACGAGGTGACCGAGACGTCGAGGTACGGGAACGGACCCATGTCCGCGACCTTGTGGGTCTGCGAGCGGGCCTGGAGCTCCTCGTCGGGCGACAACGAGCGGGAGTCGCAGTCGACCCAGGCGTCGAGCGCGACGTCCTGGACGTGCTCGGCGTAGAGCCGCAGTGGGTGGTAGATGGTCTGGAGGAAGAGTCCTTCGGGCGAGGTGACGATCGGCGCGATAACGTTGACCATCTGCGCCAGGTTGGCGATCTTGACCGTCCGGCAGAAGCGGACGAAGACGTTCAGGTAGGTCGCGACGGCGAGCGCGTCGGACAGGTCATAACGCTCCTCGAGGCCGCTGTCGCGGCCTCGCTGGCGGTACCAGACGTTCCACTCGTCGTAAGCCACGTAGATCGGCCGCTCGATCCGCTGCTCGTAGCGCGCCTTGTCGATGTAGGCCTGGCAGATGCGCAGCTCGCGCTCGGCCTGGTGCGGCGCGAAGACGTTGGCGTAGTAGTCGGGGCTGCCGGTGTAGATGTGGATCGAGTGGTAGTCGATCTGCTGGGCGAGCCCGTCGACGACGATGCGGTCCCAGTCCTCGAGGCCGTGCTGGCCGCAGCTCACCAGCTCGATCGAGGGGTCGGTCCACTTCATGACCTTGGCGAACTCGCGCGCTTTGCGGACGTACTCCTCGGGCGGGAGCGCGCCGATCTGCCAGCGGCCGTACATCTCGTTGCCGAGTCCCCAGTACTTCACGCGGTACGGCTCGGGGTGGCCGTTCTTCCGGCGCAGGTTGGCCCAGTAGGTGTTGCCGGTGCCGTTGCAGTACTCGACCCAGGCCTGCGCCTCGTCCAGCGTGCCGGTGCCCATGTTGACGCAGATGTACGGCTCGGTCCCGAGCACCCGGCAGTACTGCATGAACTCGTCGGTGCCGAAGCGGTTCGGCTCCTCGGAGAACCAGGCGAGCTCGGTCTTGCGCGGCCGCTGGTCGCGCGGGCCGATGCCGTCGGTCCAGTGGTAGCCGGAGACGAAGTTGCCGCCCGGCCAGCGGAGCAGCGGCATCCGCAGCTTGCGTGCCGCCTCGAGCACGTCCTTGCGGAAGCCGTGCTCGTCGGCGAGCGGGGAACCCTCGTCGAACACGCCGCCGTAGATGCAGCGGCCGAGGTGCTCGACGAAGCCGCCGAAGATGCGGCGGTCGACGGTGCCGATGCGGCGCGCGGGGTCGATGCTGATGACGGCCATGTGCGCTCCTATTCGCCAGACGTCGTATCGAGGATGGCGGCCCTGCCTGCCACGCCGAGGCACGGGGCGACCGAGCCGGCGCTGCCGGTCCACGTCCACCTCGCCACGGTCGAGGCTCCTCGGTCCGGTCGGAATGACAGGGTGGTGCTTACCCCTTGAGTCCGGAGAGCTGGACGCCCTCGACGATGTGGCGGTTGGCGATGAGGAAGACGATCAGGAGCGGCAGCGCGCTGACGACGGCGCCGGCCATGATAGGCCCGTACGACTCGGACGTGTAGGCGCCCCGCAGGAGCGATAGCGCCACCGGCAGGGTGAACATCTCTTGCTTGTTCATGGCGATGAGCGGCCAGGTGAAGTCGTTCCAGGAGAAGCGGAAGGAGAAGATCGCCAGCGCGGCGAGCGCCGGCTGCGAGAGCGGCATCAAGATCCGCCAGAAGACCTGGAATGAGTTGGCGCCGTCTATGCGGGCGGCGTCCTCGAGCTCGCTCGGGAGGCTCAGGAAGAACTGACGCAGCAGGAACACGCCGAACGCGGTGGCCAGCTCGGGCAGGATCAGCGCCTGGTAGGTCGAGAGCCAGCCGATGCCCTGGAACAGGATGTAGAGCGGGATCAGCCCGATGATGTTCGGTACCATCAGGCTGCCGACCAGCATCGCGAAGACGGCGTTGCGCCCGGGGAACTGCATCCGCGCGAGCGGGTAGGCGGCGAGCGCGCTGATGAGGATGACGCCGATCACCGTCGCGACGGCGACGACCGTGCTGTTCAGGAAGGCGCGGCCGACGCTGGCGGTGCGGGCGCTGACGAACACTTCCGAGTAGTGGACGAGCGTGGCCGGGTTCGGGATCCACTCGGGCGGCACGCGCACGATGTCCTTCGTCTGCTTCAGCGACGTCACCAGGACCCAGACGGCCGGCGTGAGCCAGAGCACCGCCAGCACGAGGAAGAAGCCGGTCAGCGCAGAGCGGCGAACCGCCACCTCAGTACTCCGCCCGGCCGCGCAGCAGCCGGAACTGGATCGCCGAGAAGAGGAGGATCACCAGGAAGAGCACCCACGACATCGCCGAGGCGGCGCCGAAGCTGAAGAGGTCCTTGAAGCCGGTCTCGTACAAGTGCTGGATCACCGTGCGGGTCACGTCGCCGGGACCGCCGTTCGTCATCACGAACACCTGGCCGAAGATCTGGAACGACCCGATGATGTGGATCACGACGACGAACAGGATGATGGGGCGCAGGAGCGGCAGCGTGATCGACCAGAAGGCGCGCCACGAAGTCGCGCCGTCGATCGCAGCCGCCTCGTACAGGTGCTGCGGGATGTCCTGAAGCGCGGCAAGGTAAATGACGAGGTAGTACCCGGTTACCCACCAGGTCGAGGTGATGACGATCGCGATCATCGCCGTGGACGGGTCGCCGAGCCAGGCGGGCGGCGTCGCGCCGAGCTGCTTCAGGTAGTAATTGAAGGGACCCACCAGCGGGTCGAGCAGCCAGAGCCAGGTCAGGCCGACGGTGACGACCGAGAGGGTAAACGGGAAGAAGAAGGCGCCGCGCAAGAGCGCGCGGAGCGCGACGCCGCGGTTGAGCAGCAGCGCGAGCAGCAGCGGCAGCCCCAGGATCGGCAGCGTGCTCTCGACCGTGTAGACGCCGGTGTTGAGCATGCTCACCTGGAAGCGCGTGTCGTCGAGCAGGCGCGTGTAGTTGTTCAGGCCGTTGAAGACGTAGTCCGAGCGGCCGAGGCGCGCGTTCGTGAAGCTGATGTAGAGGCCGTACAGGAGTGGGTAGATGCGGAAGACGAGGAACAGCGCCAGCATCGGCGCGAGGAAGAGGTAGGGGACGACGACCGCCCGCCACTTGAGCGGACGGGCGGTCGTCACGGCAGCCGCGCCGCCTCGCGCGACGGGCGAGGGCATGGGTGAGGGCTCCGGGACCACCGACCCATTCACTCGACCGGCTTCCTGCTCCATTGGGCCCTCACCCCAACCTTCTCTGTGGAAGAGGGGACTCGAGTCAGTCCGGGATCGCGTTGATCTGCTTGGCCAGGTCGTCCATGGCGTCCTTCGGCTTCGCCTGGCCAAGGTACACCTTCTCGAGGATCGGCCGCTGCAGCGACTCGGCCTTGGTCCATTTGACGGTCGGTGGGGCTGTCCGCCAGTTAGGCGCCTGGGCGAGCAGCACCTTCGCCGGGCCGTTGCTGGTGACCTTCGGGTCGTCGTGGGCCTTCTTGTAGGCCGAGATCTGGCCGGCCAGCGCGGTCCAGTCCTGGACGTTGTCGCGGATCCACTGGATGTGGGTCCAGGCGGCGTCGCGCCTGGCGTCGTCCTTCGTCTTCGGCTTCGGGAAGACGTAGTTGTGCGAGATCGTCCAGACGAGCGGCTGCTTGAAGAAGTTCGGCGTGGGCGCGACCGACCATTCGAACTTCATCTCCGGCAGGCCCGTCAGGTTCCACGACCCAGCCCACCAGTAGGCGGTCTTGCCCGCCAGGAACGCATCGCGCAGGTTCACGCCGCCGGGCGGCGAGATCTTGAGGTCGTTGCGCAGCGAGGCGAGGAGCTCGGCGACTTCGACTCCGGCGGGCTCGTTGACGGCCGCCTTCTTGAGGTCAGGGGTGAAGACGTCCGTGCCGTTCTGCCACAGCCAGTTGTGGAATGCCCAGGTGTAGTTCGGCGTCCCGTGGACGAAGCCGAAGATCTCGTCGCCCTTGGTCACCTTCTTCGCGTTGGCGAACAACTCGTCCTTGGTCGTCGGCGGCTTCTTCGGGTCGAGCCCGGCCTCCTTGATCAGCTTCTCGTTCATGTACAGGAGGTGCTGCGGCACGTCGAGCGGGATGGCGTACCGCTTGCCCTGGTAGATGCCGGCCTCCCAGGGCACTTTGATGTAGTCCTCGGCCTTGAAGCCCTTCTCGGCCACGACCTTGTCGTCGATCGGCTCGAAGATGCCG
>DASRFH010000191.1:0-28939 GCA_035651675.1 Chloroflexota bacterium | reverse complement strand
GGCAAGGGCATCCTCGACCACGACACGTTCATGCGCCAGGTCGAACGGCTCGGTCCCGAGCGGTACCTCGTGGTCGAGCACTGCACGATCGAGGAGATCCCCGAGGTGAGGGCGTTCCTTGGCCGCAAAGCCGCCGAGCTGGGCATAACGGTGTACTGATGCGCGCTGTGCGTCCCCGCGCCGCGAGGGATCTCGGCCGCTCCGCGAGTTACCGGCGCTGCGTGCAGCCGCCACGCGCCCAGAGGGCACCCGGGTGTTGCGTCGCTCCGCTCCTCCGAACGGCATGAGTGGTCCGCTCGCGCTCGTCGGCGGCGCCGAATTCGGGCCGGGCAACGAGGCGACCGACCAGCGGCTGGTCGAGGCGGCGGAGGCAGGGCCCGCGTTCGTCCTGCCGACCGCCGCGGCCCGCCAGGCGCCGGAGCGGGCCGTCGCGAACGCACGGCGCTGGTTCGCCCGGTGGGGATTGGACGTGGCGGAGCTGCCGGTCTTGAAGCGGGGCGACGCGCGCTCGGCCGAGCTCACGGCCTGGGCGCGGGAAGGGCGACTTTTCTACCTGGTGGGCGGCGATCCTGGGCTCGTCGTGGACGTCCTGTGGGACAGCCCGGTCTGGGACGCCATCGTCAGGGCCTGGCGCGGCGGCGCGGCGCTGGCCGGCTCCTCGGCCGGCGCGATGGCGCTCGGCGGGTGGACGCTCCTGATGGCGAAGTGGCCGCACCACCGTCGGCGGCGCTTCGCCCGCGCGCTCGGCGTGGTTCCCGGGCTGGCGGTCCTGCCGCACTACGCGGGTGCCGGCCATAGCTGGGAGCTGGAGGAGCCGCCGAGTGATGCGGTCGTGCTCGGCGTCGACGAGGCGACGTCCGCCTATTGGGACGGCGAGCAGTGGCTCGCCCTGGGCCCCGGCTCTATCCACTTAAACGGCCAGACGTTCACAGAAGGACAGGTCGTCGAGGGGCTCCCTCGGCCTCTGGTAGGATCGGGCCACCCGTAAACCACGCCAGGAGAGGACCGGATGGCCAGCTACCGCGTCGCGGTGATCGGCGTCGCACATATGCACGTCAACGAGCTCATGCGGAAGTTCGCCGAGCTCCCGAGCGTCGAAATGGTCGCGATCGCCGACACGGTGCCCGAGGTGCCCGAGATCAACGTGACCTCACGCTCGACGCGCGGCCACACGCTCGGCGTTGCGCGCGACGAGATCGGCATCAAGAAGCAGTACGACGACTACCGCGTCCTGCTGGAGAACGAGAAGCCGGACATCGCCATCGTCTGCTCGGAGAACGCGCGCCATGGCGAGGTGACCGAGGCGTGCGCCGAGGCCGGCGCCCACGTCGTGACCGAGAAGCCGATGGCCGCCAGCCTGGCCGAGGCGCTGCGCATGACGCGCGCCTGCGAGCGGTACGGCAGGAGACTCATGGTCAACTGGCCGAGCACCTGGTCGCCGGCCATCCGGACGATGAAGCGGCTGCTCGACGAGGGCGCGATTGGGCGACTCTGGCAGGTCCACGCCCGGTACGGGTCGCTCGGGCCGCTGTCCTACGGCTCGACGCATCCCGGCGTCAAGGGCCCGACCGCCATGCTGACCGACGAGGAGAAGGGTGCGACCTGGTGGCACCGCGCTGGCAACGGCGGCGGCGCGCTGCTCGACTACTGCTGCTACGGCGCCTGCCTCTCGCGCTGGTACTTCGGCGAGGCCGCGCAGGCCGCCCTCGGGATGACCGCTAACTTCAACACCCACTACGGCTCGGCCGACGACAACGCGGTCCTTACCGTCCGCTTCCCGAAGGGCATGGCGGTCCTCGAGGCGACCTGGAGCACGGTGGACCACGCAATGCCGACGGGCCCGATCCTCTACGGGACCAAGGGGACGATGTCGCTCGACGGCGGCGGCGCGACCGCGCGCGTGCGGCTCGTCCAGGGGAAGGGCGCCGAGCCGCAATTCGTCACGCCCGACCCGCTGCCCGAGGGCCGCGACACGCTCGCCAAGGAGTTCATCCACCACCTCGAGAGCGGCGAGCCGCTGCACCCGACGCTCGACCCGCAGTTCAACCTCGACGCGATGGCGGTGCTCGACGCCGGCATCCGGTCGGCCCGAAGCGGCAAGCTCGAAACCGTGGACAGCATCTACTGGGTGACCGGCTGATGGACTACCGGCTCGAGGACGCCTACCCGACGTTCCGCCGGCTCGTGCCGATGCTGGACTGCGTCGCCACCGGCTTCACGTTCACCGAGGGGCCGGTCTGGCGCGGGGACGACCTGCTGTTCAGCGACATCCCGAACAACCGGACGATCCGCTACCGTCCGCTCCCCGAGGGGCCCGAGATCACGACGTTCCGGACCCCGAGCGGCAACGCCAACGGCCTCACGCTGGACCGGCAGGGCCGGCTGCTAGCCTGCGAGCACTCGGGCCGGCGCGTCTCCCGCGTGGACGAGAGCGGGCGCGCCGAGACGGTGGTCGACAGCTACAAGGGGAAAAGGCTGAACTCGCCGAACGACGTCGTCGTGCGTTCCGACGGGTCGATCTTCTTCACCGACCCGCCGTACGGCCTGCGCAACGGGACCGAGGGGAAGGAGCTCGATGTCAACGGCGTCTACCGGATCGATCCCGGCGGCGAGCTGCACCTGCTCGTCGACGACTTCGACCGCCCCAACGGGCTCGCGTTCACACCCGACGAGCGGCGGCTGCTGATCGACGACACCGTCCGCGGCCACATCCGTGTCTTCGACGTCGCCGGCGACGGATCGCTCTCGAACGGGCGCGTGTTCGCCGAGCTGAAGGGCGCGCCGGGCGAGCGCGGCGCGCCCGACGGCATGAAGGTGGACAGCGAGGGCAACGTCTACTGCACCGGGCCGGCCGGCGTGTGGGTGTTCGACCCGAACGGCCGCTTCCTGGGCCGCATCGTCACGCCGGAGGTCCCGGCCAACCTGGCCTGGGGCGACCCGGACTGGCGTACGCTCTACATAACGGCGCGCACGAGCCTCTACCGCATCAGGCTCGCGGTGCCGGGCATCCCGGTCGGCCTGGCCGCGGCGCGGGCGGCGGGCTAGCCTCAAGACGGTCCACTTAAGGTCGCCGATCGCGCAGTCGGGCCCCGCCCACGTCCCCGCTCCCTCTGGGAGAGGGCCAGGGTGAGGGCGTCCCTCGCGGCCGCCGCTGCTTAATAAGTGAACCGTATTGGGTCTAGCCCTGGCGGGATGCGCTCCGCTCCCGCGGGGAAGCGCTCTGCCGCTCGACCCTTCCGGGGACACGGCGCGCCCGGTCGGCCGGGTGGCACGAACCCTGCTTTTGTGCGCGTGACCCACTCGCGAAAGGAGGGACGAGCGTGGTTCCGATCCTACTCTGGCTGCTCGGCGTGCCGATCGGCCTCATCATCGTTCTGCTGCTCCTCGGCGTCATCCGCTTCTAGAACGCCGGCCCGGCGGTGTCGTCCCGAGGAGGGACGACGAGTGATCTGGGCCGTCGCGCCGTCGCCGGCCCCGGGGCGCCGGCGCACGGCGCGCCGGCCGGGGTTCCTCGCTCCGCGGGGCACGACAGCCGAGGCCGGGCCGGCGACTACCGGGCCGGTGTTGTAGCTCTCCGCCAACGGGGCGTCGACCGGGCCGCGTTCGCGGCCCGGTTTCGTGTTGCCCCTTTCTTTGACGGTGCCGCAGCGGCACCGATAGGATCGGCGGCATGAAGGCTCTGACCGCCACCGCCGTCCTCGCCGCCGCGCTCTCCTTCCAGGTCGCCTCCGCCGCGGGCATCCCGTCCGCCGGGAAGCCGATGTTCCAGGACAACCCCCAGCACACCGGCGTGTCGCCCTACGCTGGTCCCCAGAACCCGCGCGTCGTCGCTACGTTCGACACGCGCGTGAACGGCGATCCCCGCGCCGACATCCAGAGCGCCCCGGCGGTCGGGGCGGACGGCACGATCTACATCGGAAACTTCCGGGGCACGTTCACGGCGGTGCGCGTGGCGCCGGCGGGCAGCCAGATGCAGCTCGTCTGGCGGTTCCAACAGCCGGGCCTGAACTCGTTCCACACCACGCCAGCGATCGACGCGGACGGGACGGTCTACCTGCCGTTCTCCGAGGTCGCCGCGCCGGGGCAGCCGCAGCCGCCGAGCCCGAACGGCTACCTCTACGCGTTCGGCCCGCCCGCCGCCGGCTCCACACAGCCGACCGTCAAGTGGCGTTTCGCGCTCGGCACGCGCACGACCAGCTCGCCGGTGCTCGGGCCGGACGGGACGATCTATGAGATGGCCGGCAACGGCGACCTCTTCGCGATCACGTCGGCCGGCGAGCAGAAGTGGAAGGGCAAAGTCGGCGCGCCGGGCGCCGTCACCTCCCCGGCGTTGGCGCCGGATGGCACGATCTACACGCTGGGGCTCGACGGCCGACTGTACGCCACTAACCCCGACGGGTCGCCGAAGTGGAGCTTCGACTACGGCTCGCTGGTCGGCTCCACGCCGCCGAAGGTCGTCCCGAGCGCCTTCTCAGGCGGCGGGTTCGACGGCAAGGGCGCGGGCGACTCGCCGACGATCGGTCCCGACGGCACGATCTACTTCGGCGCCAGTAACTCGAACTTCTACGCGGTCACCCCCGACGGGAAGCTGAAGTGGATGTACGAGGCCGAGCGCGAGGTGGCCGGCATCTGGTCCACCGCCGTCCTCGCGCCCGACGGCAACACGCTCTACTTCGGGAACAACGCCGGCGGTGTCTACGCGCTCGACGCTGCGACCGGTCAGAAGGCTTGGCAGTTCCCGATCTACGGGTCGGTCTACGCCGCGCCGGAGCTCGACAAGGACGGCCGCCTCTACGTGGGCGCCACCGTCGGCCACGTCTTCGCCATCGACGCGCGCACGGGCCAGCAGATCTGGGATTGGGACGCCGGCCAATCGGTCTGGACCGCCCCCGCCCTCACACCGGACGGCCTCCTCGTCGTGGGCACGCGCGAGGGCGTCATCTACGCGCTCGGCGAGAGCTAACCAGCCGGTCGGCCCATTCTTCCTCTCCCTCTGGCCGGGGGTGGCCGCCGACCAGGCCTGCCCGCGATCGAAGCGAAGGGTGGGGCGGTGCCCAGCAGCCGCTCCAGGTTCGCCCCTGTAACGCGCGCCACCTCTTCGAGCGTCGTCCGGCGCAGGTCGGCGACCGCCTCCGCCACGAGCCGGGTGTCGGCCGGCTCGGTCGTCCGGCCGGGCACGGGGTAGGTATCCGTCTCGAGCAGCAGGCGATCGAGCGGCGCGTTGCGCACGGCCTCGCGCAGCGCGGCGTTCTCCGCCCGCGTGACCGGCTTGCCGAGCGACAGGAGCAGGCCGGCGTCGAGGTACCGATCGGCCAGCTCACGGTCGCCGACGAAGTAGTGGACGACCGCGCGTCCCTCGGGGAGCCCGACCGCCGCGAGCACGCCGAGCGCCGGGCCGACCAGCGCGGCACCGCGGAGGTGCAGCAGCAGCCCCTTGCCGAGCCCCTTCGCCAGCCGCGCGTGGCGGGCCAGCACGGCGAGCTGGACGGGCCCCGCCGCGTCGCCGTCGATCGCGTCGACGCCGCACTCGCCGATCGCGCGCACCCGCGGATCGGCCGCGAGCTCCTCGAGAGCGCGCCAGGCCGCGCCGTCGGACGGGTCCCCCAGGTGCGCCGGGTGGAGACCCACCGCGACCACGACGCGGTCGGGGTGGGCCGCCGCGATCTCGATCGTCCGGCGCGCACTCGGCAGGTCGACGGCGACGCCGACGACGCGCTCGACCCCGGCCGCCGCGGCGCGCGCGAGCATCGCCGCGATCGCGTCGTCGTCGTAGGCGTGCAGGTGGACGTGCGAGTCGGCAAGCCCGCGTGTCATCCCGTGCCGCCCGTCGTCATCCCGCGCCGTGCCCGTCTCAGGCCCAGCCGCCGCCCGTCATGCGGGGCGCGGCGAGGAATCGCGAGCGTGGCGGCCATCGCGGGAACCAGCGGACGCCGGGATGGCTTGGGGTTGCCGTCGCTTCGCTACCCGGAATCCCACTGCTGGCTCAGCCCGTGAAACGCAGGACGTCCGCGGCATGGCCGCGGATCACGCGGCCAGCAGGCTGGTACGCCGGGGGGCGCGGCCAGCGCGCGCCCGAGGCGGTGATCACGCAGACGATGGTCGCCGTCGCGGGCAACACGCCGTCCGCCACGAGCTGAGCCGCCCCCGCCAGCGACGCGGCCGAGGCGACGTCGACCAGCAGGCCGTCGTCGGCGAGCAGCTCCGCGGCGCGGACGATCGCCGCGTCGTCGACCGCCACCGCGCCCCCGCCCAGGTGGCGCGCTGCGCGCAGCGCGTGGTCGCCGGTCGCTGCCTCGCGGATCGAGAGCGCCGGCGAGGCAGTGACCTGCTGCAGCGGCTCGACCTCGTCCGCGCCGCACGCCGCCGCGCGCACGAGCGGGTCGGCCCCGCGCGGCTGCACGCCGAACACGCGCGGCGCCCGGTCGATCACGTCGAGGTCGAGCATCTCGGCGAAGCCCTTGGCGACGCCGTACAGCCCGTCCCCCGCGCCCACCGGCACGACGACCGCGTCGGGCGACCCCATCTGCTCCTTCACCTCGAAGGCGAGCGTCTTGTAGCCCTCGGCGCCGAACGGGTTCGGCACGGGCAGCGGCGCCAGGCAGGTCGCCGGGAACCAGGCCTCGTCGAGCAGCCGGCGCATCAGTGCGTCGCGCTCGCCGGGTGGGATGCGCGCGACCGTGGCGCCGTAGCTGGCGATCGCCTCGTCGAAGCTGGCCGGCGCCTCCTCGTGGAGCAGGACGAGGCAGCCGAGGCCGGCGACACGCGCGTAGGCCGCGGCGGCGAGACCGTGGTTGCCAGTGGAAGCGCAGAAAACGCGGCTGAAGCCGAGCCCTTTGGCCGCCGCGATCGAGACGGCCTGGAACCGATCCTTGTACGACCCGGTCGGGTTCGCCCCCTCGTACTTGAGCAGCGCGCGGTCGAGGCCGAGCGTCGGGCCCGCGCGCCGGCTCGGCAGCAGCGGCGTCCGCCCTTCGCCCAGCGTCAGCTCGGCGCCGACCGGCGGCAGCAATGCCCGCCAGCGCCAGATGCCAGGGTCGTCGAGCGGCGGCGCACCCGGTCCGGGCGGGAAGGCGAACGCCGTGCGCACGGCTTCGCGCAGGGCGTCGAGGTCGTAGTCCACCTCCAGCGCCTGCGCCCGGTCCTCCGCGCGACAGGTTGGGCAGCCGAAGCACGGGCCGATGGCGAAGCGGCTGCCGCAGCGGATGCACGCCAGCCAGGCAGTTGCACGGGTGGTGACGTCCACCCACGCATCCTAACGGTTTTCGAGTGGTAGCACCCTTCCATCCCGCGGGGGCTTCACGTAAGAATGGCGTCGAACGGTTACATCTGTAACCTTGGCCGCGGTGTCCGCGGCGGATGGGAGCTGGCGCGGGTTGCCGACGCATCGGGTCGTCGTGGTCGTCGTGGCCGTCGCGGTGGTGGCCGGGCTCTGCCTCGGGCTCGTCGGCGGCGCCGGGGCGGAGCCGGTGCGCTTCCTGGACGCGAGGGGCGACACGTTCGCCGTCGACCCGGCGACTGGCCAGTTCGCGCTCAGCTCGCCGAAGCTGCCCGCGACCATCGCGGGCGTCTCGCGCGTCGTCCAGGTCGGCCAGCGCTTCACGCTCGTCCAGTCGGCGTCCTCATACACGATGTACGCCTCGGTCGACATGAGCCACCAGGTCGTGACGCTGAGCGTGTTGCGGACGAAGGACCGGCGCCTCGTCCTGTCGGTGCAGAACGCGACGACGCTGCTCCCCGTCGCGCCGACGGCGACGCCGACGCCAGCGCCCGACGCCTGGCGGGTGGCCGGCAATGGCGCACTCGCGGCGGGCACGACGCGCCAGTTCGCGGTGGACGTCTTCCGCAACCTGGGCCAGCCGGCCCGCGGCACGTTCACCTACCGCGACCCCGCCCGGCGGCTCGTGCTGAGCGCGCGCAGGATCGACGCGCTTACGATCGAGAACGGCGTGGCGAGAGTGGCCGGCGTCTACACGCAGGAGGGAGTGGGCGACGGCGAGTTCACCTTGCAATTCCGACCGCTGGCGGATGGCTCGACGTTCATGTCACTCGCGCTCGCCGGCGGCTACCGGGTGGACGCCCCCGTCACGGCCGGTCGCGTCCGCATCAGCGCCCGCAAGGCCCCCGAGCCCAGCCCCACTCCGACCCGCACCGCCACCCGCATGCCGCAGTACACCCCGACCAACACCCCGACGCCGCTCCCGACGACGACTCCGCTACCCACCCTCACACCCACTCCGCCTCTGCCAACGGTGCCGCCACAGTGACTTCCTATCCTTCGGAGAGGATGGCCGGCGACCGGGTTAGGGGGGCGCGGCCCGGCCGCTACCGCGACCGCCGTGCGATCTCCTTCGCCCGCTCCGCGTCGATCGCCTCGACGATCTCCACCCGCTCCGCCGCCATGTGCAGCGTCGCGTAGGCCACCGCCTCTTCGCGCGTGCGGAAACCGCGCGGCGCGCTGACCCGACCGCGGTCGAAGATCACCGGCCAGTAGAAGCTGAGGCCGCGGTTAGGCGCGGGTCCCACCGAAGACGTCCGGGTTGACGCAGTAGGCGACGCGCCCGCCCTTCAACACCGACACGACGCTCTCGCACGCCATCCGGGCGGCGGCCAGGTTCGCCTCCGTGCTGCCGCCGGCTACGTGTGGGGAGACGATCACGTTCTCGAGGTGCAGGATCGGGTGGTCGCCCGGAGGCTCCTTGGGGAAGACGTCGAGCGCCGCGCCGGCCAGCCGTCCGGCTCGGAGCACGTCGGTCAGCGCGTCGAGGTCGACGAGCTCGCCGCGCGCTGTGTTGATCAGGAAAGCGGTCGGCTTCATCAACCGCAGCCGCTCCGCGTTGATCAGGTTGCGCGTCGAGGGCAGGAGCGGCGCGTGCAGCGTCACGTAGTCGGATTCGCGCAGCAGCTCGTCCAGCTCGACGTACTGGAACGGCAGAGCCCGGGCCAGCCCCTCGTCCTTGACCACGTCGTGGGCCAGGACCGTCATGCTGAAGCCGCGCGCCCGGCGGGCCACGCCCTTGCCGATCGCACCGGTGCCGACGATGCCGAGTGTCTTGCCGTAGACGTCCGGGCCCGGTTCGCGCTGCCACTTCCCGGCGACGGTCGAGTTGTGGTGGCGCACGATCCGCCGCGCCAGCGCGAGCATCAGGCCGAACGCGTAATCGGCGACCGCGTGGTGGTTCGTCCCCGGCGTCGTCCCAACCTGGATGCCCTTCGCCGTCGCCGCCGCGAGGTCGACCGTGTCGTACCCGACGCCGACCCGCACGATCGTCTTCAGCCGGTCCGCGGCCTCGATGACGGGCGCCGAATAGTTGTCGCTCCCCGCGACGACGCCGTCGATCCCCTTGATCGCCTGGACCATGTCCTCCACGGTCCGCGGACGCGGGCTGCGCCCCATCACGACCTCGCACCCCGCGTCCCGCAGCACCTGCAGCGCCGGGTCGTCCTCCTGCACCAGCCAGGAGGTGACGAGCACGCGCGGCTTCTCGGGCACGGTGGTTCCTTCGGTTGGGGATCGGGCCGCGATTATACCGCCGCCTAGTCAGTGCTCCGGCGCGTCGGCTATCCTTCCCTAGTTCGGCGCCTGGGCCAGATGGGAAGGCGGGGGTCTGCAAAACCCCTATGAGCGGGTTCGATTCCCGCAGGCGCCTCCACCGATCGATGCCCCCGGTCCCAAAAACACGGGGCACGCCCGTTTAGTCCAGCAACAAGCTGCGCATCGTCTCGCGGCGGCGCGTTCCGCGCCGGCAGGCTGGGCGGCTGACGCCAGGGTCGGCCGACCCCGGGGTGACCGGGGGGCCGAGGTCGGCCAGGCGGGGCGGTGCGGGGGGAGGTGGACCGACCGGGAAGCCGCGCTTGGCGATCCCGCTGCACCCGCGCCCGGCGCCGGGCAGCGGATCGCAGCTGCCATCCGCACGTTCGCGAAGACCGAGAAGGAGCAAACGAGTGGCGTTCAACAACGTCGGTCCGTTGACGAGCCTGAATCCGGGCCAGACCGCCTTCTGGTGGTACGTCCGCAACGGTGGCCAGGACTTCGGGACGCAGTTCGCTTCGGCGGACGTCAAGACCCCCAACCTGGGCGGGGTGCACCTGGCGTCCGACCAGCGGAAGGAGAAGGACAACAACGGTCATACGACCTACTTCGTCAACATCACGAACCAGGGCCCGGGGCCCGCGTTCCACAACCTGCAGGGAGGTGGCATGACATGAAGATCACGGTCATCACCGGGCCGAACGGCGAGCTGGTCGGCACGGCGCAAGGGCACGCGGAGGAGCACCGGCGCATGCAGGCCGGCCCCCTGGCTGGGCCGGGGCAGACGCTGCACGAGCTGACGGTGCCCGACGAGCTGGCCCAGCTCCGGGACGCGGCCGAGCTCCACGCCCAGATCGCGCGGCACCTGCCGAAGAGGTAGGGCAGGCGGGCCACGGCCCGCGGCCGGGGGCCCGCTCGGGTCCCCGGCCAGACCCGGCCAGGCGGCCGCGGCTTGTCCGGCCCGGCGAAGCCGACGACGTCCGCCCGGTCTGGGCCGAGGCAGCCACCCCCGCGCTGGGTCGGCCGAGTCCGCCGAAGGCGATGGACCGCCTTCAGGCGGGGCCACGGGCGAGAGCCGCCCAGGAGACCGCCGCGCCAATCGCCACCGCGGCGAGCACCTGGGCGGGGGAGTGTGCCCCCACCCGAACGCGCGCCCAGGCGACGAGGTACAGCAGGGGCGCCGCGACGAGCGCGGCTGGTCCCACGAGCGCGGCGGCGATCGTGAGCGCCGCGGCGGCGAGGGCCGTGTGCAGCGACAGCTTCCAGAACAGGTTCGCGGCCGCCGCGGCGACGAGCACGGCGGCGACGGCCCACGTGGCGGCCGAGAGCCGGGCGCCGGCGCCGTCGGCCCGAGCCAGCTCGCCGGCGGCCACGAGGGCGCCGGCCCACAGGAGGAAGGGCAGCGGTCGGCCGCGCCGGTCGGGGATGTGGTGGTCGACGAACCGGCCGGACCGCACGCCGGCCACGACGCCTGCGAGCGGGACTAGCACGCCGACAGCCTCGGCGATGGCCGCGTGGCGGAGCGCGAGTGGCGGATTCGGGTCGGAGCCGAGGGCGATGACCGCGAGCAGCGTCCCGACCACCGGCACCGGCGCACACAGCTCGGTCGTCGCGCGCGCCAGGACGAGAGCAGGATACCGCACCCCACCGTCAGGGTAGCGGTGCAGAGGGCTCCCGTCCGGGCTCGGACTGGCCGCCCCGGCGCCCAACCCGGCGGAACCGGGCTAATCCGCCCACCGTGGCGGTACGCTTAACTCGTGCGTGAGCTCGTTCGACTGTTCTTCGAGTGGTACCTGCACCATCAGGTCCCGGGCCTCTTCCTGTTCCTGCTGGTCGAGGAAACCGGCGTGCCGCTGCTGATCCCGGGCGACACGCTGATCATCGCGGCTGGTGCGCGCGACCGCTCGTGGCCGGCGGCGCTCACGATCATCGGCGTCTCGGCGCTGGCGAGCGCGATGGGGTCGTCGATCCTCTATTACCTGATGCGGCGCGGCGGCAGGTCGCTGCTGCTGAAGTACGGTAAGTACCTGCACCTGCACCCCGAGCGCGTGGACTACCTGGAGCGGAAGTTCCAGGCGCACGGTGCGCTCGCGATCGTCGTTGGGCGGCTCGTGCCGGGCTTCCGAACGCCCACGACCGTGATGGCGGGGATCTTCGAGGTACCGTACCGCACCTTCGTTCCGGCGACCGCGTTCGCGGCGGTGATCTGGGCAGCGACGTACTTCTACCTGGGCGTCGCGCTCGAGCGCGCCTACCGTCGGTTCGCCGGCATCCTGCTGCGGAACGAGCGTGCCGTCGTCGCGGTGGCCGTCGCCTTCGTGCTGGTCGCGGTGCTGGTGTGGCTGCTCTCACGCCAGAGCCGTCGCCCCGTGGCCAGCGCTGAATAGCCGCCGATCTGAAGCTTCGCCCGCGACCGGGCCTGGCGACGTTCGCGAGGGCCACGAAGCGTCGCTTCGAGCAGACAGGTCACGGTCGCCGGCGTGCCAGGCGCCGGGCCGGCTCTACGGCTTTGGTTCACCCCGGGTGTCGTACGGTGCGCCGAACGGCAGCGGCTCCTGCTCGACGCGCAGCTTGAGCGCCTCGACCTCGGCCCGCAGCAGGTGCCGCGGCGGCCGCTCCTCGGGGTAGCGCTTGACGGCCTCGGCGACCGCTAGCCGACCCTGCAAGACCAGCAGCGCCAGGGTCTCGCGGCTCAGCCCGGTGATCTTGCACGCCTCGGCAACCGTGACGATCTCGTCGGCGATGGCGTAGCGCTCGAAGATGTAGGCGAGCCGCGCGCGCGAGACGCGGAAGCGGCCAGCCGGCCCAGCGGGCGTGGCCACACCAGCGCCGCCGCGGGCCCCTAGAGGCCGGCCGACCGCCGTCGGCCGCTTGGGAACCGCCGCTCGCGCACCTCGCTCGCCGGGAGGTTGAAGTAGGCGGCGAGCCGGTCGCACTCGTGGTCGGTCGGCACGGCCGCGCCCAGCAGCCAGTCCGCCACGCGCTCCGCCTCGAGCCCAGCCTCCATCGCCAACCGGCGCGCGCTGCGAATGCCGCGGTTCGCCATCTCCGTGTTCAGCCAGGCGTCGAACGAGGGAGACAACGCGGGACCTCCTGCGCTGCGTCGGGGCTGTTCGGCGAAACGCGTGCTGGGAGCGTACCCGGGCGTGCCTTCAGGTCTCGTAAGGGCAGTCCGTCCGCCTGTTAGACCTCCCTTCAAGGCGTCGGGTCGACCAGTTCGTAGCGCCGGGTCGGCTCCCGCGCCATGTAGTGCGGCTGGTCGGCGAACAGCCGCTGGCGCTCGGGGCTGTGGTGCCAGCGGCTGTAAGTGGCTTCGTCGGGCCAGACCATCAGCGCCACGTAGTCGGCCGGCTCGGTCCGGCTGCGCAAGATCGCGTGGCGCAGCATGCCAGCGCGCTCGCGCGCCGCCATCGCCTCGCGCAGCCACGCCAGCCCCACTTCCTCGCGCCCCGGCGGGAAGTGCACCGGTCGGACCAGCACCAAAGGCGCCATCGGCACGATGCTACAACGCGCCCGTCACGCCCGCGCGCGCTCCAACACGGTGACGACGAACGCGAACGTGGCGCGCCGGCCCGTGTCCGGGTCGTACATCTGGCAGCTGATGCTGTAGCCGGCGGTGCGGATGGTGTTTGCGTAAAGCGGCGAGAGGCGCGTTTGCGCCGGCCTGGCGCTGGGCGGCAGCGTGATCGTGATCGGCACATCGGTCCAGGCGCCGACCGCGAGAGGGCTCGTCAACGGAAACTCCGTCACCGGGATGCACAGGCTTCCCTGCCCGGCGTTCCGCGAGCACATCCGCCAGTAGCGCACCAGCGGCGTCGACACGTCGATCGTCGACTTGAACTGGAGCGGAACGTCCACGTCCACGTTCGCCGTGCCGTCCTGGACGACCTCGAGCTTGCGTACCAGGATCGACCAGCGACCGAGCGGCCTCACGAACGGCGGCGGCTCCTTGAGCGGCGTGTGCAGCGCCGCGAGCGCGGTGGCCGGGGCAGCGAAGGGGGCGGCCAGCCCGGCCAGGAGGAGCACGCGTCGTGGGATAGGCACCGACGTTCACGACTACTATCGGGCGCCAGCGGCGAGGACTGAAGAGCCACGGGCGTCGGCCGAGCATTGTCGTGTAACCTTCGCACGGCTGGGGGGCGGTTGGACGACGCGACAGCACTCGCGACCCGCGAGGCCTCCCCGCGCGCGATCGCCCGCTACCTGGCCTCGCTGAAGCCGGCGCTCGGCAGCGCGACCGACGCGCGCAACGTCTGGGTCCGCTACCTCGCCGAGCTGGCCCACCGCGAGGACCTCGCCGCCGCCCACACCGAGGCGGTCCAGATCGCCCTGGCGCGCGGCCAGCAGTTCCACGACGCGCGACGCGCGATCGCCCAGCTCCCGGTGCCGCCCGGGTACGAGCCGATGCACCAGGCGGTCGACGGCTGGCTCCAGGCGCTGCTCGCCTCGTGCGAGGTGGTCGTCCGCGCCTCCCCGCCCATCAGCCGTGCCACGTTGGACCGCGCCCAGGCGATCCTGCGCGAGGCCGCGACGAAGGCCGACCGGTTCAACCAGCAGCGCACCGTGGCCGTCCAGGCCCTGACCGACGCGCAGATGCCGGTCCCGGCGCGGGCGAAGCGCGTCGTCGCCTCGAAGAAGGAGATGCGCGCGCTGATCGTCTCGCTGCTCGCGGCGCTGCTGCTGTGCGGCGGGGCGATCTTCGCCGTCAACAGCCTGTCGAACACGCCACCGCCGACCCGCACGCCGACGCCAGCGCGACCAGGCCAGCCAGGCTCCGGCGTCGAGCGGCGCGTCTTCCCGCAGCCCGACATCCTCGCCAGGCTGCGCCAGGAGATCGCAAGCCGCAAGGTCGCCTGGCAGGAGCCGGACGTTCAGCTCGTGCCGCCCGACCGCATCGTCGTCAAGGGCAAGATCCAGGGTCCGACCAGCGTGGTGCCCGTCGAGGTCGAGCTGCAGATGAGCGTTACGCCGGACGGCAAGCCGCGCCTCGAGGCGAAGCGGCTGTCGGCGATCGGCGTCGACGTGCCGGCCGGCGCCTTCGACGCGCTGAACAAGCGCGTCGACGAAGCGAACCAGACGCTGCCCCAGCAGCTCCCACCAGGCCAGACGCTCGCCCGCCTCTACATCCAGGACAACGCCGTGGTCGCCGAGCTCACCGGTGGGCCGAGCGGTGCACCCGCGGGCAGCAGCCCCACCGCCGGCGGCACGCCCCAGGCCGGGGGCTAACCGCAATACGGTTGGCTTAAGGTCGCCGATCGCGCGGTCCGGCCCCGCCCGCGTCCCCTCTCCCTCTGGGAGAGGGCCAGGGTGAGGGCGTCCCCCGCGGCCGCCGGTGCTTAAGTGAACCGTATTGCGTCTAGCCCGCGGTCATTCGACCCGCGGGGTGTTTCGTGGGAGCGCACCGCGCCCTATCAGGGGCCGTTACTCTGCTAGGATGCGCGCCACTCGCGAAGGGGGCGCAGGCATGGCGACGGTTCTTCCGACGGTCCTGAGCAAGGACGTGCTCTCGCTGACGGTCGAGGACGTCAAGCGGCGGCACGACGACGGCAAATGGGCGGAGCGTGTGGTTGTCTCGGACAAGTTCGTGGTCACGATCATCCATCAGCCGCCGGGTACGCCGAACGACACCCATTACCACCACGAAGACGAGTGTTGGTTCATCTACCAGGGCGAGCTGACCTGGCAGTACGAGCACCACCCCGAGCCGGTGCGTGTCAAAGCCGGGGACATCGTCTTCGCGCCGAAGGAGCTGTGGCACCACATCGAGCCGGTCGGCACTGAGAACACGATCCGCATCGCCGTTTCGGTCGCCGGCGAGTTCCACCGCTACGACCGGCCGGGGTGCAAGCCACTGCCGCAATAGCGGTCACGGTTCGACGATCGGCGTCCAGCGGTTCCCTCGGGGAGACGGGCGCTGGTCGGCGGAAGTTGTCCGCCGACCGCTCATCCGATCATCACGCTGGCACGGCGAAGGGCTTGTCGAGCTCCAGCTCGATGAGCCCCTTGCGGATCGCGTACTTGATCAGCTCCGTCCGGCCGCGCACGCCCAGCTTCTGGGCGATGTGCGCCTTGTGCGCCTCGACCGTTTTCACCGACAGCGTGAGCCTGCGGGCGATCGCCTGGTTCCCGTGCCCCTCGGCGACGAGTTGCAGGATCTCCCGTTCGCGCACCGACAGCAATTCGCGCCGCGGTTTGGCGTCGTCGGGCGCGGCCGCGTAGCGGACGTAATTCTGGACCATCCGCTCGGCGATCTGGGGTGACAAGTACGAGCCGCCGCGGTGCGCGGTGCGGATCGCCAGCAGCAGCTCGGACGTGTCGGCGTCCTTGAGCAGGCAGCCCGACGCGCCCGCGCGCAGCATGTTCAAGATCAGCTCGTCGTCGGCACCCAGCGTCAGGAGGAGGACGCGCGAGGCGCGTGTGCGCCGCTTGATGAGGTGCGTCGCTTCGAGACCCGACACGATCGGGAGCTGCGTGTCCATCAACACGACGTCCGGCTGGTGGCGCTCGGCGAGGTCGACAGCCTCTCGACCGTCGACGGCTTCGCCGACGACCTCGACGTCGGACTGCGTGGTGAGCACCGTCCGCAGCGCCTGGCGGAGCAGCGTGTGACGATAGGCGAGCAAGAGCTTGATGCGATCCATCGGCGCGTCTCCTGTGGGGTGAGAACAGTCTGCGGAGGACGCCCCTAGGGGAGCATCGCCCCCCTGCCTTAATTCCCCTACGTCAAAAGTCGTAGCGCGCAGCCGACATCCACCTCACTTACTTGACACGTTAGTCCGACGTGGTAGGCTGCTGCGCGTACGGCTGCACCGATCGTTGCGTCGGGCGCCGAGATAGCGGGAAGGAGAAAACACGGAATGGTCAAGGTGTTCGCGCGCCGTCGGTTCCTGGCAGCGGGTGTCGGCGTCCTGGGGACGGCGCTGGTCGCGGCCTGCGGCCAGAGTGCTGCGCCTACGAGCGCGCCGGCCGCCGCGCCGAAGCCCACCGAGGCGCCGAAGCCAGCCGCGGCCGCGACGACGGCGCCCGCGCCGGCGGCCACGACCGCCCCAGCCGCGGCCGCGACGACGGCGCCCGCGGCTGCCGCTACCGCTGCGCCGACACAGGCGCCGGCGCAAGCCGCCGCGGGAGCTCCCTCGCCGACGAACACGCCGCGGCCGAGCCTGACGGTCCAGGGCAAGGGCAAGACCGAGCTGCTGTGGCAGATGAGCGCCAGCGACTTCTGGATCGCCGGCACTGCCAAGGTCCTGCCGACGTTGCTCGACAAGAGCGAGAAGATCGGCAAGGTCACGCTCCAACCGACGCCCGACGATTGGCAGAACAAGCTTGTCGCCGCGATGGTCGCCGGCAACGCGCCCGACGTCTTCGACATGTGGGGCGACATCATGCCGCCCTACGTGGAGCGCGGGCAGGTCGTCGACTTCGAGCCGCTCGTCAAGTCCGACATGAAGCCCGAGGACATCAAGGACTTCTACGAGTGGCAGTGGCGCGACTTCGTGATGCCCTGGCTGAACAACATCCGCTTCGGCATGCCGCGCTACGTGAACATCATGTTCACCTGGTACAACAAGGATCTCTTCGATAAGGCCGGCGTCAAGTACCCGACCAACGACTGGACCCACGACGACTACGCCGAAGCGGCCAAGAAGCTGGCCGTCAAAGACGCGTCCGGCAAGGTGACCCAGGCCGGTCTGCGGTACCCGGTCAACAGCTGGGACCGCTACTGGTACAAGCCGATCATCTGGGGCGGCCACACCGTCGACCCGAACGACAACACGAAGGCGGTGTTCGGCGAGGAGAAGGCGCTCGCCGCGTTCGAGTGGTCGCGCAAGCTCGAGTGGGACGACAAGGCGATGCTCAACCCGCTCGACATCCAAGGGCAGGACTCGACCCTGATGTTCGCGGCGCAGCGGTACGCCATGAACGAAGAGGGCATCTACCCGTTCGAGATGGACAACGCCATCCAGGGCAAGTTCCGGTGGGCGTACGCGCACACGCCGAAAGGCCCGACCGGGCAACGCAAGGTGCTCGGCACGACCGACGGCTACGCGATCTGGAAGGGGTCCAAGAAGCAGGATGAGGCCTGGGAGCTCGTGAAGTGGGCGAGCGGGCCGATCAACCAGCTCGAGGTGGTCGTCAAGGCGGCCGGCCGCGTGCCGATCCGCAAGTCCGTGCTCACCCAGTGGAAGGACCTGGTGCCGCAGGCGCGCCCGAACCTGAAGGACGTCAACCTCAACGTGGCGCTGGAGGCGATGGAGCAGGGCTACCCGAGCGGCCGCGAGTTCTTCAAGAACAACATCGCCGCCCAGGAGATCATCGCGCCCGCGCTCGAGAAGGTGTTCCTCACCGGCAACACGCCGGTGTCCTACCTCAAGGAGATCGCGGACAAGGTCACCGCGGCGCAGAAGGGCGGCACCCGCTAGCCCGGCGCGCCGAGGAGCCCAAATGGCGACCGTAACGGCAGCCCCGGCCACGCGCGCCGCTGGCCGGGGCCTCACACAACGCCAGGTCGAGGCGGTCCTGGGCTGGGTGTTCGCCCTCCCCTACGTGATCCACTTCCTCGTCCTCGACGTCGGCGCGATCCTGTTCGCGTTCGGCCTGAGCTTCTTCGAGACCGACCTGCTGACGGGGTTCAAGTTCATGTGCGCCCCGCCGGTCAACGACTGCTTCGACAACTACCGCTACCTGTTCACCGAGGAACCGCTCTTCTACAAGGCGCTGACGAACACGGCGCTTTACACGTTCATCTCCGTCCCACTGGCCACCACGCTCGCGCTGCTGATCGCGGTGCTGCTCAACCAGAACATCAAGGGACAGGGGATCTTCCGCACGCTCTTCTACATGCCGGCACTCGTCACGGGCGTGGCCGTGGCGATCGTCTGGCTGATGGTGCTTCAGCCCGATTACGGGATCTCGGCCCTCGTCTTCAACTTCTTCGGTCTGAAGAGCCCTGGCTGGTTCTGGTCCGAGGAGTGGGCGCTGCCGGGGTTGATGCTGATAAGCCTGTGGGGCGCCGGGACCAACATGCTGCTCTACCTGGCTGGCCTCCAGTCGGTGCCGACCCAGCTACAGGAAGCGGCGCGCATCGACGGCGCGAACAGCGTCCGGGTGTTCTTCTCGATCACGCTGCCTATGTTGACGCCGACGATCCTCTTCAACGTCATTACGAACATGATCGCCTCGTTCCAGATTTTCACCTCCTCGTTCGTGCTGACCAACGGCGGCCCGAACAACGCCACGATCACGATGGTGCTGCTGCTCTACCGGAAGGCGTTCCAGAACTTCCACTTCGGCTACGCGTCCTCGATCGCGTGGGTCCTTTTCATGATCATCCTGGTGCTGGCGCTCATCGTGTTCCGGAGCTCGAACCGCTGGGTCTACTACGAAGGGGGGCTCCGTCGGTGAGCGCGATCGCGGCGTACCGCGCCCGGCCCATGTCAGCCGAAAGGCTCGGCCGGGTCTTCTGGCGAGGGCTCATCTACGTCCTGACCGTCGTTCTTGCGGTCATCTTCACGTTCCCGTTCTTCTGGATGGTGTCGTCCTCGGTGAAGCCGCCCAGCGAGATCATGGCGATGCCGCCGAAATGGATCCCGTCGACGATCGTCCTGAGCAGCTACGTCAGCCCGTTCACCAACCTGCCGTTCCTGCTCTTCTACCGCAATACGGTCTTCGTCACGCTGATGGGCATGCTCGGCGTGCTCCTCTCTAGCTCGCTCGTCGCCTTTGCCTTCGCTCGGATGCGGTGGCCGGGTCGCGACAAGTTCTTCATCCTGATGCTGGCGACGCTGATGGTCCCGAACCACGTCACCCTGATCCCGACCTACGTCTTCTACTCGAAGCTGGACTGGATCAACACCTTCCTGCCGCTGCTCGTGCCGGAATGGACCGGCTCGCCTTTCATCATCTTCCTCATGCGCCAGTACATGATGACCATCCCGCTGGAGATGGACGACGCCGCGCGCATCGACGGCTGCGGCTGGTTCCGGCTCTACTCGCGGATCATCGTGCCGCTTTCCTGGCCGGTCATCGGCGTGGCGGCGATCTACTCGTTCACGTACCACTGGAACGCCTTCGAGCGGCCGCTGATCTACCTCAACCGCCTGGAGCTGTTCACGGTCCCGCTCGGGATGGCCGTCCTCAAGAGCCGGTACTCGACCGACTTCGGCGCGATGATGGCGATGGCGACCGTCTCGATCATCCCGGTTCTGATCGTCTTCTTCCTCGCCCAGCGGTATTTCATCCAGGGCGTGGTCGTCTCCGGCGTGAAGGGATAGCTCGGTGCCCGATGTCGTTCGCATGGGCGTGGTGGGGTGCGGCTCCATCGCCGTCCGCGGGATCTTGCCGCACCTGGCGATGGAGGACGTCCAGGACCGGGTACGAATCGAAGCGGTTTGCGATCCGGTGCCCGGGCGCGCCGAGGCGGCGGCCGAGCGGTTCGGCGCCGAGCGGGCCTTCCTCTCGATCGAGGAGCTCCTCGATCACGGCAACGTCGACGCCGTGTCGATCGCCTCGCCGATCGGGCTTCACTACGAGCAGGGGAAGAAGGCGCTCCAGGCGGGCAAGCACGTCCACTTCAACAAGACCATGACGACCACCGTCGCCGAGGCGGACGAGCTGATCGCGCTCGCCCGGGCGAAGGGGCTCAAGATCGTCGCGTCGCCGGGAGAGGTGCTGCGGCCGCACGTGCAGCAGATCAAGAAGCTAATCCGCGACGGCGCGATCGGTCGGCTGACCTGGGCGATCTGCGGCGCTGCCTTCGGCACGTACCACGAGCAAGAGAAGGTACGGCAGGGCGACGACGTCCTCTCGAACATCGACCCGTCGTGGTATTTCCGCAAGCCCGGCGGCGGACCGCTCTACGACATGACCGTCTACGCCTTGCACGGACTGACCACCGTGCTCGGGCCAGCGCGCCGCGTGACGGCGCTTTCGGGTGTACGGATCAAGGAGCGCGAGTTCCGCGGCCAGATGGTCCCGACCGACGCCGACGACAACACCCTGATGCTGCTCGACTTCGGCGACAACTTGTTCGCTATGGTCTACGGCACGGCGGCCGGCCGGATCACCGAGTCGTTCGGCGCGAACTACTATGGCACGCGCGGCTCGATCACCGGGCTGCTGCTGAACGGCGAGCCGTTCGACTACCCGGGCCGCGAGCTCGCTATGTCGGCGTCGGCCCGTAACGGGAACCAGTGGCTGCTCCCGCACGTCGTCGGACCGCACCGCGCCGAGGGCACGCAGGAGCACCACGTCTTCGAGGACGTGATGCAGCTCGTCGACTGGGTGCGCGAAGGGAAGCCGTCGCCGGTGACCGCCGAACACGCCCGCCACGTCGTCGACATCATCGAGTCGGCGTACCGGGCGGCGGAGACAGGTGTCACCCAGGATCTGCGAACCGAGTTCTGAGCTCGGCACGGAGCACTTTGCCGGCGGCGTTGCGCGGCAGCGCGCCAAGCCGAATGATCCGACGTGGCAGCTTGTAGCCGGCCAGGTGCGTGCGTAGGAAGGCGAGCAGCGCGTCGTCCTCGACGGGTGCCGACGCCACGATCGCCGCGACGACGCGCTGCCCCCATGTGGCGTCCGACGCGCCGAAGACGGCCGCCTCGCGCACCGCGGGATGCGCCAGCAGCGCGGCCTCCACTTCCGCCGGGTAGACGTTCTCGCCGCCACTCACGATCAAGTCGTCGCGCCGGTCCACGACGTACAGGTAGCCTTCGGCGTCCAACCGCCCGAGGTCTCCCGTGCGCAGCCAGCCGTCCTCTAGGCGCGCCGGCGCGTCGAGGTAACCCGGCGTGACGGTAGGGCCCCGCACCTGGATCTCGCCGACTCCATCGCGGTCGGGTGCGGCGATACGCAGCTCGTTGGGGAACAGCGGCCTGCCTGCCGAACCGAGCTTGCGGAGCGCGTCCTCCGGCGCGAGCGTCGCGACCTGCGACGCGGCCTCGGTGAGCCCGTACGTCTGGACGACCGGAACCCGGCGCGCGGCGGCGAGCTCGAGGAGCGGCCGCGGCGCCGGGCCGCCGCCGAGCAGGGCGCACCGGAAATACGCCGGGTACGGACGGCCGCCGCGCTCCTCTAGCATGCGCTGGAGCGCGGTGGCGACGACCGACACGATCGTCACGCCGTGCTCGTCGATCGCCCGGTTGGCGGCCGCGGCGTCGAAGCCGTCCTGGACGACGGCGGTGATGCCGTAGATGACGGAGCGAAGGAGGATCGCGAGGCCGCCGACGTGGAACAGCGGCAGGATGGCGAGCCAGCGATCGTCGTCCCGCAAGCCGAGGTTGAGGACCGACCCGACCGCGCTCCACCAATGGTTGCCGAACGTCAGCAACGCGCCCTTCGGCCGGCCGGTCGTGCCGGAGGTGTACACGACGGTGTGGGGCTGGTCGAGGTCGACGTAGCGCACCAGGTCGTGTGGTACGCCTTTCGGCAGCTCGTCGACGTCGAGAACCCGAGTGGCCGCGATCGCGCGCACCTTGGCCGCGTTCGGTCCGTCGTGGAGCAGCACGGACGGCTGGCAGTTGGCGATCTGGTAGGCGAGCTCGTCTGGCGTGAGCCGCGTGTTCAGCGGGACGAGCGTCGCGCCGACGCGCGTCACGGCGTGCACGAGCTCGACGAACGGGCGTCCGTTCCGCAGCAGCAGGGCCACGCGGTGGCCGGGCTGGACGCCGAGGCGCCGCAGACTCCCGGCGCGGCGGTCCACGGCTTCGTTCAGCTCGGCGAAGGTGAGGCGCTCGGAGGTTGTCACGAGCGCGAGCCGGCCGGGCGTCAGGTGGGCGCGCTGGCGAAGCCACTCCGGCATGATCTGACCCATGCCTTAGCGTCCCCTCCCCCTCTCGGCGAGGGCGAGAGTGAGGGTGGACCTGGGGAGGCCGGCGCGCGGCGTCCACGTCGTCGCCCCGCCGGCCCGCGGGCTCACCCGACTTCCCGCCATCCCCTCCTCGAGGGGGGCGAAGTGTGCGCGGCTAGCTCTGACTCGTTCACTTCGACGCCGAGACCGGGGGCGGTCGGGACGGCCGCGACGCCGCGATCGATCGCCGGCAGCCGGCGCACCAGCGTCGCCGCTAAGGATTCGGCGGTGGCCAGCCCGCAGGCGGGGGCGTCGGCGGGCAGCGTGGCGGCGAGGTGGAGGGCGGCCGCGAGGCCGACGCCGGCCTCGAAGGCGCTCGTCACGATCACGCCAACACCGGCGGGACGGGCGAGATCGACGATCGCGCGGCCGACGGTGAGCCCGCCGACCACGGTGGGCTTGACGATGAGGTAGTCGGCGGCGCTGGCGTCGATCAGCCGGCGGGCTTCCTCCAGCCCGCCGACGGCTTCGTCGGCCGCGATCGGGATCGGGGACCCGCGCCGCAGCTCGGCGAGCGCGTCGGCGTCGGCGGTCGGCTGCTCGACGAGCTCGATCGCGAAGTTGGCGAGTGCGTCGAGCGTCCGGCGCGCGCGGTCGACCGGCCAGGCTCCGTTGGCGTCGAGCCGCAGGCGCGCCGACGGGCCGATCGCCGCGCGTACCGCCGCGACGCGCGCGACCTCCTCGCCGATCGATTCGGCCAGGCCGACCTTCAGTTTGATGGTCCCGAAGCCTCGACAGACGAGCGCCCGGGCCGCCTCGACGGCCGTTTCCGTGGACACGGCGCCGACCGCCGCGTTGACCGCCACGCTGGCGCGCGGTCGGTCCGTGAGGAGCTCGGCGACCGGCCGGCCGCGCGCCCGGCCGATGGCGTCGAGCGCGGCGGTGTCGAGCGCGCAGCGCAGGGCGGCCGGCACTGGGCGGCCGGCCAGGTCGTCGAGGCAGAGCGCGAGGCTGGCGAGAGGGGCGCCGACGAGGCCCGGCGCGGCCGCCTCCAGCGCGGCGAGGTTGTCGCCGAGCGTTGCGCCGTCGAAGTCGACCAGCGGCGACGCCTCGCCAAGGCCCTCCACGGCGTCCTCGGTCATCAGCCGGACCAGCAGGCCCTCGCGCCGGCGCATCACGCCGTGCGCGGTCGGGAACGGCGCGGTCAGCGGGACGGCGAAGGCGTCCCAGCGCAAGCTGGCGATCCTCACCGCAGCACGAATGCCAGCGCGAAGAGCGCGCCGAAGCTGAGGTGGAGCAGGCCAGTGTGCTTGAGCGCCCGGTTCAGTGTTGGGCCGTCCGTCGCGCGGCCGACCACCTGGAGCAGCAGCAGCGCGAGCGGCAGCGTGATCCACGGCAGCAGGAAGTAGCTGTCGAGCACGCCGGCGGCGAAGAGCATCGGCGGGACGACGTACGCGACCGCGATCAACAGCGTGTACTCGACGCGCGCGAAGCGGCGGCCGAAGCGCACGGCCAGCGTGCGCTTGTCGGCCCGGCGGTCGGTGCCGACGTCGCGCAGGTTGTTCACGACCAGGATCGCGGTGACCAGGCAGCCGGTCGAGATGGAGGCGAGCAGCGCAGCGGGGACGAGCGTACCGGCCTGGAGGTAGGCCGAGCCGGTCACAGCCAGGACGCCGAAGAAGACGAAGACGAACAGGTCGCCGAGGCCGTGGTAGCCGAGCGGCCAGGGACCGCCCGTATAGGCGAGGCCGGAGAGGATCGAGAGGATGCCGATCACCAGGATCGGGACGCCGCCGACGTACACGAGGTAGAGGCCGAGGAGACCCGCCAGACCGAAGGTCAGGTAGGTCGCCGCGAGCACCTGGCCGGGCGAGATGAGGCCGCTCTGGGTCACGCGCGTTGGGCCGAGCCGCTCGGCCGTATCGGCCCCCTTATGGAAGTCGAAGACGTCGTTCGCGAAGTTCGTGCCGATCTGGATCAGCAGGGAGCACAGCAGCGCGACGACGAACGGCAGCGGCTTGAACGACGCGGCTCGCGCCCCGACCGCCGTGCCGACGAGCACCGGAACGAGTGCCGCCGGCAGCGTCGCCGGCCGCGCGGCCAGGATCCAGTAACTCAGCACGGCTAACGGACCGAGCGCCCAGCTGGGCGCTGGCCCGGGGGCGTGGCCGGCCGCGTTCGATGCGACCGGATGGGTGGGTGCAAAGCACTCAACCGGGGCAGAGCGGCGACGAGCGCCCCTTGGGTCGGCCGCCAGGCCATCAAGGGAAGCGTGGGAACTTCGAGAAGTCCGGCTTGCGCTTCTCTACGAAGGCGTTCTTGCCCTCCTTCGCCTCGTCGGTCAGGTAGTAGAGCAGCGTTGCGTCGCCGGCGAGCTGCTGGAGGCCGGCCAGGCCATCGGTGTCGGCGTTGAAGGCGGCTTTGAGGAAGCGGATCGCGGTCGGGCTCTTCTCGAGAATCTCGCGCGCCCACTGTACCGACTCGTCCTCGAGCCGATCGAGCGGCACGACGGTGTTGACCAGCCCCATCTCCAGTGCCTGCTGGGCGTTGTACTGGCGGCAGAGGTACCAGATCTCCTTCGCCTTCTTGTGCCCGACGGTGCGGGCGAGGAGCGTCGCCCCGTAGCCGGCGTCGAACGAGCCGACTTTGGGGCCGGTCTGACCGAAGACCGCGTTGTCGGCCGCGATTGTGAGATCGCAGACCAGGTGCAGCACGTGGCCGCCGCCGATAGCGTAGCCGGCGACTACCGCGATCACCGGCTTCGGCATGTAGCGGATCTTGTGCTGGACGTCGAGGATGTTCAGCCGAGGCACGCCGTCCTGCCCGACGTAGCCGCCGTGGCCGCGCACCTTCTGGTCGCCACCGGAGCAGAACGCCTTGTCGCCTGCGCCGGTCAGCAGCACGACGCCCACGTCCGGGTCCTCGTGCGCCCGGTTGAGCGCGTCGAGCATCTCGAACACGGTCTGCGGCCGGAAGGCGTTGCGCACCTCCGGCCGGTTGATCGTGATGCGGGCGATGCCCTCGAAGCGCTCGTAGACGATGTCGCCGTAGTCGTGGGCCCTGGTCCAGGCGTAAGGCATGGTCAACCTCCGAGGAAGTGGAGCACGAGCCGCGCGAAGGCGCACGGCTGTTCCAGATGGACGTTGTGGCCAGCGTCGGGCACGATCGCTAGCTCGCCGCGCGGCATGCGTTCGGTCATGTCGCGGCCAACCTGGCGGTACTTCGAATCGAGCGCGCCGACGACGACCAGTGTCGGCACGTCGAGCGTTGGGAGGAGGTCCCAGAGGGGCTCGGGGACCCCGGCGCCGAAGCCGCGCAGGGAGCCGGCGATGCCGGTCGGGTCGTTGGTCAGCCGCTGTTCGCGCAGCCGAGCGCGCACCGCCGCCGGCAGGCGGGCCTGGCTCGCGAAGAGCGGCACGCGCTCCCAGCGGTCGACGAACGCGGCGATTCCCTCGCGCTCGGCGAACGACGCCAGCGCGTCGTCCGCTCGCACGCGCGCGGCTCGCTCCGCCGCGTCGGCGATGCCCGGCGAGGCGCTCTCCAGGACCAGGCAGCCGAGCCGCTCGGGGGCGACGACGGCGAGCTGGAGCGCCAGGCGACCACCCATCGAATAGCCGAGGAGGTTCACTCGGTCGAGCCCCAGGCGGTCGAAGAGGCCGAGGAGCTGGGCGACCTGCGCCTCGGGGCGGTAGAGCGCCGGGTCCGACGGCTTGTCCGAGCCGCCGTGGCCCAGCAAGTCGACCGCGATCGGGCGCACGCAGGCGCCGAACGAGTCCGCGAACGACCGCCAACTCTCGACCGACCCGGTGAACCCGTGGAGCAGCACCAGCGGGGAGCGATCGTCGACGGCGGGTGCGAGCTCCTCGACGTTCAGCCGGACACCCGCTACCTGATGGAGCGTCACCTCCTCGATCCTCGTCGGAGCGGACTAAGGTGCGGGACCAAGGGCGACCGTCGGCCCGTCTACGCGGGCGGCCTGCTCGGTTTGGGCAGTCACTCGGCCGTCGGCCATCTGCTCCCACCGTGAGAGAGGCTCGGCGAGAGCGGCGGCGACGGCCGGCCAGACGCGGCGGTGGAGCTCGACGTTCCGACGTCGCTCGGTCGGCACTTCGACGACCTTCAGCCCCGGCTCGCGCAGCGCCCGCGCGGCGGCCTCGCGGAATGCCGGCCACGTGGTGACGCGGTCGAACCGGCCGCCGTACATTTCGACCGCCGGCCGGAAGTCGAGCCCGTGCGGCGTGCCGAAGAGGAGCTCGAAGTGGGTTGGGTGGGCCGCCTGGGGTAGGAACGAGAAGATGCCGCCGCCATCGTTGTGCAGCAGCACGATCATCGCGTCGAGTCCGTGCAGCTTGGCCGCCAGCAGGCCGTTCATGTCGTGGTAGAGCGAGAGGTCGCCGATGGCCAACACCAGCGGGCCCTCCGAGACGACGCTCGCGCCGAGCGCGCTCGAGACCACCCCGTCGATGCCATTCGCGCCTCGGTTCGAGAGGAAGCGGATCGCCTTGGCCGTGGCCGGGAAGAACGTGTCCAGGTCGCGGATCGGCATAGAGTTACCAGCGTAGAGCGTGGCGCCGTCGGGGAGCAGGTCGGCGAGCTCGGCGAACACGCGGCCTTCGAACGGCTCGTCGATCCGCGCCAACGTCGAGGCGATCGCCCGTCGCGCGGCGCGGTCGGCGCCCAGCCACGCCTCCAGCCACCCGCTACGTCGTCGCGGAGGTACGGCGTCGACGAGTGCGTCGCACAGCAGCGCCTCGTCGGCGTGGACGACCTCGGCGGCGAGCGCCGTCGGCTCGTTCCAGCCGGCGCCGCCGTCGACGACGACCTGGCGCGCCGTGGGGTGGCTCTGGAGGTAGAGCAGGACCGGCTTCGACGTCGCCATCGCGCCGAAACGGAGCACGGCGTCGACGGCGAAGGACGCGGCGAACCGCTCGTCGCGCAGGACCGCGTCGTAAGCGTCGAGCACCAGCGACCGATCGTGGGGTCCGGTCCGGACACCCGAGAGCGGATCGGCTAGCACCGGCCAGCCGAGCGCTCGGGCGAGGCGCGCGACCGGCGAGCCGAGTCCCGTTCCTCCGTGCGGACCGCAGACGATCAGCCCGCGCTCGATGGGCGAGAGCGCTGCCGCCAGCCGAGCGATCGTCTCGGCATCGGGTGCCAGGCGGCCATGGCTCACCGCGACGTACGGCTGGCCGTCCGGCCGGGCGGTCGAGTCGGGCTCGACGGGTGGCACCGGAACCAGCGGCTCCCGGAAAGGCAGGTTGAGGTGGACGGGGCCGGCCGGTGTGCCGCGTGCGGTCGCGACCGCGCGGGCAGCGAGCGCGCGGACGTAGCGGAGCGCCTCGTCGCCCGGCTCGGGGAGGAGCGCGTCGGCGAACCACTTGACGTGGCCGCCGTACAGCCGGACCTGGTCGATCGTCTGCGGCGCGCCGACGTCACGCAGCTCGGGTGGTCGGTCGGCGGTCAGGACGACGAGCGGAACGCGCGAAAGCTTCGCCTCGACCATCGCCGGCAGGTAGTTCGCGGCGGCGGTTCCGGACGTGCAGACGAGCACAACCGGTTCGCCGCTCGCCTTGGCGATGCCGAGGGCGAAGTACGCGGCCGACCGCTCGTCGTAGTGCATCCACAGACGCAGACGCCGCTCCTCGGCCAGGACGAGGGCGAGCGGCGTCGACCGAGATCCGGGCGAGACGCAGACGTGTCGGACGCCGGCACGCGCCAGCTCGTCGACGAGAGCGCCGACGTAGCGGCCGAGCACCTCGGCGTACATCAGCGTGTCTGTTCTCGCCGTGTGCCGGCAGAGCGCACTCGGCGAACCTTGCCGCGCCTCACCCGTCGCCACCCAAGGCCACCAGCATAGGCCGCAGCTTGAGGCACGACTCTTCGTACTCCGCTTCGGGGACGGAGTCGGCGACGATGCCGCAGCCGGCGTAGAGGTGCGCGCGCCCGAAGCCGCCGCCGACCGGCTCGTCCAGCAGCGCCGAGCGCAGCGCGACCGCGAAGTCGCCGTTCCCGCGCGCGTCGACCCAGCCAAAGGGCCCGGCGTACCAGCCGCGGTCCAGCCGCTCGCGCGCGCGGATGAACGGCAGCGCCCGGTCGTCCGGGTAGCCGCCGACCGCCGGCGTCGGGTGGAGTGCCTCGGCGAGCTCGATCGGTCCTACCTCTACTCGTAACGTACCGGTGATGGGAGTGTAAAGGTGTTGAACGTTGCGCACTTTCATCAGGCGCGGTGCGTCCGGAACGTCGAGCGTGCGGCACAGCGGTGCCAGCCGTCCGCGGAGCGTCCGGGCCACGACCGCGTGCTCGGTGCGGTTCTTAGCGCTCGACATCAGCTCGCGGCCGATCCGCTCGTCCTCCGCCGGCGTCTCGCCGCGCGGAGCAGTACCGGCGAGGCAGCTGACGTCGGCACGGCCGCCTTCGACGCGGCCGAGCCGCTCCGGACTCGCGCCGAGGAAGCAGAAGCGATCCGACGCGATCGCGAAGGTCGTGCAGCTCGGGTAGGCGCTGCGCAGGCGGGCGAGCGCCGAGACCACGTCGAAGGGTCTGCCGCCACGGGCATCCACCTGCCTGGCCAGAACGACCTTCTCGAAAGCGCCGCCGGCGATCTCACGGGCGGCCTCGGCGAC
>DASRFH010000190.1:0-14281 GCA_035651675.1 Chloroflexota bacterium | reverse complement strand
GTCGAGCTCTGGACCCCAAATCTCAGCACACCGCCCGCGGTCGCGCCATCGCACGTGCTGCGGGCGCGCCTCGGCGATTACCTGGAGCTTCTTGGCTACGACCTGCCGCCGCCCACGCCGGTCGGGCAGGTCGCCCGCGTGACGCTGTACTGGCGAGTGCTGCGGCCACCGCCGGTCGACGTCTCGCTGTTCGTCCACGCCATCGGCGGGCTCGGCAGCCAGTGGGCGCAGGACGACGGGCTCGGGTACCCGCGCGACGGGTGGCGGCCCGGCGACGTGCTCGTGCAGTGGCACGACCTGGAGGTCCCGGTCGGGACGCCCCCGGTCGAATACCAGTTGGAGGCGGGCGGCTACCGGCGCGACGACGGCGCTCGGCTGCCGGTGCAGCAGGCGGGAGGCACGTCCGACCGGTTGCGGCTCGGCACCCTCTCGGTGGACGGCGTCGCCGGCCAGCCGCTGCCGGAGGGCGCGCGCCCGGTCGACGTCGCCTTCCCGGGAGGTATCCGCCTGGCGGGGTACGAGGTGGCACCCAAGACCATCGCGCGCGGCCGGTCGTTGCGCGTGACGCTCTACTGGCGCAGCGCCGTGGCGCCGGTGACCTCGTACACCGTGTTCGCCCAGCTCGTCGGCACGGAGCCGCGCCCGGTCGCGCAGTACGACGGGCCGCCGGCCTACGGCGCCTACCCCACAAACGTCTGGCAGCCGGGCGACCTGGTGCGAGATCCGCACGAGATGGCGATCCCCGACGGGCTCCCACCGGGCCGCTACCGGCTGATCGTCGGCCTGTACCAACCTGACAGGGGTCAGCGGCTGGCCCCGCTAGCCGACCCTCCGGGTCCGCTCGACCGACTGCGCGCGCTCCTGGATCGGACGACGCCGTACCGCGCCCCGCCGCGCGTGGACGGCGATCACGTGATCCTGGGGTCGTTCGACTTGCGCCAGTAGGTCAGCCCACGACCCGGATATGCCCGACTTCGAGCTCGTTCGGCGCGTCTGGGCGATCGACCAGCCTCAGCCGCTGGCCGCTCGAGAGCTCGTAGAGCCCGACGACGAGCCTATAGTCGCCGGGTGCAAGGTCGCGCGGAAGCTCGATCCGGTAGTAGTCGCCGATGCGATCGCCGGGGCGCCAATGGCTGGTCGGGAGCGTGCCGTCGCCGGGCATTCGGTCGCGCTGGAACCGCGTCTGGTCGCCGAGACGGCCGTGGACGAAGACGGAGTAGTCGCGGTCGAGCGGCTGGGTCGCGCGCCACGTCAGTGCGAGCTGGACGACGTCGCCGGGCGCCGCCGCAGACGGCTCGACGTGCGCGCGCAGGAGCTGGACGCCGCGGTCGAGTTCGGCGACCGGCTTCCTAGCGGGTGCCGCCGGCGGGGCGTCGAGGACGAGCGTCGCAAGGAGGGGGTGCTCGCCGGAGCTGTCGGCGACCATTTCGAAGCGCGCCGGAGCGCCGAGATGCTCGGCGACCGCCGCCAGCCCGTCGCGGTCCTCGGGTGGGAAGGCGTAGCGGGCCGTGCTGCTCGCCGGGATCACCAACCCCGCGCCGAGGTCGAACGACTCCGGTGGGTGATCACGCAGCAGGTACGAGAACGTGTAGTCGCGCGCGTAGAGCGGCGCAAGGAAGACGCGCTCCCCGGCCACCTGCCAGGCCGTCACTCGCTCGGAGGCCTGGACCTTGTCCTCCATGACCCAACGGTAGGCAACGCCACCGCCGTACCAGCGGCCGAAGTAGTCGTACGACGTCCACACGAGGGGGACGGCCAGAGCAAGCATAGCGACCGGGAGGAACATGCGCCCGAGCCGGGGGCGAGCCCAGCCTCCGGCGGCGGTCAGCCCCAGTGCCGCGAGGACCACGGCTGGCGGGATCATCCCGGAGATGCGCACGAAGCCCGGTGGGTTGACGCTCAACGCCGACGAAAGGCCCATCGCACCGAGCGTTGCCAGCAGCAGCAGCGCGGCTGGCGCTCCGATCGAGCGTCGCTCGGCCCACCGGGCGCCGGCTAGCGCGAGCAGGGCCACGACGAGGCCGACGACGAAGGCGACGCCCGTGATGGGCTCGAAGAGCGGCCGGCCGGGTAGGTTCTCGAGCCCACTTGCCGAGCCGCGCCAGACGGTCGAAAGCGCCGTGTCGCGCAGCCCCCGCAGCGCCGCCCCGACTGGGTCGCCGCCACTCACCTGCGCGTTCAGCACCGACACGGCGTCGGTACGCCCCTCCACCTCGGCTGGATGTCTGGCGTAATAGACGCCCAACGGCGCGCTAATGGCTATCCATACCACGACCGAAAGCCCCGCCACCATCACCAACCGTCGGCTTCGCGCCAACCCGAGCGCGAGCGCGAGGAACGGGACGACCGCGATCGGTGCCAGGCGGATCGAGGTGTACGTGTAGGTGGCGATGCCCATCGAGGCGCCGGCGAGCAGGGACATCCAGAGGCTCCGGACCCGGACGGCGCGCAGCAACAGTCCGAGCCCGAGCGCAAGGAAGAGGGGCAGTGTGATCGTGCGCAGCCCGAGTCGACTGAAGTGGACGTGCCAGTAGAGCGTCGCGAGCACGAAGGCGCTGAGAAGCCCGACCACCCGCGCCGCGCGCTCGCCCTGGCAGGCGGCCGTCTCGCGTCCGAACAGGTAGATGGCCGGTATCGTCGCGATGCCGAAGATCGCCGCCGTCGCCTTGGCGGCTAGCGCGGTGGGCCCAAAGACGAGCGACGCGGCCGCCGTGGCGTAGAGCATCAGTGGCTCGCGGCCGTTGTTGCGGGCGAACCAGATCGGGTGCGCGCCGCCGCGGATGTCCAGCACGTCGAAGAGGTTCGCCGCCACGTCGAAGAACAGGCCCGGCGGGATCGACGGCAGCCAGACAAGCCTCAGCGCCGCCCCGAGCACCGTGATCGCGACGAGCCAGGCTCGCCAATCGAATCGCGGCCAGGTCCACGGGCGGCCGTAAACCGCGGACGCGGCGCTGTTGGTTGGTGTAGGGCGCTCGAGCGTTCCGGCCACGTCAGGACCCTACCTGGACGACGCCGAGGTTGACCGCATCCCCGAGCGCGCGACCAGCCTCGGTGGCGGGCAGGCGGGTGCCGGTCCGCGGGTCGTAGAGGCCAACCTCGACACGGTAACGGCCCGGCGGCGCCGATAGCTCGCGGCGGTCGTCCACCACGTCGCCCGGCGCCCACCCGTCGGTCGGCTGGCGGCCGGCCGACGGCGGCCCGTCGGACTGCGCGACGATCGTGCCCGTGCTATCCAGAAGGTGCACGAACACGGCGAAGCTCGTATCGGTGTCATGCAGCGATTCCCATTGGAGGGTGAGCGCGGCCGGCGCTCGGCTCCACGTGTAGCCCCGCAGCCGGATGCCCTCGCCGAAGCGCACGTCGAGCGGGCTGGCCGGGGCAGCTGGCGTTGCCACGGGAGGACCCGCGCTTACGCGCAGCGTCCCGAGCGCCAGCCAGGCCGCGCCACTCGACCAGGGGATTGGCGCGCCCGATGTATCCCGCAGACCGAGCTCGTAGCGGTACGTCCCCGGACGCCAATGCGCGCCGACGGGCGGACTGATCTGGACCCTCCTGACGTCGCCCGGTCGCACCTTGTCGAGCGCCGTCGCGCGGGTGGACGCGACGGCGCCGTCTGATCCGACGATGCGCAGAACCTGTTCCACTGGGGCAGGAGATCCTTCGGCGCGCCACACCGTCGTGAGGTAGGCGCGCGCCCCGGCCGAGCCCGTGTCGGCGCCAGCCCAGCCGAGCAGGTTCCAGCCGGCAGCCTGCTCCTCGATCGATCGGAACCCAGGGATCTGCCCGGGCCAGAAGCGGGCGCTCGCCGCGACGGCGACGGTGCCGAGATCGAGCCTCCCGAGCGGCTTGGCACCGGCGGGATCCTCGACGTAGAGCTGCGCCTCGACCCGGTAGGTGCCCTCCGGGGCACCGGAGAGCACCGGCAGCGCGCGGCGCTCGGTCCAGGCGGAGCTGGCGGACAGCCCGAACCCACTGCCGAGCACTTCGTCAGCTTCACCCCACAGGAACCCAGCGCCGTCGACCAGACGCAGCCGAAGCTTCGGCGGTGCGTTGGACGCGGCGTCGCGCGTCAGGTCGAGCCGGACCGGCACCAGGCCGCCGGCCGGCACGGACCCGGTCGGGAGCGCCACGGCGAGGCTGAATCCAGGCGCGATCGTGCGTGGTGGCGATACCGGTCCGAGGTTGGCCGACCGTTCCGTCACGAACCGGATCAACCGCCCGTTGACCGTCCAGCGGGGTGGCGCGCGGTAGGCGTGTACCGTCAGCCACCGCTCGACGACGTCGCCCGGGTCGTAGTCGTGTTCGGCGTACAGCATGAGCCATAGCCCGTCGAACCGCTCGGCTATGGCGGCCAGCTCCGGTCCAACCTGGGCCTCGGTCGCCGGCGGATCGCGCGGGAGCCCGAACACGGGAAGCCCGATGCCTCCTCTGGAGGCGTAATAGGAATATAAGGGGAATTGGGAGGTCCCTGTGAGGATCACCGCCTCGCCGGCTCGGCCGAGGGCGTTGATCTCGGCGGTGTGCGAACCGTACTGACTGCGGACGTAACCGCCCATCGCCATGTTCCACAGTGGGACGGTGGCTGTGCCGACCGCGCCGGCCAGGAGGAAGAGCCTGCCGGGGCGAGGCACGAGCGCGATGGCCGTCGCGGCGAAGAGCAGGTAGGGCGGAGCGACCACCGCCAGGTAGCGCTCCTGGTACATGGGCCGCGCGAGCGAGACGGCCATCGCGAGCAACGTCGGGAGGGCGAGCCAGGCGATCCAGGTTGGCGCGCGTCGACGCGCCAGCCACGCGCCGGAAGCGACAAATGGCGCCGCCGCAACGCCGACCCACACGGCGGTGGTCGGCTGAACGCTCCAGCCGGCCGGGATGCGTTCAAGCGTTCGCGCCAGCACGCCGAGCAGGTCGACCGAGCCGGGCTGGGCGCCGTAGTAGGAGCCGACGATGTGGCCGGCGACGGCCATCCAGGCGACGACTGGCAGCGCCGCGACGGCGCCGGCGACGGCCAGCGGTCTTGCCAGGCGTCGGTCGCGCGCGAGGGCAATGCCGCCGACCAGCGCTTGAGTGGCTGCGAGGTAAAGGACGAAGTAGTGGGTGAGCAGGCCGAGCGCCGCGGCCGCGGTGTAGCCGAGCGCCGACGCCCGACTCGGCCGCCGCAGCAGGCGAGCGAGCCAGTAGAAGGCAGCGGCGCCGAACAAGACGGCCAACGGGTACATCCGAGCTTCGGTCGCGTACCAGAGGAGGAACGGGCTGAACGCCGTCAGCAGTGCAGCGGTCACCGCGGCGCGCATGCCGACCGTCCGGCCGAGCGCGGCGAGCACCGGGACGAGCGCCGTGCCCGCCCATACGGACGGCATGCGGACGGCCAGCTCTCCCGTCCCGGCGAGGCGCATCCAGGCCTTCAGCAGTAATGGGTACAGCGGCGGGTGCGGCTCGGCCGTCGCGAGCGTCCGCAGCAGCTCGGTGGTTGGCCGCAGGGCTAGCGTGACCATCGCCGCTTCGTCACCCCAGAGATCGCCGCGCGCCAGTGCGAGCCGCAGGGCGAAGGCAGCGAGCGTGAGGCCGACGACCGGCCATAAGATCTCACAATCGGACAGACGTCTCGGCGGGTAGTTGTACGTCTGTACGACGACGCGCGAGGTCCTGGTCAGCGTCGTCCGACCTCGATCGTCCCGAGTCGCACCAGGTCGCGGTTCTCCGGGCGCAGGAGCGACGGATCGGCGTCGGGCGCCAATGCCCTGGCGTCGCTCGGCTGGTAGAGCAGCAGCGCCGCTTCGTAGCTGCCGGGCGGCGCGTCGGCTGGAACGCGGAGGGCGTGGCCGTCGCGCACGGGCTCGCCGGGCCTCAACGTCGGGAAGGGCCGTGCGTCGTCCACGGGGCGTCGGTCGAGCTGGGCGACCTGCTTGCCGTCGGCGCCGAACAAGCGCAGCGACATCTTCAGGTCGGGCGCAGCGTGCAGCGTCGCCCAGGTGAGCGCGACGTCGACCGCGTCGCCGGGACCCACCATCGCCGGACCAACTGCCGCGTCGCGGAGCTCGATCGAGCTGGACCAGCGCGCACCGATCGGGCGCGCGGCGGGGAAACCGGGCGGGGGGAGCGCCACGTACTGGGCGTGCTGGGCTCGGAACCAGCGTCCCTCCCCAGGGAAGCCGATCGCCGCCAGGCGGTCGTGGGCGATCCGGTCCGGCAGGGCGTCGAGGTAGGGGAGGTGGAAGGCCCCGCGCGCGTGCATCGCGGGCAGGCCGTCCACCGCTGGTCCGACGGTAGCCGGATCGGCCGCCAGGATCGTCGGGGTCGTATCGCGCTGATAGTAGCCGTACAGATCGGCGACGCCATTTCCGGTGATAAGCACGACGTCACCTGGCCGCGCCGTTGCTTGGATCCAGGCGGCCAGGCCGCGCCAATCCGGTCGCGACTCCTCGACTAGGGGGAAGTACCCACGCAGGAACGGCGCCGTGAGCGCCAGCAGGGCGACCGCCGGCGCCGCACCGAACGCGGCGCGAGCCGCGGGCGACCACCGCTCGTCCAGCGCCATAGGTGCTCGGGACGCGACGCTCCAGAGACCAGAACCAAACGCCCAGGAGCCGATCGCCAAGAGCGCGATCGTCGCGGGCGCGGCGACGATGAGGTACCGCTCCTCGAACATCGGACGGATCAGGAACATGAGCGCCGTCCCGACGACCGGGAGGCCGGCGACCAGGGCGATCAGTAGACCGTCGTCGCACCTCCTCGCGGCTCGGCGCAGCGCCCAGGTCACGCCGAGCAGCACCACGAACCCCGCCAGGCCGACCAGCGCGCGCCGCGGCGCCTCGAGCTGCCCGAAGGCGAACGTGCCTGTGGTCCGTTGGAGCACCGCGACGAAGCCGACGGGCTCCGGAAAGTACCCCGGGTAGCTGGTCAGCGCGGGCCAAGCGTAGGCGATCCAGCCGAGGAACAGGACGAGGACGACGGCCCCGGAGCGGAACGCTTCGCGGGGCGGCCGTTCGCCATGAAGCAGCCACCGCAGGCCCATCCAGGCGACGTGGGCCGCCGCGGCTAGCGCGGCGTTCAGGTGCGTGTTGAGCGCGAGCAATAGCGCCAGGCCGTAGCCGTACCAGGCCCGCCCGCCTTGCCGCTGCGCGACGAGCAGCAGGACGGTCGCGACCGTGGCGAGCGCGGCGACCATCGCGTAGTTCCGAGCGTTTTGCGATTGCGCGACCTGGTAGGGGTTCACGGCCGCGAGCACCAGCGCCGTGGCCGCGGGCACGGCCCCGGCCACGCTCCGCGTCAGCCGCCAGACCGCCACGCAGGTGACGACCCCAAACAGCGCGGACGGGTAGCGCATCGCCCACTCGGTCGTGCCCGCGGCGCCGAGCCATGCCCAGAACGCGAGGTAATAGAGGAGCGGGTGCGGCTCGAACGTGTGGGCTTGGTGGACGATCCAGCCCGGCCCCTCCCGCCAGTTCCGCCACATGAACCACTCGTCGCCGCTCAACGTCGGGGCGCCGAGGTGGTAGAGACGCGCCCCTAGTGCCGCGAGCAACACGAGCAGGACGATCAGGAGCTCGAGCGGAGGTACCGACCGCGGCGGCCCCGTTAGCGGTCGCAAGACCCGGCTATTGTAGGGAGGCCCGGCGGACTAACCCCCGGTTGGGGACGGGGCCGGCGAGCTTGTGGGCGCGGGGGAGCCGGCGGCGGTCGGGGACGTGGCTGGCGACGGGCTTGCCGGGATCGGCGTGGCCGTTGGACGCGGCTTGGGTGGATCGGTCGTCCACTTGGTCACACCGCTGATCGTGAACGCGGACACGACGTAGACGGGATCCTGTCCGGCGAGCTTGACGTAATAGGCGGAACTATCGGGCGTCTTGGCGCCCACGTCGATCTCGGAGCTGCCGCCGTCCTTGGTCGTCAACCGGAGCTTCGTCGACGGGTTGGCGAGCCCGTAGTCGCCCAGGTTGCCAGGGCTCTCGAGCTTGCGCGTGGCGTTCAACTTCGCGAGCTGGCTCGCGGTCGAGTTCACGGTCGTGTTGTCGGCCTCGCCGGGCTGCGGCTCGGTCAAACGCCAGACGTTGTCGTCGCCGCGCTGGACGGCGGCGCGCTTACCCTGGTCCTCGACCTCGATCTTCGTGATGTTGGCCGAGTCGAGGTTCAGCACGCTCGCCTGGCCGGTCGGCGTGGCCGGAGGGGGCGGGCCGTTGCGCAGCTCGGTGTACCAGACTCCCCCGGCCAGCACGACGAAGACGGCCACCATCGTCAGCGTCAGACGGAAGTTCACGATCGGTCCTCCGGACGGGGCGGGCGCCGCGCTAGCGGCGGCTCCACCAGACGTAGGCGCCCACCGCCAGGACGGCGAGCGGCAGGAACAGCGTGCTGGAGTAGAGCATCAGGTTCTGCTGGGTGCCGGTCAGGATCAGCGTCCGGTCCTTCGTGACTTTGGCACGCACGCCGAGCAGCCCCTC
The DNA here is from genome assembly GCA_035651675.1 of Chloroflexota bacterium. Classification (GTDB taxonomy): domain Bacteria; phylum Chloroflexota; class UBA6077; order FW602-bin22; family FW602-bin22; genus DASRFH01. The sequence goes on along the minus strand of DASRFH010000190.1, from coordinate 5,843 downwards.
GTCCTCGGTTAGCCAGCCGATCGAGTTAAGCAGGAGGTCGCGGTTGCCCGGCACCTGCATGATCGAGAGCAGGTTGTTCGACGCGAAGGTCGAGTTGCCGATCGCGACGATCCGGGTCGACGACTGCTGGTTCTGCTGGCTCTGGTCCGATCCGCTCGGCGCCGAGCTCGATCCGGAGCTCTTGAGGACGGAGACGGCGATCGGCACAGGACCCTTCACGTCCTTGCCCTCGTCGTACTTGACCGCACGCGGGTCGATCCGCTCGTCGCTCTCGACCCAGGAGTTGTCGCTCGACTGCGCGATGTTCTGTATCTGGAGCGAGACGTCCTTGTCGCTCTTGGCGCGCACCATCGTCGCGCCGGGGAAGATGGTGATGTAGCGGCCGGTCGTGTCGGACGCGACGTTCTTCATGACCGGGTTCGGGGCGTACTTGACGACCGCGGGGGTCAGCGGATCGCCCTGGACGTTCAGCGAGAAGTCCAGCAGGATGCCGTTGCCGACGTCGAGCCCCCACTTGTTGAGCAGCCCCACCGGGTTGCCGGGCGAACGGGGGTCCAGCATCACGAGCAGCTTGCCGCCGGCCTCGAGGTACTTGTCGAGGACGGTGGCTTCCTGCGGCAGCAGCGCCTGCCGGGGCCCCGCGAGCACAACCGCGGCGTAGTCCTTCGGAATCTCGGTCTGCGCCAGCAGCGTGAGCGGAACGACCTTGTAGTTCTCCGCCTCGATCAGCCGCTTCGCCTCGCTCGCGCCTCGCTGGTCCTGGCTCTCGGTGTCCAGCTCGCCGTGCCCCGTGATCCAGCCCACCTGCTTCGGCGTGCCGCGCTCGAGCTTGAGGAGGGCGCTGGTCATCTCGCCCTCGGTCGCCGACGACACTGTCTGGCGCTTGCCATCGGGCGTCTCGAGAACGGTGGTTGGGTAGTTCTCGATCTTCATGTCGCGGGCCACGCCCGGCTTCAGTACCGGGTCGACGAACTCGTAAGTGATCTTGTCCGTGTAGGCCTGGTACTGCTTGATCAGGTCCTGCATCTCTTGCTGGCCGGACTGGCCCTGCTGGTAGAAGGCCGTGATCTTGACCGGCTTGTCGAGCTGCTGGGCGACCTGGACGGACTGCGGGCTGAGCGAGAAGTCCTTCGTCTCCGTGAGGTCCCAGGTGTAGCTGTGCCGGCTCGACAGCACGTTGGCCAGCGCGACGATGCCGATGAACGCACCGGTCAACAGGACGGTATTGCCTCCGTAACGGGCCTCCCGGCTCGTAACGGTGGACGTCACGGCCTGCGGCCGCTCGAGGACGGCGTAGACGAGGAAGATCACGCCGATCGCCCCGGAGGTGAGCACCCACCGGTCGAGCTGCGCGTAGACGAGGTACAAGCCGGCGGCGACGACGAGACAGAGGACGCCGAGGATCGTGAAGATGGTCGGAAGCTGGGTGCGCAGTCGCTCGATCATCAGCGCCACCGCCTCGCCTCGAGCGTCCGCCAGGTCAGGAACAAAGCTACCAGGATCAAGCTCACGTAGTACACGACGTCCTTCGTCCCGATCGCCCCGCGCGTCATGTCGTTGAAGTGCGGGTAGAGCGCCAGGTAGGAGAGGAAGTCGCCGAGCGTGCCGCCGAACACGCTCGACAGCCCGTCGACGACCCACAATATGAGCAGGATCGCGAAGGAGAGCACCGCCGCGACGATCTGGTTCTGCGTCAGCGCCGACGTGAAGAGCCCGACCGACACGATCGCGCCGCAGAACAGCAACGCGCCGAGGTAGCCGCCGATCACCCCACCCCTGTCTGGGTTGCCCCAGATGCTCAGCAGCAGCGGGTAGCAGAGGGTGAGCACCAGCATCACGCCGAAGAAGATGAACCCGGCGAGGAACTTGCCGACTACCACCTCGACCTCGCGGATCGGCGCCGTCAGCAGCAGCTCGATCGTCCCGGACTTCTGCTCCTCGGCGAGCAGCCGCATCGTCAGCGCGGGGGCGAGCAGCAACAGGATCGTGTACATCGTCTGGAACAGCGGCTGGACCGTCGCCTGCCGCGAGAAGATCACGTTGACCGAGAAGAAGTACCCGGCGATCACGAGGAACGCCGCCGTGATCACGTACGCCAGGGGCGAGCGGAAGTAGGAGCCCAGCTCACGCCGGGCGATCGCGAAGGTCGCCATCAGGTACCGACCGCCTCCATCTCGAGCTCGGCCGCCTCGGCGGGCGCGGCCTCGTCCTGCGTCGTGAGCTGCAGGAACACCTCCTCGAGCGACATCCCGACGTTGCGAAGCTGGTAGAGCCCCCAGCCCCCGTTGACGACCGCGGCCGCCAGGTCCGCCCGGACGTCGGCGCCCACCGCGCAGTCGACGAACAGGCGCGCGCGGCCGTCGGCCGTCGGCTCCACGTGGACTTCCTGGACGTTCTTGATCGCACGGAGCCTGGCGGCGACCTGCTTGCCTGGACCGCCCACCTCGAGCTCGATCCGCTCCGATCCGCGCAGCCGTCGGGTCAAGTTCTCCGGCGTGTCCTCGGCGACGACGCGACCGTTGGCGATGATCACAACGCGCGAACAGGTCGCGCTCACCTCGGGCAGGATGTGGGTGCTGAGGATGACGGTGTGCTCGCCCCCCAGGCTCTTGATCAGGTTCCGCGTCTCGATGATCTGGCGGGGGTCGAGGCCGACGGTCGGCTCGTCGAGGATCAGCACCGGCGGGTTGTGGACCAGCGCCTGGGCCAATCCGACGCGCTGGCGGTAGCCCTTCGAGAGCTTGCCGATGATCCAGTCGGCGCGGTCCGTGACGCGCGCCTGTTCCATCGAAACGTCGACCCGCTCCTTGCGGACGCGGCGCGGGACGCCATGGATCTCGGCCATGAAGCCAAGGTAGTCGCGCACCTTCATCTCGGTGTACAGCGGTACGTTCTCGGGCAGGTAGCCGATCCGCCGACGAGCTTCCAGCGACTGCGTGAACACGTCGTATCCGGCCACCCGCGCCGTGCCGTCGGACGCGGGCATGTAGCCCGAGATGATCCGCATCGTCGTCGACTTCCCGGCGCCGTTCGGTCCGAGGAAGCCGAGGATCTCGCCCGCCTGGACGTCGAACGTGACGCCGCTGATCGCGACCTTTTCGCCGTAGCGTTTACTTAGGTTCTCGACTTCGATCATGCTCGACCCACCGGTTTAGCAAGGGCGTAGGAAGGGGCGCAAACAACACAGCGCCCTATAATCGGACACTTTCGACCCGCGGTGCGTTTCGTCGAGACAGCCCGCGCCTGCCAGAGGAACCCGTGCAGCTCTACGCGACCCTGCCGTTCACCTTCTATTTCGTTCTGGTCGAGCTCTTGCTGGGCACAGCGCTGGCGGTGCTGCTGGTGGAGCCGCAGCTCGAGGTTGGTCCGGGGTTCCTGCAATTCATGGGCATCTCGGTCCTCGTGGCGGTGCTGATCGCGCTCTGGACGGCCTCGAACCTCCAGGGCGGGGCGCTGATGAGGCCGCTCTACGGCGCGCTTGCCGCGGCTGCCCTGTACACGGTCTTCGCCTACCGGCCGCATCGCCTGGCGCGTGTCGCGGCCGGCGCCGCGCTCGCCGGGACCTCCGCACTCGCGCTCGCGGATGGCCTCGCCGCGCTCGGGCCGCTCGGCGACGCGCCGACCGTGACCGCGAGCTTCGCGGCCGCCTCCCTCGCGTTGGGCGCGTCGATGACCGGCATGTTGCTCGGTCACTGGTACCTCGTCGCGCCCATGCTCTCCAGTCGGCCACTCCTGCGGCTGACCGGGCTGTTCCTGGTCGCGCTGGTGGCCCAGGCAGCGATCCTCTTCTGGCTGCTTGGCGGGACCGACGTGCTGGCCCGGTTCGGGATCATGGTGTGGATGCGCGCCGCGTTCGGCATCGTGTTCCCGCTCGTGATGGCCGCGTTCGTCTGGTACTCATGCCGCATCAGGGCGATGCGGACGGCGACCGGCATCCTGTACCTGGCCGTGGGGTGCGTTGTGATGGGCGACATAACGGCCAAAGTCCTCTATTTCCTCTCGGCGGTGCCTGTTTGACGCGACACGACGGACGACGCGACGACGAGATGCGCCCGGTCGAGATCGTACCGGGTTTCCTGCGCCACGCCGAGGGATCGGCGTTCATCAAGCTGGGCGGCACGCACGTGCTCTGCGCCGCCTCGGTCGAGGAGAGCGTGCCGCCGTTCTTGCTCGGCAAGGGCCAGGGCTGGATCACGGCCGAGTACGGGATGCTGCCGCGGGCGACGACGACGCGAACCCGCCGCGAGGTGACCGCCGGCCGCCCGTCCGGGCGCACCCAGGAGATCCAACGGCTGATCGGCCGCGCGCTCCGTGCCGCCGTGGATCTGAACACGATCGGCGAGCGCACGATCCTGATCGACTGCGACGTCATCGAGGCCGACGGCGGCACGCGGACTGCCTCGATCACCGGCGGCTGGGTGGCGTTGGCGCTGGCGCTCGACAAGGTGGTCGCGGCTGGCAAGCTCGAACGGCCTCCGACGCTACGGCACATCGCCGCGACGAGCGTCGGGATCGTCGAGGGTCGGCCGATGCTCGATCTTGCCTACGTCGAGGACTCGACGGCCGAGGTGGACTTCAACGTCGTCATGAACGGCGACGGGGAGTTCGTCGAGATCCAGGGCACCGCGGAGCGGGGCGCCTTCCCGCGCCAGATGGCCGACCGCTTGCTCGACCTTGCGTCCGCGGGGATCGCCGACCTGGTCAGGCGGCAGGCCGGCGCCCTTACATCAGCCCGGGGATCTTGAGCCCGCCGGTCAACGCGGCCATCCGCTTCTGGGCGAGCTCCTCCGCCTTCTGAATCGCGTCGGTCAGCGCGGCGAGCACCATCTCCTCGAGCATCTCGACGTCGTCGGGGTCGACGGCCGCCTTGTCGATCTTCACGGCCCGCGCCTGCTTGTGGCCGTTCAAGGTGATCGTCACCGCGCCCCCACCGGCGGTGCCCTCGACGGTCTCGTTGCCGAGCTCTTCCTGGGCCTTGAGCAGCCGCTGCTGCATCTGCTGGATCATCTTCATGTTCGGCTGCATCGTGCTCCCTATTGTACGGTGCTCTCTTCGTCGCTCACGAGGCGGGCTCGCCAGCCGCGCTGGATCGCCGCGCGGACGACCGGCGTGTCGCGGGGGTCGATCTCCTCTTCCTCGTCCGGCGCCCACGTCGTCGCGACCGAGCAGCTGATCGACAGGCGTCTGCCCAGCGCTCGCTCGACCTCGGCCTCGATCAGGTCGCGCTGGTCCGGCTTCATCACTTGCTCCTGGTGCGAGGCGAACCGCGCCTCCAGCAGCAGCTTCCCATCCTCGACGCCGACCGGCCGGACGTCGTTCATGAACGCCTCGAGCCGGCGATTGACCGCCCGGATCGCGCGCTTCACGCGCGGCCAGGCGGTGCGTACCTCGGCGAGCGACGCGGGCGGGGCGGACGAGGGAGCCGTCCCCGTCGGGGAGGCGGCGCTGGACGGGTCGTCCCCCCGGCGAGCGGGGCGATGAGGCGGCTGGTCGATTGGGGCCGCTGGAGCCGCTGGCTTCACCCCAGCGGCCGACGTGAGCGGATGGGGTGGGCTTCCGCGCTGCGGCCGGAACGGAGCGTCGGGTCGGGGGCTCGTCGTGGCGGTGGGCACCTGCGGCTCGGGCCGCGCCGCCTCTTCCAGCGTCGATTCGACGAACGCCAGCTCGAGCGGGAGCTGGAAGTGGAGCGTGCCGCGCCACCCGACGTCGGCCTGGCCAAACAGCTTCACAGCGCGCAGGAGCTGCCCGGTGTCCGCCTCCTTCGCGAGCGCGTTCATCGCCGCGAGCGTCTCGGCGGAGACGTCGAGCTGGTCATCCGCCCCGCCGAGCTTCAGGAGCAGCAG